>JBDSLV010000505.1:0-9934 GCA_039916205.1 Mesorhizobium sp. | reverse complement strand
CGTCCTTCGACGACCCCGATGCACCCGGAATGGGGGATTTGCTCAATCCGCCCGGAACGCTCATTTGCGACGAGGAAGAGATCGTGGAACAGCAGGTCGTCACCGGAATTGCCTATGCCAAGGACGAGGCGCAGATATCTTTGCGCCGTGTCGGTGACCGGCCGGGCGTCGCCGCCGGCATCTTCGGCCCTCTGGCCGAGGCCAATATCAATGTCGACATGATCGTCCAGAACATTTCCGAGGACGGCAAGTTCACCGACATGACCTTCACCGTGCCGTCGGGCGATGTCGACAAGGCGCTTGCCGTGCTCGAGCGCCTGAAAGCCGAGATTGGCTATGATGTCGTGCAGTCGGAAGCCGGCATGTCGAAGGTTTCGGTAATCGGTATCGGCATGCGCAGCCATGCCGGTGTCGCCGCCACCGCCTTCAAGGCGCTGGCCGACAAATCGATCAACATTCGCGCCATCACCACCTCGGAAATCAAGATTTCGATCCTGATCGACGGTCCGTATACAGAACTGGCGGTTCGTACTTTGCATTCCGTCTACGGTCTGGATAAGCAGTAGCAAGACTGATTTGAGTTGTTGCGTGTGCGCCGGCCGCAGTGGAAACTGCGGCGGGCAATATGCCCATTGGAGAAGAAGCCGCGATGCGTGATCAGGCCAGTGGCCCGCGCGTTTTGCTAAAACGGCTCCGCGAGCTCATGCAGGAGCCGCTGGAGCCGCAGGAGCGGCTTGACCGGATCGTGCGCGACATCGCCTCGAACATGGTCGCCGAAGTGTGCTCGCTCTATGTCTTGCGCGCCGACTCGGTGCTCGAACTCTACGCCACCGAGGGTTTGAACCCGAACGCCGTCCACCTGGCACAGCTCAGGCTGGGGCAAGGCCTCGTCGGCACCATTGCCGCCAGCGCGCGGTCGCTTAACCTATCCAACGCACAGGAACATCCAGCCTTCGCCTATCTGCCTGAGACCGGGGAAGAGATCTACAACTCCTTCCTTGGCGTTCCGGTGCTGCGGGCAGGGCGCACGCTCGGCGTTCTGGTGGTGCAGAACAAGACCATGCGCCACTATCGCGACGACGAGGTCGAAGCGCTGGAAACGACGGCGATGGTCATCGCCGAGATGATCGCCACCGGCGACCTGGCGCGATTGACGCGGCCAGGCCTCGAACTGGATCTGCGCCGCCCGGTGAGCTTTACCGGCCTGTCCTTCAACGACGGCGTGGGCCTCGGCCATGTCGTGTTGCACGAGCCGCGCATTGTCGTCACCAACCTGTTCAACGAGGACAGCGAGGAAGAGGTTCGCCGGCTCGAGACTTCGCTCGGTTCGCTCAGGCTCTCCATCGACGATATGCTGGAACGCCGCGATGTCGCCTTCGAGGGCGAGCATCGCGAAGTGCTCGAAGCCTATCGCATGTTCGCCAATGACCGTGGCTGGGTGCGCAGGCTGGAAGAGGCGATCCGCAACGGCCTGACGGCGGAAGCCGCGGTGGAAAAAGTGCAGAGCGACATGCGCGCCCGGATGCTGCACATGACCGACCCTTATCTGCGCGAGCGGATGAGCGATTTCGACGACCTTGCCAACCGGCTGCTGCGCCAGCTGATGGGGCGTGGGCCGGAAGATGTCGCGGCCTCGCTGCCCAAGGACGCCATCATCGTTGCCCGTTCGATGGGTGCGGCCGAACTGCTCGATTACCCCAGGGACAAGCTGCGCGGCGTGGTTCTGGAAGATGGCGCGGCGACCAGCCATGTCGTCATCGTGGCGCGCGCGATGGGCATTCCCGTCGCCGGCCAGATGAAGGGCGCCGTCTCGATGGCGGAAAACGGCGATGCCATCATCGTCGATGGCGAAGAAGGCACGATCCATCTGCGCCCGCAGTCCGATCTCGAAGCCGCCTATGCCGAAAAGGTCCGCTTCCGGGCGCGCCGGCAGGAAGTCTACCGCGAGCTGCGCAAGAAGCCGTCGGTAACGCGGGACGGTGTCCAGGTTGACCTGCTGATGAATGCCGGCCTGGCGGTCGACCTGCCGCAACTGGCGGAGGCGGGTGCCGCCGGCATCGGCTTGTTCCGCACCGAACTGCAATTCATGGTCGCTTCGACCTTCCCCCGCGCCGAAGCCCAGGAAAAGCTCTACCGCGACGTGCTCGACGCGGCACGCGGCAAGCCGGTCACCTTCCGCACCATCGACATCGGCGGCGACAAGGTGCTGCCCTACTTCAAGGGCGCGATCCAGGAAGAGAACCCGGCGCTCGGCTGGCGGGCGATCCGCCTGACGCTCGACCGGCCAGGCCTGCTCAGGACCCAGATCCGCGCCTTGCTCAAGGCCAGCGGCGGGCGAGAGCTCAAGCTGATGCTGCCGATGGTGACCGAGCTTGGCGAGATCGTCCAGGCGCGCGAGATCATCGACCGGGAAGTGCGGCATCTCTCGCGTTTTGCCCATCACCTGCCGACCAGCCTCAAGCTTGGCGCCATGCTGGAAGTGCCGTCACTGCTGTTCCAGCTTGACGAATTGATGAAGGCGGTCGACTTCGTCTCCGTCGGCTCGAACGACCTCTTTCAGTTCGTCATGGCGGTCGATCGCGGCAACACGCAATTGTCCGACCGCTTCGACACGCTGTCGGCGCCATTCCTGCGCGTCCTGAAGTCGATTGCCGATGCCGGCGCGCGCAATCACACACCGGTAACACTGTGCGGCGAACTTGCCGGCAAGCCGATCTCGGCCATGGCGCTGATCGGGCTGGGCTACCGCTCGATCTCGATGTCGCCGGCCTCCATCGGCCCGGTCAAAGCGATGCTGACCGAACTGCCGCTGGAAGAGCTGCAGGCCTTCTTCGCCGACAATCTCATGGCGCCGGCGCAGGGGTTGCCGATGCGGGCGCTGCTGCAGGCCTTTGCCGACGACCGCTCCATTCCGCTGTAGCATTTCATCATGATCAACCTGCCCCGCGACCGTATGGATCAAGTCGTCAAGCGTTTCGAGATGCTTGAGGCACAGATGTCGGCCGGGCCGGCGGCCGACGCCTATGTGAAAATGGCGTCGGAATATGCCGAGATCCAGGACATGGTCGCCAAGGTCCGGGCACTGCGCATTGCCGAGCATGAGCAGGCCGATCTCGAGGCAATGCTTGCCGACAAGAGCACCGACGCCGAGATGCGCGACCTTGCCGAGGCCGATCTGCCAGAGGTCGAGGAGCGCATCGAGCAATTGCAGAAGGACATCCAGATCCTGCTGTTGCCCAGGGATGCCGCCGACGACAAGAATGCCATCCTCGAAATCCGCGCCGGCACCGGCGGCGATGAGGCGGCACTGTTCGCTGGCGATCTGTTTCGCATGTATGAGCGCTACGCGGCGGACCGCGGCTGGCGCTTCGAAGCTGCATCGGCCAGTGACGGCGATGCCGGCGGCTTCAAGGAAATCATCGCGACCATTTCGGGCAAGGGCGTTTTCGCGCATCTGAAATTCGAGTCCGGCGTGCACCGCGTGCAGCGCGTGCCGGCGACCGAGGCCAGCGGGCGCATCCATACCTCCGCCGCCACCGTCGCGGTGTTGCCGGAAGCGGAAGAGGTCGACATCGAGATCAGGGCCGAAGACATTCGCATCGACACGATGCGTGCCTCTGGTTCGGGTGGTCAGCACGTCAACACCACCGATTCGGCTGTGCGTATCACCCATCTGCCGACTGGCATCATGGTGGTGCAGGCGGAAAAGTCGCAGCACCAGAACCGGGCCAAGGCCATGCAGATCCTGCGGGCGCGGCTCTACGATCTGGAGCGCGGCAAGGCCGATGAGGAACGCTCCGAATCACGCAAATCGCAGGTTGGCTCCGGCGATAGGTCCGAGCGCATCCGCACCTACAATTTTCCGCAAGGCCGCGTCACCGACCATCGCATCAACCTGACGCTCTACAAGCTCGACCGGGTGATGATGGGTGAACTCGACGAGATCATCAACGCGCTGCTCGCCGATCATCAGTCGAAGCTGCTCGCCGATATCGGCGTCGATGGCTGACGGTCTGCCCGACACGCTCGGGCCGCTGCTGCGCGCTGCCCGGGAGCGCCTTGCGGTGGCCGGTGTCGCTGATCCCGCGCTTGATGCTAGGCTGATCGTCGAGCATTTTTCTGGGACGACGCGCACCCAAGCCATCACCGACCCCCAGCGCAAGACCGACACCAGCGCGATTGCCGCCATCGATGCCGCCTTGAGACGACGCGTCCTGGGCGAACCGGTGCATCGCATCCTTGGCTACCGCGAATTCTATGGTTTGCGCCTGTCGCTATCGCCGGAGACACTGGAGCCGCGGCCGGACACCGAGACCCTTGTTGAGGCGCTGCTGCCTTTCGTCGAGGCGGCAGCGGTGCGGGAGGGCGAATGCCGCATCCTTGATCTCGGCACCGGTACAGGCGCGATTGCCCTGGCGCTGCTCAGTGCTGTTCCGGCGGCGAGGGCGACCGGCGTGGATATGTCCGAAGGCGCGCTGGCAACGGCAACCCGCAATGCAGCGCAACTGGGCTTCGCCGGGCGGTTCACGGCGGTGCGGTCCGACTGGTTCGCGAATGTTTCCGGGAGATACCATGTAATTGCCGCAAACCCTCCCTATATACGTTCTGAAGACATTGGAAATCTGCAGGACGAAGTCCGCGATTTCGATCCGCGACTGGCCTTGGATGGCGGTGCGGACGGTCTGGACCCCTACAGGATCATCGCCGCGGAGGCGGCAAGGTTTTTGGAAACTGAAGGCAAGATTGCGGTCGAGATCGGTCACACACAGCACAATGAGGTCTCGGCGATATTCGCGGCGGCAGGCTATGTGTCGGCAGGTGCTTTCCGTGACCTTGGTGGAAACGACAGGGTTATTGTCTTTGAAGGTGCAAAGCCTTGACGCAGTGCAAAAAAAACCGCTTGGCAATACCGGGGAATGCGGCTAGGGTCGCGTTACCCGGATGAGACGAAGCAGGCAGTGCTCTTAGCGATTCGGTTTTCCTTGGAAATAGCTGCCTTCTTGCGCAAACGATGCCCAAGCTTCGAGCGGGAATCGTCCGGCAAGTGATGTAACCGGAACAGGATGGCACGTGGCGCCAACGCAATCGATGCGGGCGAACGCCGGTGAAGAGACGAAACGGTTGGCTGCATGAGCGCCTCCGTTCGTGAAGAGTTTTTCGAAAATTTCAAAATGAAGAGAGTTTGATGAGGCCACAACAGCAGAACAGGCGCATGCGCGGTCGCAACAACAATGGCGGCGGCGGTGGCGGTAATAACAACAATAGTAACAACAACAACAACAACCGCAAAGGGCCTAACCCCCTGACGCGCAACTACGAGAGCAACGGCCCGGACGTGAAAATTCGCGGTTCGGCTCAGCAGATCGCCGAAAAATACGCCACCCTTGCCCGTGATGCGCAAAGCTCCGGTGACCGGGTGATGGCGGAAAACTATCTCCAGCATGCCGAGCATTACAATCGTATCATCGCCGCCGCGCAGGCGCAGATGCCGATCCAGAACGCCCAGAACAATCGCGATGATTTCGACGATGACGGCGACGAGGATCGCGACGATTTCGACAATGGCGGCAACAACAGCAACACCGTTGCCGATGTTCCCGTGGTCAACCACGGTGCTGGTCCGCAGCCGGTGATCGAAGGCACGCCGGCCGAACTGGCGTTGAACCAGGAAAACAGCCGCGATAACCGCGACAACAACGGCGGGCGTAACAACGGCCGTGAGAATGGCGGACGTCATCGCGACCGCCGCCCGAATGGCGGTTACGGCCAGAACGGCAACGGCCAGCGCGGCGATTACGCGGCGCGCGGCGAGCAGAACGGCCCACGCGGCGAGCAAAGCACTGGCAATGACGCACCGGTCCAAGCTGAGGCCATTGCCGTCGCCGAGCCCGTTTCCGTGGTTGAGCCGGTGCTGCAGTTCGAGAGCTTTTCGCCTGCCGCCCTTGCCGCTCAGGCCGAACTGAATGAAGCGGCTGCTGAAAGCAGCGCTGCACGCCGGCCCAAGCGTCCGCGCCGTCCGCGCGTCAATGCCGACCAGATCGATAACGGCAATGCTGCCGAGGAAGTGGCCGGCGCACCGGTGGAAGCCGAAGCCAGCGAACCGACGATCGTCGTCACCGAAAACTGATCGAACGAAGCGTTTGAATAGTGTCGAACGGCGGAGAGAAATCTCCGCCGTTTTCGTTTGTGCATCCGTGCAATATTATGCCTCGATCACGGTCGAGACGTCTTGAGGGATCATGGGCTACGCACCATATCAGCCTCAACTGGACCCGGCTCGAATGGGCGGGTCCGTCACCGCAATCGGATCCGGTGCCGCAAAGCGGGCCGGTGACGGAAGGAGACAGATATGAACCTTGAGAAATACTCGGAACGCGTGCGCGGTTTTATCCAGTCGGCGCAAACCATGGCGCTGTCGCGCAACCACCAGCAATTCACACCTGAACATATGCTGAAAGTGCTCGTCGACGACGATGAGGGCTTGGCGGCGTCGTTGATCGAGCGTGCCGGCGGCAACGTCCGCGACGTCAAACTCGGGGTCGAGACAGCGCTGGAAGCGATGCCAAAGGTGGAAGGCGGCAATGGCCAGCTCTACCTGGCGCAGCCGCTGGCGAAAGTGTTTTCGACCGCCGAGGAATTGGCCAAGAAGGCTGGCGACAGCTTTGTCACGGTCGAACGGCTGTTGCAGGCGCTCACCATGGAGAAGTCGGCCAAGACAGCCGATATTCTGGCCAAGGGTGGCGTCACCGCTCAGGCCCTGAACCAAGTCATCAATGATGTCCGCAAAGGCCGCACCGCTGATTCCGCGAGTGCCGAACAGAGCTATGACGCGTTGAAGAAATACGCGCGCGACCTGACCGCGGATGCTCGCGCCGGCAAGCTCGATCCCGTCATCGGCCGCGACGACGAGATCCGCCGCACCATCCAGGTGTTGTCGCGCCGCACCAAGAACAATCCGGTGCTGATCGGCGAGCCGGGCGTCGGCAAGACGGCGATCGCCGAAGGCCTGGCGCTGCGCATCGTCAATGGCGATGTGCCGGAATCGTTGAAAGACAAGCAGCTGATGTCGCTTGATCTCGGCGCGCTGATCGCCGGCGCCAAATATCGCGGCGAGTTCGAGGAGCGGCTGAAGGCCGTGCTGTCGGAGGTCACTTCGGCTGACGGCAACATCATCCTGTTCATCGACGAGATGCACACGCTGGTCGGTGCCGGCAAGGCGGACGGCGCCATGGATGCGTCGAACCTGTTGAAACCGGCGCTGGCACGCGGCGAGCTGCACTGCGTCGGCGCGACAACACTCGACGAATACCGCAAGCATGTCGAAAAGGATGCTGCTCTCGCCCGCCGTTTCCAGCCGGTTTTCGTCGACGAGCCGACGGTGGAAGACACCGTCTCGATCCTGCGCGGACTGAAGGAAAAGTACGAGCAGCACCATAAGGTGCGCATCTCGGATTCGGCGCTTGTTGCCGCGGCGACGCTGTCCAACCGCTATATTGCCGACCGCTTCCTGCCGGACAAGGCGATCGATCTTGTCGACGAGGCCGCGTCGCGGCTGCGCATGCAGGTCGATTCGAAGCCTGAAGCACTGGACGAGATCGATCGCCGCATCATGCAGCTGAAGATCGAGCGCGAGGCGCTGAAGGTCGAGAAGGACGATGCGTCGAGGGACCGGCTTGCCCGCCTCGAGAAGGAACTCGCGGACCTTGAGGAGGAATCGAAGGAGATCACCTCTAAGTGGCAGGCCGAGAAGCAGAAGCTCGGGCTTGCGGCCGACCTGAAGAAGCAACTCGAGGAGGCGCGCAACGACCTCGCCATTGCCCAGCGCAAGGGTGAATTCCAGCGCGCCGGCGAGCTTGCCTATGGCCGCATCCCTGAACTGGAGAAGAAGCTTAGGGAAGCCGAAGCCCAGGACGGCAAGGTCGGCATGGTCGAAGAGGTGGTCACGCCCGATCACGTCGCCCATATCGTATCGCGCTGGACCGGCATTCCGGTCGACAAGATGCTGCAGGGCGAGCGTGACAAGCTGTTGCGCATGGAAGACGAGGTCGGCAAGCGTGTCGTCGGTCAGGGTGAGGCGGTTCAGGCCGTTTCGAAGGCTGTTCGGCGTGCCCGCGCGGGCCTGCAGGACCCGAACCGGCCGATCGGCTCTTTCATGTTCCTCGGCCCGACGGGCGTCGGCAAGACCGAATTGACCAAGGCCCTGGCGAGTTTCCTGTTCGACGATGAGAGCGCGATGGTGCGGATCGACATGTCGGAATTCATGGAAAAGCACTCGGTATCGCGGTTGATCGGCGCGCCTCCCGGCTATGTTGGCTATGAGGAAGGTGGTGCGCTGACCGAGGCGGTGCGCCGTCGGCCCTATCAGGTCGTGCTGTTCGACGAGATCGAGAAGGCGCATCCGGATGTGTTCAACGTGCTGTTGCAGGTGCTTGATGACGGGCGGCTGACCGATGGTCAGGGCCGCACGGTCGATTTCCGCAACACGCTGATCATCATGACGTCCAATCTCGGAGCCGAGTATCTCGTCGCTCTTGGTGAGGACCAGGACGTCGATGTCGTACGTGACGAGGTGATGAATGTCGTCAAGGCATCGTTCCGGCCGGAGTTCCTCAACCGCATCGACGAGGTGATCCTGTTCCACCGGCTGCGCCGGCAGGACATGGGCCGCATCGTCGAGATCCAGCTCAAGCGGCTGGAGAACCTGCTGACCGACCGCAAGATCACGCTTTCACTCGACCAGGATGCGATCGACTGGCTGGCGGCCAAGGGCTACGACCCTGCCTATGGTGCACGGCCGCTGAAGCGGGTGATGCAGAAGGAACTGCAGGACCCGCTGGCGGAAAAGATCCTGCTCGGCGACATTCTTGACGGCTCGACCGTCAAGGTCACAGCCGGCTCCGACCGTCTGAACTTCCGCTCAAAGCCGACGGTCGTCGCGACCGAGGCAGCAGCCTGATACCTTCCAATCTCATGCATGTCGCCCAAAGTGACCTCGGTTTTGGGACGGCGACATGCATGAAAACAAAGACTTAAAGCGCGTCGCCTGAATCCGTTTCGACGCGACGCGCTTTAGAAGAATGGAGACAGGATGTTCAGCCACATAACTGTTGGGTGCACTGACATCGAGCGGGCCGCGGTGTTCTACGACGCGACACTAGGCCCGCTTGGCTTACTGCGGCGGGCCGTTACGCCGGATGGCGGGCCTGCCTCGGCATGCTGGATCGAACCTTCGCGCCCGTTACCGAGGTTCTATGTCTACATGCCGTTTGACCGGAAGCCGGCAACCAGCGGCAACGGAAGCATGGTTGCATTCTCGGCGGCCTCGGCGGCTGCAGTGGATGCCGCGTTTGCCGCCGGCCTTGCCGCTGGCGGCACCGAAGAAGGCGCACCCGGCCCACGTCCGCACTATGGCAACGGCTATTATGGCGCCTACCTTCGTGACCCCGACGGCAACAAGCTTCACATTGTTCATCGCGGTGACATCGGATGATCACGAGAACCTCCTTGCGGGTCCGCGGATGACGCTGGACGAGTACAATGGCTTCTGCGCCTCACTGCCCGCGACGAACCATGTTGTTCAGTGGGGCGGCGCCCATGTCTGGAAGGTCGGCAGCAAGGTGTTCGCCATCGCAGGCTGGGACGAAGGGCGCCAGCCGTTCG
This sequence comes from Mesorhizobium sp., assembly GCA_039916205.1. GTDB lineage: Bacteria > Pseudomonadota > Alphaproteobacteria > Rhizobiales > Rhizobiaceae > Mesorhizobium. The sequence continues at coordinate 274 of JBDSLV010000505.1, read as the reverse complement.
TCACCTTCAAATGTTCCGATATTGCCTATGATGTGCTGAAGGAACAGCCGGGGCTGCGGCCGGCACCCTATCTTGCGTCGCGCGGCATGAAATGGATCCAGCGTCAGACAAGCCAGAGCATGGATGATGATACGTTGAAGGATTACCTGCGCGACAGCCATCGGCTTGTCTCGCTGAAGCTGACGCGGCAAGCCCGCAAGGAACTGGGGCTTGCCGCAAATTAGCTGATATTGCCCGAGGCGCCAGAAAACCGCCATCTTCATGCCCGGTTCAT
>JBDSLV010000504.1:0-5232 GCA_039916205.1 Mesorhizobium sp. | reverse complement strand
GAAGCATGAATCGGAATGCGTAAAATGCCGAGATGTCAGTAAACCTTTTGGTGTGGTTACCGCCGGGTTCAGGAATCTGGTAAAGCCGCGGTAAATGTTGCGCCAAGGCGCGTTAACGAATGGATTTCGCCATGGAAACTGAAAATACCGGCCTGATTGCAGGCCCTGACGGTGTCGTGCGCTGCTTCTGGCACGGCAATCTGCCCGACTATCTGCACTACCATGACAATGAGTGGGGTAGGCCCGTTGCCGACGACCGCAGGCTGTTCGAAAAAATCTGCCTAGAAGGTTTCCAGTCGGGCCTGTCCTGGCTGACCATCTTGCGCAAGCGGGAGAATTTTCGCGAGGCCTTTGCCGGCTTTGACATCGACAAGGTTGCCGCCTTTACCGACAAGGATGTCGAACGCCTGCTTGGCAATGCCGGCATCATCCGCCATCGCGGCAAGATTGTCTCGACCATCAACAATGCCAAGCGCGCCCGCGAAATGACCGACGAATTCGGTTCCCTGGCCGCATGGTTCTGGAAATTCGAACCCGGCAAGGACGAGCGGCCCGAGGTTGTCGATCTTGCCCATCTGCGCGGCAATCCAACGACGGCGGTTTCGGTTCGCATTTCGAAGGAACTGAAAAAGCGCGGCTGGAGCTTTGTCGGCCCGACGACGGTCTATGCTTTCATGCAGGCCATGGGGCTGGTCAATGACCATCTGGAAGGCTGTGTCTGCCGCAAACAGGTCGAGGCCGAGCGCAAGGTATTCAAGCGGCCGAGGTGACTGATCGGGCCTCAGGTGCCGCTGGCGCCGGCCAGGAAAAGACCGGCGACGATCGCTGCTACAGTGGCCAGGGCGGGATAGATCACCAGCAGGCCGGTCATCAGCGCATCTCGCATTGTCGGGCTATTGGTTTCATCAGCCGTAACGTCGAATGGACCCGCGGCCTGGCTCGCCATCTTGTGGGCGTCCATATCGGCGGGCCGCAGCCGGCCATGGGCTTCGCCGGCATTGCGATCGATAATGTCTGACTTTGCTGCCGTGATCATGGCCCCGAACCCTTTGTTTCCGCGCGCTTTATCGGCTCGGATTGTGTCGGCACGATGCCGCGCTGGTGGCAGAATTGTTTCCTTTTGGCGCATTTTGTTTCCAGTGATGTCGTTCACACCACGCGCATGAGGAGGAGGCCAGGGTGCTGACCCTTGCCGCACAAAGCCGCATCGGTTAGGACACGCGCGCTGTGGGGAGCGGTAATTTTACCGCCCACGAAGCCACGAAACACCGGGTACCAAGCTGATGGCCGACAAATCGGAAAAGACGAAAGCGCGATTGCCGCGCGGGTTTGCCGACCGTAGCGCCGAAGACATCCGCGCCGTCGAGAAGATGATGGTGACGATCCGCTCCGTCTATGAGCTTTACGGCTTCGAACCGGCCGACCAGCCGCTGATCGAGTATACCGATGCGCTTGGCAAGTTCCTGCCCGACCAGGACCGCCCAAACGAAGGCGTGTTCTCGTTCCAGGACGATGACGAACAGTGGCTGTCGCTGCGCTATGACCTGACCGCGCCGACGGCGCGTTTTGTCGCAGAAAATTATGAGCGCCTGCCGAAACCTTACCGCAGCTATCGCTCCGGCTGGGTGTTTCGCAACGAAAAGCCCGGCCCCGGCCGCTTCCGCCAGTTCATGCAGTTCGACGCCGACACGATCGGCACGCCGGGTGTCGCGGCGGACGCCGAGATGGCGATGATGATGGCCGATGTGATGGAAGCGCTGGGCATCAAGCGCGGCGACTACGTCATCCGCGTCAACAACCGCAAGGTGCTCGATGGTGTGCTCGAGGCAATCGGCCTCGCCGGTGACGAGAATGCCGGCCGCCGGCTGACCGTGCTGCGCGCCATCGACAAGCTCGACAAGCTCGGTCCGGAAGGCGTGCGGCTGCTGCTTGGACCGGGGCGTTGGGATGGTGGCAAGGAAGGCGAAGGCGACTTCGCCAAAGGTGCCGGGCTGAACATTGCGCAGGCTGAGGCAGTCCTTCTGGCGACTTCAAAGTCTGGCCAGAACAACCAGGTTGACCAGGACGTGAACGCGAACGCCGTCTACCAGGAAGGCGTTGGCGAGCTTTCGACGATCGAGGCGCTGGTCAGGGCGGCCGGATACGGCGAAGACCGTATCGCCATGGACCGCTCCGTCGTGCGTGGCCTCGAATACTACACCGGCCCGGTCTTCGAGGCCGAGCTTCTGGCTGAGATTCCGAACGAAGACGGCCAGATCGTACGCTTCGGCTCGGTCGGCGGCGGTGGGCGCTATGACGGCCTGGTCTCCCGCTTTCGTGGCGAGCCGGTGCCCGCGACCGGTTTCTCCATCGGTGTCAGCAGGCTGATGACCGCGCTGAAGAACCTTGGCAAACTTGGCGCCTCGGACGTGGTCTCGCCGGTTGTCGTGCTGGTCATGGACAAGGATACGGAAAGCCTTGGCCGCTACCAGAAGATGGTGGCCGAGCTGCGCGCCGCCGGCATCCGCTCGGAAATGTATCTCGGCGGCGCCGGCATGAAGGCGCAGCTGAAATATGCCGACCGCCGTGGCTGCCCAGTCGCCGTCATTCAAGGTGGCGACGAGCGCGCCAAGGGTGAATTGCAGATCAAGGACCTGATCGAAGGCGCCAGGATGTCCGCCGAAATTACCGACAACGCCGAATGGCGTGCCGCACGCCCGGCCCAGGTGACGGTGGCCGAGAGCGAGCTGGTTGCCGAGGTGAGGAAGATTTTGGCGGCGCAAGCAGCCGATCGCGCCAAGGGTGGCGCTTGAACACCCCCCTCTGGCCTGTCTATCCAATGACCACCCGCTACCCCGCCATATCAGCCGACATCACCAACCTCTTCGCCACCCGCAACACGCATGCGGTCGAGGTGGCCGTGCTGCAGCCGGCCGACCCGTTTCTGGATATGGCCGGCGAGGATCTGCGCCGCCGTATTTTTCTGACCGAAAGCGAGACCGGTCAGACGCTGTGCCTGCGGCCTGAATTCACCATTCCGGTCTGCCTCGACCACATCAGCTCGCAGGCCGGTACGCCGCGCCGCTATTCCTATCTTGGCGAGGTGTTTCGCCAGCGCCGCGAAGGCGGCAACGAATTCTTCCAGGCCGGCATCGAGGATCTCGGCGATCGCGACACAGCCGAGGCCGATGCCCGTTCGCTGGCCGATGCGCACGCGCTGCTGTCGCTGGCGCTGCCGGCTCTCCCGCTGACGGTCACGCTTGGCGACCAGACGATTTTCGAGGCGGTTCTGGCGGCACTCGGCCTGCCGCGCGGCTGGCGCATGCGTCTTGCTCGCGCCTTCGGCTCCACGGCGATGCTGGAGGCAGCCCTTGCCGATCTCGCCAATCCGCCGCGCAACGGCCAGCTTTCGGGAGCGGTCGCGGCGCTGGTGCTCGATGGTGATCTTGACGGCCTTTCAGCACACATCACCACCGGCATGGAAGACGCCGGCTTGTCCGCTTCCGCCGGACGCGCACCGGCCGAGATCGCGCGGCGCTTGATCGAGAAGGCCGAACTGCGCAGCGTGCGCCTGTCCAATGAAGCGTTCGCGGCGCTGAAGGGTTTCCTGGCGATCGACGTTTCGCTTGATGGCGCAACGGCGGCGCTTGAAGCCTTCGCCACTGGCGCCGGGCTTTCTCTTGGCGCTGCACTGGAGAAATTCGCCGCTCGCGCCAAAGCCATCGCGGCGCATGGCTTGCCGGCGGAAAAAATCCGCTACGACGCCGCCTTTGGCCGGCCGCTCGACTATTACACCGGTCTCGTCTTCGAGATCTCGGCCGAGAACGGCGGCCGGCCGCTGGCTGGCGGTGGCCGCTACGACCGGCTGCTGACGCTGCTCGGCGCGAAAACACCGATCCCCGGCGTCGGCTTTTCGGTGTGGCTCGACCGCATCGAGGCATTGCGGGAGAAGGCGTCATGATCACGCTGGCGATCCCGTCGAAGGGCCGGCTCAAGGAGCAGGCGCTGGAGGTTCTGGCCAAGGCTGGCCTCGCCGTCAGCCTGCCCGGCGACGAACGCTCCTATCGCGCCCGCATCGATAGCACTGAGAGTGTCGAAGTGGCTTTCCTGTCGGCCTCGGAAATCGCTGGCGAGATCGGCCAGGGCGCGGTCGATCTTGGTATCACCGGCGAGGACCTGCTGCGCGAAAACCTCGCCGACTGGGAGGCGCGTGCCGAGATCATCGCTCGTCTTGGCTTCGGCAGCGCCGATGTCGTGGTCGCGGTGCCGCAGATATGGCTCGATGTCGACACCATGGCCGATCTCGACGACGTTGCCGCCGATTTCCGCCAGCGTCACGGCCGGCGGTTGCGCATCGCAACCAAATACTGGCGGCTGACGCAGCAATTCTTTTCGCAAAAGCACGGCATCCAGGTCTACCGCATCGTCGAGAGCCTCGGCGCCACCGAAGGTGCGCCGGCGGCTGGATTGGCCGATATCATCGTCGACATCACCACGACCGGCTCAACGCTGCGCGCCAATCATTTGAAAGTGCTGGGCGATGGCGTCGTGCTGCGCTCGCAAGCCTGTCTCGTGGCATCGAGAAAGATACGATCGCCTGCCGACGAGGCCGTCTTGCGCGACATCGCCACGAAAATGGCTGCCATCGCCAAGTAGGGCATTCGCTCAGTACCATCGGCGGGATTTTCACCACCGCTGCGGGCTGATAGGCTCCGTCTGTCCTGGGAGGAGACGGTGATGGCGATCAATCTCGACGAGTTGAAGAATGCCACCAACCTGCGCGGACGTGGTCTGCGCAATGGCGGCACGTTCGTCGCGCCGCTCGATGGCCGGGCGCATGTGTCGGGCGAGCGCACCGTGCCGCTGCTGCACAAGACCATTCCCGCGCTGTTTTCCGACACCGTCTCGAAGTTTGGCACGCTCGATGCGGCTGTCTTCGTCGATCAGGACAAGCGCTTCACCTGGAGCGAACTGTCGGACACGGTGGACGCCTTGGCCGCCGGCTTCCTGGCGTTGGGTCTGGAAAAGGGCGAGCGCGTCGGTATCTGGTCGCCGAACCGCTGGGAGTGGCTGGTGACACAATTCGCCACGGCCCGCATTGGCCTGATCCTGGTCAACATCAATCCGGCCTACCGGTTGACCGAGCTCGAATATGCCCTGAACAAGGTTGGCTGCAAGGCGCTGGTCACGGCGGCAAAGTTCAAGACCTCCGATTACCTCGGCATGATCGAGACGCTGGCGCCGGAGATTGCA
>JBDSLV010000503.1:0-2512 GCA_039916205.1 Mesorhizobium sp. | reverse complement strand
GAAAGCCGTCGCCGAAGCGCCCTCGGTCACCTGTCCGTTCTCGTAAAACCAGACATCACCGAAGCCGTCTTTGCTGGCAGCGCGCTTTGCCAGGACCTGCCCCAACAGCATTACCGTCTTTATGTCGCGCCGCGCCCAGCGCGGGTCAGGAGCAAGGTCGACAGTGATACCGTCGGTCTGGGGGTCGGTCCCTCTCAGCTTTCGGTCGCTTGTGAAGGCTACGAAGGTCGGCTCGAGATTATCGGGGAACAGGAAGTCGCGTTTGGCTTCGCCACGCGAAATCTGGAGATAGACAGTCCCTTCATCCAGCTCGTTGCGCGAGATTAGTTCCAATTGGATGGCCTCGATCCCGGCCACCGAAATCGGCATGGGAATGTCTATCTCGGCAAGTGATCGCCGCAGACGGCTGAGGTGGAATTCATTGTCTATCAGCCTGCCGCCGATCACGGCGGTCACCTCATAGACTGCGTCGGCAAAGAGGAACCCGCGGTCGAACAGGCCGATGCGCGCCTCAGCTTCTGGCATGAAGCGTCGATTACAATAGACTTGCGCCACTTTGGACATCCTCGATTCCCGCCCGTCAACTGACTTGCCTCAATAGATGCCAATCCCGGCCGGCGAAGGCCAATTCAAAAAAAGCAATTCGCGATGCCGAAAGCAGCTAGGGTCAGGACCTATCAAAAAGCTTGTAGGCCGTTTGTTGCGGCGAGCGGCTGTGCGGTAAGCGGTCAGCCGATGGCGTCAGGCCTGAAGTTCCATGGCATGGGGCTTCGATTCAGATGCCGGCCAGCCTTGAGCGATGCGGGTCAAGGTCTGGGAGAGCCAATCGAGCGGATCGACGCTGTTCATTTGGGAGCGGGAAAAAGGTGGGGGTAAGAAATTTGACGTAGCCGGAGTTCTTTTTTTGCTGGAAAGGATATTCGGTGACCTCGCAGTTGAAGATGAATGTCTGGGTGGAAATGGTCGGTGCGGATGGCGTTCCACAGCGGCGGGAGGTCGCGAGCGTCATACGCAATGTCGATGGCGCGCGGTTCGAAGATTTCGGGCTCACTCTCGACGAGAGCAAGAATATCCAGCGCAATCTGCAGGCAGAACTCGTCCAGTTCCAGGTCGATCAAGCCGGCCGCGCAGATCGGGCATGCATGGAATGCGGCCGCCGCCGCGGAATTCATGACTATCGACCGCGTACCGTCCACTCGCTCTTTGGCGTCTGCCGCGTGCGCGTCCCTCGCTTTGATGGTTGTGCCTGCCCGGCAAGTGCTGGCGTAGGAAGGATTGAAGCCCTCTTGAAGGGCAGAGCGACCCCAGAACTCGAGCGTGTACAAGCTGAACTCGGATCGAGGCTGTCATTCCGAGAAGCGGCTACGGTTCTCGACCTGTTTGCGCCAGCCGCGCATAATCATCGGACGGTGAGCAACCGATTGGCCAAGGTAGCGGATCGAATCGAGAAATGGGATCAGGCAAGTCCCTACCGAATGAGCCGCGCCGGTGGATCACCAATCTCCGTGTTTATCGATGGCGCCTACATTCGCGCGGTTCCTGGATATCAGAGCCGCCATTTCGAAATCGCCATGGGGCGTGTCGTGGCCAAGGGCCGGCCACCTCGTCAATTCGCGGGCTCGCCTCACGTCGCCACCGGCAAGCATGATGTAGTTCGTGCCGCGCTTCGGGCCCAAGGATGGGTGCCAGGCGGCGCCGTCACCGTTTTCAGTGACGGGGATGTCGGGCTGCAGAATCTGGTTATCAGCGCAACCAGGGGGGCCCTCGCTCATATTCTCGACTGGTTCCATCTGTCGATGCGACTTCGACACATCGAACAGGCATGGGATGGCATCAAGAACATCGGGGACCTGCATACTTATCTTTTCGATTGTGATTTTCATGTTCCTCGGCTCCACCATCTTCTCTGGAGCGGATATGTCAGAGAAGCGACGCGGACCGTAAACGCTATGCTCTATCGGCTGGAAGCGCATTCCCGGATGTCGGACCCAAGTCCCAAGCTCAAGCGGTTCTTCGAATTGGTGAGGAACCTTCAGACCTATTTGATCCAGAACGAAACCTCGATAGTCAACTACTGCCAACGATACTGGTCGGGACAGCCGATCTCGAGTTCACCGGCTGAATCGGCCGCCAACAGCCTCGTCAACGCGCGGATGAACAAAAAACGCCAGATGCGCTGGTCGCCGCTGGGCGCTCACAGGGTCCTGCAGGTCCGGGCTGCGGTGGCCGACGGTCGCGTGAAACAAGGCCAGCTCGCACTCGCCGCGTGACCCCCACCTTTTTCCCGCTCCCTCAAATTAACTGCTCATTCTCAAATTTAGTACCAAGGTAACCATTTGAGGGGAGCATGAAAAAGCTGGGGGTCATTAGGCGGCCAACTTAAGGGCATTTTCAGATTTCTGCCGCGCCTCGCGCCAACGCTTGAAATCGTTGTCCAGCGTGCCGTCGAGCACCCGGGTTCGCAGTTGCATGAGGAGATGGACGCCGCGTGGCGTCCATTGCATCTGCTGTT
>JBDSLV010000502.1:0-6552 GCA_039916205.1 Mesorhizobium sp. | reverse complement strand
GGCGGTCATGGTGCGTCCTTGCGAATGCTTCGATCTAAACGTGGTGCGGCTGCCACCAGCGCCTTGCCGATGGCTGATTGCGGTGCGGCGATGACGGTACGGGCATCGCCGCTCTCAGCTATCCGTCCAGCATCCAGAACAAGGACACGGTGCGCGATAGCGCGGACGACGCCAAGATCATGCGAAATGAAGAGATAGGCGATCTGTTCATGGCGCTGCAGGTCGAGCAGGAGCTGGAGGATCTGCCCACGCACCGAAACATCGAGCGCCGACACCGCTTCATCGAGCACGATCAGCGACGGTTTTGTCGCAATGGCCCGGGCAATTGCCACGCGCTGACGCTGGCCACCGGAGATTTCATGGACTGCGCGCGACGCAAGGTCGGCGGGCAGCCCGACACGCTCCAGCAAGGCGGCGATGCGGCGCGGGCGTTCCTCGCGCGAGGCGATGCCGTGGATGCGCAAGGGATCGTCGAGCACGCGGGCCACCGTGGCGCGCGGATTGAAGGCGGCCAACGGGTCCTGGAACACCATTTGCAGGCGCGCCCGTCGCGTCCGCAAAGCAGCGCCACCCAAGGAGAGGAAATCGCCACCCTCGAATTCGATGTACCCTGCTTCCGGTTCGATCAGCCGCATCACCAGCCGCGCGATCGTCGATTTGCCGCTGCCGGATGGACCGGCCAGCGCCAGTGTTTCGCCGGGATCGATCGCGAAGGAGACATCATCGACAACGGCGATGCTTTTGCCGCCGCGACTGTAGTGTTTGGTCAGGTTGGAAACCGTCAGCAAGCTCATGCGTTGATCCAGCTTCGGTTCAGCAGCGGCTCGGCGTCGAGGCTGATATGAGCATCGAGCAGTGACCTCGTGTAGCCTTGTGTCGGCGCGCCGACGATCTGAGCCGTCGCGCCAAGCTCGACCAGCGCGCCATGCCGGAACACCGCGATGCGCTCGGCCAGTTCGGCAGCCAGGGCGATATCATGGCTGATGAACAGCAGCGTCATGCCGTCCTCTGCCACCAACTGCCGAATGAGCGCGACGATCTCGGCTTGTACTATAGTGTCGAGGGCACTCGTCGCTTCATCGGCGATGAGCAGTTTCGGCCCAGCCGCGATCGCGGCGGCGATCGCAACACGCTGCTTCTGGCCACCGGAAAGCTGATGTGGAAAAGCACGCAAGGCCGTGTCGGGATCAGGCAAGCGAACGCGTTCGAGCAAATTTCTGGCTTTGGCATAGGAGGCTGGCCAGTCCAGACCGAGATGGGCGTGCGCAACCTCAGCGATTTGCCCGCCGACAGCCATCACGGGGTCCAGACTTCCCGAAGGGTCCTGGAAGATGAAGCCGATATCGCGGCCGCCAAGCGGCGTGCGGCCGAGCCCCGGCCATTCAATCGTTCCGCCGATTGTCGAGGACGCCGGCAACAATCCGGCAATGGCCAGTGCCAGCGTGCTCTTGCCCGATCCGCTTTCGCCGATGATGGCCAGTCGTTCGCCTGCGGCGACATCAAGGCTGATAGTCTTCAGCGTCGCTACCGTGCCAGCATCGCGGCGGTAGCCAACCGTCAGGTCGCGAATTGAAAGCAGCGCTGTCATGACAGGCCCTTTCTCACGGCCGTCGTCTCGACGACGCCTTCCCCCGCGAGATAGACGCCAAGTACGGTCAGCACCAGGGCAATGCCCGGGATGATCGACAGGAAGGGCGCGGTGCGCAGCACCGTACGGCCCTCCGCAATCATGCCGCCCCACGTGACGCGGTTGGGGTCGCCGAGACCGAGGAACGACAGGGCTGCTTCGGTGAGGATCGCGGCGGCGACGATCACCGACGACAGCGCCAGCACCGGCGGCAAGGCATTGGGCAGCACTTCGCGAAAGGCGATCTCCAGCGGGTGCATTCCGATGGCGCGGGCGCCGGCAACGTAGTCGCGCTCGCGGATTGAGAGTACTTCGGCGCGCGCCACACGTGCGGGGCCCGTCCAGGTGCTGAGTGCGATAGCAATGACCACCACACCAAGTGAAGGCCCGACAACGCTGACGAAGGCCAGTGCCAGCAGGAAGCCAGGTACGGTCTGGAAGGCGTCGGTGATCCGCATCAGCACCTCGTCGACAAGGCCACCGGCAAAGCCTGCCAGGGTGCCGACCACGGCACCAACAACGAGTGCGGCGGCGGCCGCGGCGAGGCCAACGGCGAGCGAAGTGCGCGCGCCATGGAAAAGCTCCGCCAGCACATTGCGCCCCAGCCTGTCGGTGCCGAGCGGCAGCGACCAGTCCTTGAACGGCGGCAGAAGTGCCGGACCGGCAATCGACTGCGGATCGGAGGGGAAAAACAGTGATGCCGAAAGCGCCATGGCAACCAGCGCCGCCAGGATGAGGGCGCCGGCGACAGCTTCGGGCGTGCGCAGGAAGCGGCGCATCGAACTCATGCACCGGCCTCGCCGGCGCCGACGCGCGGGTCAAGGAAGGCATAGGTGATGTCGACGAGAAGGTTGATGATGATGACCAGGACGGCGCTGGTGAGGATGATGCCGAGCAGCAGCGGCGTGTCACGCGCCGCTACTGCTTCCTGCGCCAGCCGGCCAAGGCCCGGAACGGAAAAGACGCTTTCGATGACGACACTGCCGCCCAGCATTTGCGCCGATTGCAGGCCAAGCATGGTGACCAGCGGCAGCAGCGCATTGCGGGTGACGTGGTTGAGCACGATGCGGCGGCGCGGAAGACCCTTGGCGCGGGCGGCGAGGACAAAATCCTGCCGCCAGACTTCTGCCATGCCGGCGCGCATCATGCGCAGATAGAGCGCCAGGTAGATGAAACCGAGCGCTGAGACTGGCAGGACAAGGTGGATGGCGATATCGGCGGCGCGATCAAGGCCGGTCTTTGACGATGCCAGAGTTTCGATGCCGCCGATTGGCAGCCAGCGCAGATCGACTGCGAAGATGACGATCAGCACAAGGCCGAGCCAGAAGCCGGGAACCGCGTAGAGCGCTAGCGAGCCGATCGACAGGAAACGGTCGCGGAAGCTGCCTGGCCTGGCGCCGGCATAGATGCCGAGGGCCGAGCCGAGGCCGAAGGAAAGCGCGGTGGCACTGCCCATCAGGAACAGAGTGGTGGGCAGACGCTCGAGGACCACGTCGCGGATCGGACGATTGAAGGTGACGGACTGGCCGAGGTCGAGATGCAGCAGCGCCCAGATGTAATTGGCCAGCCGCGTCAGTTCCGACTGGTCAAGGCCCCAGCGGTGGCGCAGCAATTCGATCATCCCGGCATCGCCGCCGGTCGACACGATATACGCGTCCACCGCGTCGCCCGGTGCTGCTTCAAGCAGCAGGAAGGTGCCAATGACAACAATCAGCAGCACGAAGATGCTGCCGACGAGGCGACGGCGCAGGAGACTGAGGGCGCGGTTCATGGTGATGAGTCGACGCCGCACGGATCGAGAGAAGTTTGGCGTCTAGGCACCCCCCTCTGTCCGGAAGGACAGAGGGGGGTGTGAAGAAACTCAGCCTTTGACCAAGTTTCCACATCGATTTTGTTGCGAATTTTCATCCGCGCGATTGTGTCACGATTCCAAATAGGTGTCCGCCCAGTTCGACACCGCCCAGCGTGGGTTGTTGGCGATGTTGCCCACCGTTTCCCTGGCAACGCTGATGAAGCTCCATTCGGCGACGTTGATCAGCGGCAGGTCGGCCGCCACCTGTTTCTGGAATTCCTTGTAGAGATTGGTGCGGGCAGCAGTGTCGAGCGTCTCGGACGCCTTGGCAATGAGCGCGTCGAGCGCCTCGTTCTTGTAGCCGCCCTGGTTGGAGAAGGGCACGCCATCCGGAATGCCGCTCTGCACCAGGATGGTGGTGGAGATAGCCGGATCGCCACGGAACACCGGCGGGCCGACGGCAAGGTCGAAGGCATGGTCGGTGTAGACGGCCTTGATATGGGCGGCCGAGTCATTGTTGACCAGTTGTGCGTCGATGCCGATCGCGGCGAGCGCCTGGCGCAGATAGTCGCCAAACTGCTTGGTTTCGTTGAAATAGGGCGCAGGCAGCAGCTTCAGCGTGAAACGGTTGCCGTCAGCACCTTTCTTGTAGCCGGCTTCGTCGAGCAAGGCGTTGGCCTTGGCCACGTCGAAAGCGTAGGTCGGCACATCGGCGGAGTAGAACTGCGGATCGTTTTTCGGCACCGGGCCTGTGGCGGTGGCGGCATAGCCGAGGAAGACGGTCTTGACGACGAAATCCTTGTCGATCGCATGTGCGATCGCCTGGCGTACCTTGAGGTCGGCGAGTTCCTTGCGGCGATGATTGATCTCGACGACGAGCTGGTAGGTCAGCCCTTCATAGCCTTTGCTTATCACCTTCAGGCCCGGCACCTTGGAGATGCGGTCGAGGTCGGCCAGCGGCACGGCGGAAAAGGCGGCGAGCTGAATCTCTTCGGCCTCCAGCGCGCTTGCGGCCGAGGTGCGGTCGGGCAGCACCTGGTAGATGATCTCGTCGAGATAGGGCTGGTCCTTGCCCCAATAGTCGGTGTTTTTTGCCAGCCGGTAATACTGGCCGGCCTTGTACTCGGCGAACTTGAACGGACCCGTGCCGATGGGCGCATTGTTGGCCGGGTTTTCCTCGATCTTGCCGACCTCATAGATGTGCTTCGGCACGACGCTGCTCAGAGCCGGCAGTGCGTTGCGGATCAGCTGAAACGGTGTCGGCTTGGCGAATTTGAAAATGGCGGTCAGGTCGTCCGGCGTTTCGACGGCGGCGAGGTCCTTGAACACCGTGCGGCCGAGATTCTGCAGCGGCTTCCAGATCTGTAATGCGGAGAAGGCGACGTCGGCTGACGTAAAGGGCTTGCCGTCATGCCATTTGACGCCCTCGCGCAACTTGAATGTCACGGACAGGCCGTCGGCCGCACCCTCCCAACTGATCGCCAGCCGTGGATCGAGCCCGTCCTTGCCGGTGAACGACGCCTCTGCCAGCGTTTCGACGATCTTGCTGGAAATGACGAACACGCCGTTTGAGGCGACGATCGCCGGGTTGAGATTGCGCGGCTCGGAATCGGCGGCCAGCACCAGCCGGCCTCCCTTCTTGGGCGTCTGTGCCCAGCCGATGGCCGGCATGGCGGTAGAGGCCAGCAGCATGGCTGAACCCGTCAGCACCGTGCGGCGCGAAATTTTGAAATCCGACATACTCAAATCCCCCTCTAACGGCCGCCCCGGGCGGCATACCATGATGGGCGTCCACGGCAGACGCATCCATGCCGCCTTGATTATGGCCGTTGTTGAGGGTTTCGCCAGAGACGGAATTGGCGCATCGTGGCGTGGCTTTGAAATTTTCATCCACTGGACCAGTTTGGAAAGGTAGAGACCGACGCACCCTATCTGGTAGGACCAGATTTGACGACGGAACATAAAATTGTTGGGATTTGATCGAGGCTTCCGTGTTTTCTCTATTTCTGGCTGGACCAGATGGGCCAATCTGATGCAGATTTGGCTCACAACCTAGAGATCAGTAACAGGATGCGGGCGGCGTGGGGCCGATCAGCGGTAATTCAGGGAGAGAGACGATGAACATAGCCCCAGGCAAAAGCGCGGTCGGCAATATTCCCTTCGATCAGGCCAGGGTCGACCGGTTGATGGAGGAAGCCGGCATTGATGTGCTGCTGGCGACGTCGAAGCACAACACGCAATATCTGCTCGGCGGCTACAAGTTCATCTTCTTCGCCGCCATGGATGCCATCGGCCATAGCCGCTACCTGCCCATCGTCCTCTACGAGAAAGGTGGTCCGGATCACGCGGCCTATATCGGCAACCGCATGGAAGGCGCGGAACACCAGAACAACCCGTTCTGGACACCGACCCTGCATGCCGCCTGCTGGGGCACGCTTGACGCCGCCAACCTCGCGGTCGAGCACCTCAGGAAGATCGGCAAGGGCAACGCCCGCATCGGCATCGAACCCGGCTTTCTGCCGTCCGATGCCTATGCGCTGATCCGCCACGCGCTGCCAGACGCCAAGCTGATCGACGCGACTGCCATGCTGGAGCGCATGCGCGCCATCAAGACCGACGCGGAACTGGAGAAGCTGCGCGTCGCTTCGGAGCTGATCACGGACTCGATGCTGGCGACGATCGGCGCGGCAGGCGAAGGCTCGACCAAGAGCGAGATCATCGAGCAGCTGCGGCGGGAGGAAACCAATCGCGGCATCCATTTCGAATATTGCCTGCTGACGCTGGGTTCCAGCCACAACCGCGCGGCCTCGCCACAGGCGTGGAAAAAGGGCGAGGTGCTATCGATCGATTCCGGCGGCAATTATCACGGCTACATCGGCGACCTCTGCCGCATGGGTATTCTGGGCGAACCCGATGCCGAACTCGAGGATCTGCTGGCCGAGGTCGAGGCGGTGCAGCAGGCGGCCTTCTCCAAGGTCAAGGCCGGCACGCTGGGCGGCGACATGATCTCCTATGCGGAGGGCGTGCTGAAGGCATCGAAGGTTGTGCCCTACACCGATTTCTTCGCCCACGGCATGGGGCTGATCACGCATGAAGTGCCGTTCCTGATGACCAATCATCCGGTCGCCTATGA
>JBDSLV010000501.1:0-20801 GCA_039916205.1 Mesorhizobium sp. | reverse complement strand
CTTGTCCTCGGTGATGGTGCCGGGCGTCACCAGCCGCACCACGTCGCGGCGCACCACCGATTTCGAGCCGCGCTTCCTGGCTTCGGCTGGATCCTCGATCTGCTCGCAGACGGCGACGCGGAACCCTTGGCCGATCAGTTTCTGCAGATAATCGTCGGCCGCATGCACCGGCACGCCGCACATCGGAATGTCGTGGCCCTGGTGCTTGCCGCGCTTGGTCAAAACGATGCCCAGCGCCCGGCTCGCCTTCTCGGCATCGTCGAAGAACAATTCGTAGAAATCGCCCATGCGGTAGAACAGCAGCGAATCCGGGTTCGCCGCCTTAATCTCGATGAACTGTTCCATCATCGGCGTGACGGCGCTGGCCACGGGTTGCGTCGGCGTCATCGCCTTGGGAGCGTCCGGCTCGTTCGAAATGTGCATGTTCATGCCGTCACGCTAGCAGATGTGACGGCGCGGTTTAATGCCGGCTGCTCTGAAAACAGGGGAAGACCACAGCATAGTGCGTCCTCTCGCGTGCCTGGCCGCAAGGCCTAGCGCCGGGCGTCATGTTGCGTCGATCTGGTGCCCGGCATAATGATTGTCCTGGGTCAGCGGCGGGATGGCGGTTCATGGACAAGGACAAGCGCGAATCATTCGAAGAGCTGGTCGGTCCGATCGGCTCGCCGTTACAGCGACTGTTGCTCAGAGCCGCGCGCCGCATCGATCGAAACAGCAACAAACTGAGGATTTCGGCGCGCAAGCGGTTTCCTTTCATCCTTCCGACCAATGGCCCGCTGTCGGATCTCGACGGCGGCATTGACGTTTCCGTCTATGTATTCAGCCGCGATCCGCTAGTTCTTTACATGCCCGTCGGCGGTCCGCGCCCGCTTTACCCATTCGTCGCCCTCGGCCGACGCCTGGCATCGCACCAGGTCACTTTCCTGCTGATGCCGAGCTGGACAATGGAGAGGCCGGCTGTCGTGGCCCAGATGGGCCGTGATCTCGCCTGGTATGCCAGGCATTTTCCGCGCCACGAAGCCATCTTCCTGTGCAACACCGAGGAAGAGCGCCGCCTGATCGCAGCCGTCGGCGGCAACGCCATTTTTTCCAACCACAACCTGATGATATCAGAGGATGTTTTTCGGCCGCTGCCGGATGTTCCCGTCGAATTCGACGCCGTCTACAATGGCCGCATATCCGATACCAAGCGGCACCACCTTGCCTTCGACATAGAGAGCCTGGTTCACATCGTCTATTCCATTGGCGAACTGCCGCCGGCGGGCGCCCGCGCTTTCGTCAGACGTTTGCAGGCGCAGTCGCCGCGCCATCGCATCGCCAACCCGGTTGTCGATGACGTGACTGGCCGGCTGTCGCCGCAAGAGGTCAACCGCGTCTACAACCAGGCAGCTGTCGGGCTCTGCCTGTCGGCGGTAGAGGGCGCGATGTATTCCTCGATGGAGTATCTGATGGCAGGCCTGCCGATCGTCAGCACGCCCAGCCTCGGCGGCCGCGATGTCTATTTCGATCCTGACTATTGCATCATAGCCGATCCGGAGCCGGCGGCCATCCGGCGTGCGGTCGAGACATTGCGGGACAGGAACATTCCGCGTGAGGAAATTCGCGGCCGCACGCTGGAAAAGGTGCAGGCGCAGCGGCTGGAACTGATGGCCTTCCTGTCGGCGCTGTTGAAGCGCAAGGGCGGCACCCAGCCGCCGCTGTCGCAATGGCCATTTCCTGGCACGAACATGCTGATGAACTGGGGCCCAGTGCGCGACCACGCGCGCAAGATCAAGGCGCTGGCTTCGTCTGGCCGGGACTGATCGACGCGGCAGGCACACGAACCGGCTTTCTCGGACGCTCGGTGGTTTACACGCGGCGGCGCGTAGTCTTAATTCGCAGCAGACAAGGCACCCGCTTCAAGGAGGTGCCGCACCGGTGAGGAAATCAAAAGCATCATGGCCAGGAAAACCGAAAACAACGGTCCGTCCGTCAGTGCGCAGGAAGCGCTCGAATTCCATGCCATGGGCCGCCCGGGCAAGCTGGAGGTTGTCGCCACCAAGCCGATGGCGACGCAGCGCGACCTCAGCCTCGCCTATTCGCCTGGCGTCGCGGTGCCGGTCCTGGCCATTGCCGAAGACCCGTCGCGTGCCTTCGACTATACGACGCGCGGAAACATGGTCGCAGTCATTTCCAACGGCACGGCCATCCTTGGGCTCGGCAATCTCGGCGCGCTGGCTTCCAAGCCGGTGATGGAAGGCAAGGCGGTGCTGTTCAAGCGCTTCGCCGATGTCGATTCCATCGATCTCGAGGTCGACACCGAGGACGCCGACGAGTTCATCAACTGCGTGCGTTTCCTCGGGCCCTCCTTCGGCGGCATCAATCTCGAGGATATCAAGGCGCCGGAATGCTTCATCATCGAGCAGCGGCTGCGCGAATTGATGGACATCCCGGTCTTTCATGACGACCAGCACGGCACCGCCATCATCTCGGCCGCCGGCCTGATCAACGCGCTGG
Source organism: Mesorhizobium sp. (assembly GCA_039916205.1). Classification (GTDB taxonomy): domain Bacteria; phylum Pseudomonadota; class Alphaproteobacteria; order Rhizobiales; family Rhizobiaceae; genus Mesorhizobium. The sequence goes on along the minus strand of JBDSLV010000501.1, from coordinate 18,305 downwards.
AAATCACCGGCCGCGACATGAAGACCACGAAAATGGTCTGCAACGGCGCCGGTGCCGCCGGCATCGCTTGCATCGAACTGATGAAGGCGATGGGCTTTGCCCCTGAGAACATCATTCTCTGCGACACCAAGGGGGTGGTCTACCAGGGCCGCACCGAAGGCATGAACCAGTGGAAGTCGGCGCATGCGGTCAAGACCGACACGCGCTCGCTGGCCGAAGCGCTGGATGGCGCCGATGTCTTCCTCGGCCTGTCGGCCAAGGGCGCCTTGACCACGGCCATGGTGCAGTCGATGGCCAAGAACCCGATCATCTTCGCCATGGCCAATCCTGATCCGGAAATCACGCCGGAGGAAGTGGCCGAAATCCGCACCGACGCCATCATGGCCACGGGCCGGTCTGATTACCCCAATCAGGTCAACAACGTGCTCGGCTTCCCCTATATTTTCCGCGGCGCGCTGGATGTGCGCGCCACCACCATCAACGACGACATGAAGATCGCCGCCGCCCGCGCGCTGGCAGCCCTTGCCCGCCAGGACGTGCCCGACGATGTCGCCGCCGCCTATCAGGGCAACCGACCGAAATTCGGCCCCAACTACATCATCCCGGTGCCGTTCGACCCGCGCCTGATCTCGGCCATCCCGCTGGCGGTGGCCAAGGCGGCGATGGAGAGCGGCGTCGCCCGCAAGCCGATCCTCGACCTTGACCGCTACGCGCAGGAACTGTCCGCTCGCCGCGACCCGATCGCCTCGACCTTGCAGCGCATCTATGACCGGGTGCGCCGCCAGCCCAAGCGCATCGTCTTCGCCGAGGGCGAGGAAGAGCAGGTCATGCGCGCAGCCGTCTCCTATGTGAACCAGCGCCTCGGCACCGCCATCCTGCTTGGCCGCGACGACATCATCAAGGAAAACGCCAAGCACGCCGGCATCGACCTCAACAAGCAAGGCATCGAGATCATCAATGCCCGCCTGTCGCGCCGCAACGGCATCTACACCGACTATCTCTACGAGCGCATGCAGCGCAAAGGCTTCCTGTTCCGCGACTGCCAGCGCCTGATCAACAACGACCGCAACCATTTCGCCGCCTGCATGGTGGCGCTGGGTGATGCTGACGGCATCGTCACTGGCGTCACCCGCAACTACTCCACCGCGCTCGACGACATCCGCCGCGTCATCGACGCCAAGCCCGGCCACCGCGTCATCGGCGTGTCGATCGTGCTGGCGCGCGGCAAAACCGTGCTCGTCGCCGACACCGCGGTTCATGACATGCCCAATGCCGAGCAGATCGCCGACATTGCCGAGGAAGCCGCCGGCTTCGCGCGGCGCATGGGCTACGAGCCAAGGCTTGCCATGCTCGCCTATTCCACCTTCGGCCATCCGCAAGGCGAACGCTCCGAGCGGGTTCAGGAAGCCGTGCGCATCCTCGACAAGCGGCGCGTGGATTTTGAGTATGACGGCGAAATGGCCGCCGACGTCGCGCTCAACGCCCGCGCCATGGCGCAATACCCGTTCATCAGGCTGACCGGCCCGGCCAACGTGCTGATCATGCCGGCGTTCCACTCGGCCTCGATCTCAACCAAGATGCTGCAGGAACTCGGCGGTTCCACCGTCATCGGCCCGCTCCTGGTCGGCCTGAACAAGCCGGTCCAGATCGTCTCGCTCAACGCGAAAGACTCAGACATCGTCAACATGGCAGCGATCGCGGCTTACACGGCGGGGACTTGAGGAACGGTCCGCGCAACTGGAGAAAAGCCAACGGTTTGGCTTTTCTAGGGAGGCAAGGCCCAAAATCCTGTCGGGCCTCCATAAGAGATTGATAAGATTCAGCTGATATAGGGAAGCTATTGCCGGCTTGCCGCTGAGGCATCCACGGCCCGCTCAGACCGCCAAATGGGGGTGCGGCCATGAAGCAAGATATTGTTTCTGCATCCGTGGTTGGCCACTACCACGACGAGCGCCTGGATGCGCTGCTCAGCATCACCGGCCGTATGGACGGTTACCTCTACCGTTGCCGCAACGATGCGTCCTACACCATGCTGTATATCAGCGACGGAATTTTCACCGTCAGCGGCTATCGGCCCAGCGATTTCATTCACAACGCAGTGCGCGACTATGTCTCGGCCATCCACCCGGATGATCTTGCCGCCGTCTACGCCGCTGTCGACGCCGCGCTCGCGGCGCGCTGCAACTGGAACGTCGACTACCGCGTCGTGCCGCGGGTTGGCGAACCACTCTGGGTTCGCGAGATCGGTGGCGGGGTCTGGGACGATGCCGGCGAGCTCGAATTCCTCGAGGGCTTCGTTGTCGATATCAGCGATCGCAAGATCGTCGAGGACCTCAATGCCGAGCTGCTGCTTGAACTCAAGGCCGCCAACGAGGGACTCTCCGCGCAAAAGCAGGAGATCGAACTGGCCAAGCAGCAGAGCGACCACTCGGCCAACCACGACGCATTGACCGACCTGCCGAACCGCCGCGCTTTTCACAACGAGCTCAAGTCGGTGATCGACCGATGCGGCAGCAGCGGCCAGGCCGCCGGCCTTCTGTTCATCGATCTCGACCGGTTCAAGGAGGTCAACGACACGCTCGGCCACGAAGCCGGCGATGCGCTGCTGCAGCGCGTGTCGAGCCAGCTTCGCTCGATCTTGCGCAGCGCCGATTTCGTCGCCCGGCTTGGCGGGGACGAGTTTGCCTTCCTGTTCTCGGCAGGCACCGACCTGGCGCAGCAGAAGGCCGTGCGCGTTGCCGAACGTGTCCTGGAAAGGTTGCGGATCAAGGTTCCGACGCCGAACGGCGCCATCCAGGTAGGCTGCACCGTTGGCGTGGCCATGTATCCGGCCGAAGCCGCTGATTCTGAAGCTCTGATCGCACTCGCCGACCGGCTGATGTACATCGGGAAAAAGAGTGGCCGCAACCGGCTGGTCACCGCCCAGGGAAATGACGCTGCAACAGCCCTCGCCTGAGCCTTGCCACTCAACGCGCAAGACTGCCTAGCGCTATCAAGGGCGCGCGCGAAAAAGCGCCCTCACCCCAACCCCATCACCTGCCTGTGCTTGCCAATCTCCGCAAGTAGCCATTCCCGAAACAGCCTGATATTGGCGGCGTTTCGGTTGCCTGGCCGCTGCTGCAAATAGTAGCTCTGCGGGATGGTGTGCCGAACCGCGAATGGCGCCACCAACTGGCCGTTGGCCAAAAGATCCTCGACCATGATGTTGTCGGCCAGCGCCACGCCGCCGCCATTGACGGCTTCGCGGATGGCCAGCGTCGGGTCGTGGAAGATCGGGCCGGGCTTGGCGTCGGCTCCGGTCAGGCCTTCTTTCTCGAACCATTCCTCCCACCACACGGTGGAGTTCTCGTGTAGTAGCCGGCATCTCATGAGATCGGCGAGTTGCCTTGGTGCGTTGGCGCCCTTGAGCAGGGCCGGCGAACAGACCGGAAAGATCACCAGCGAGACGATCGGCACGAGCGAGGCATCGCCGGTCCCGACCGTGAACAGCACCCGCAGGTCGGCGCTCGGATTGCCGCCCCGGCTCTCATCGTCATGGATCGACACGTCGAGTTCGCAGTCGGGATGCAGGTCGCGAAAGCGCGGCAGGCGGTCGGCGAGCCACAGATTCATGAAGGTGGCGTTGATCGATAGCGACGCACGCTTTGCCCGGCGGCCGCTTGCGTGCGTTCCGGTCTCCTCGGTAGCACTTTCGATCTCCCGGAACGCCGAGGAAAGCCGGCGGGCATAATGCGTCGCCTTGGGCGTCAAGGTGACCTGCCGGAAGCCACGCTCGAACAGCTCGATGCCCAGCGCCTGTTCCAGCGTGCGGATGTGCCGGCTTACCGCTGAGGGTGTCAGGTTGAGCTCATCCGCCGCCTCCTTGAAGCTGCGCAGCCGTGCCGCCGCCTCGAAAGCCCTGATCGCGTTGAGTGAAGGAAGCTGCATGCCGCCATGAGAAGGATGAGGTGAGTTTTTGTCAACTCAGTCGAGTGAAAAAGCCGTTTGTCGGCTCATGCCGTGTCAGGCAGTTTTCAGTCGTCGCCCTCTGCTGGAAAGCCGCCCCATGCGCCGTCTTGCCCTGCTTGCCGCTTCGATGCTTTGCCTCTCGGTGTCCCCGCTTTGCAGCGCGGCTTACGCCACCGAGGACAAGACCGTCAACATTCTGTTCTGGTACGATTACGTGCCGGCCGACACGATCGCGGAATTCGAAAAACAGACCGGCATCAAGGTCGTTTACGACACGTTCGATTCCGTCGACATGCTGACGACCAAGGCGCTGACCGGGGGCTCGGGCTACGACATCATCATGCCTGGTGCTTCGCTGGTCGGGCAATACGCCAAGGCCGGCGCCATCCAGAAGCTCGACAAGACCAAGCTTCCCAATGCCGGCGGCTTGAACCCGGACATCATGGCCTTCCTCGCCCGGCAGGACCCCGGCGCTGCCTACGCGGTTCCCTATGCCTATGGCACCACCGGCATCATGTACAATCCAGCCAAGATCACCGAGCGGATGAAGGATGCCCCGGTCGACAGTCTCGACATGATCTTCAAACCGGAAATCGCCGCGAAATTCCAGGATTGCGGCATCGCCATGGTCGATTCGCCGGAAGGCGTGATGTCGGTGGCGCTGAACTATCTCGGCTTCAATCCGTTCTCGACCGACGAGGCCGAACTGCGCAAGGCCGGCGCGTTGTTGGCCGCCATCAAGCCCACCATAAGGCACTTCAAGTCGGGCTCGATCATGAATGAGCTGGCGGCGGGCGACCTTTGTCTGGCGCTTGGCTGGAGCGGTGATGCGATCGGCGCCAATGCCAGGGCGGCGGACGCCAAGAACGGTATCGAGGTGCGCTACGCCGTGCCAAGGGAAGGCACCGAGATATTCTTCGACGTCATGACCATCCCGGTCGATGCGCCGCATCCCGACAACGCCCATGCGCTGATGAATTTCCTGCTGTCGCCGCAGGCCAGCACACGGTTCACCAACGCCACGCTCTATCCCAACGCCATCGAGGCGGCGACGCCGATGGTCGACGAAATCGTGCGCGACAACCCGAACATCTACTTCTCGAAAGAGACCCTGAAGCACCTTTTCGCCGCGCAGCCCCGCGACGCGAAATCGCTGCGCATGGTGACCCGCCTGTGGACGAGTTTCGTCACGGGCACCAACTGACCAACCCTATCCCTGACCAACCCTACCTCTGAAATGGACCTCAGTAAAATGTTGCAACCTCTGCCGCGTATCCGTGAAACCGACGATGCCGTCTTCGGCAACAACATCCATGGCGGCTCGCATGAGCCGGTCTACAGCGGTGTCCTGTCCTTCATGCGCCGCCGGCTGAGCCGCAATCTGGCCGGCGTCGATGTCGCCATCTGGGGCATCCCCTTCGACGCCGCCGTCTCCAACCGCCCGGGCGCCCGTTTCGGGCCGCAGGGCGTGCGGCGCGCGTCCGCCATCCTTGAAGGCGATCCGCAGTACCCGTTCCGCGCCGATCCGTTCGAAAAGCTCGCGGTGATCGACTATGGCGACTGCGGGCTCGACTTCGGCCGTCACGACGAAGCGCCGGGGCAGATCGAAAAGCAGGCGGGCGAGGTCGTCGATGCCGGCGTCACGCTGCTCTCCATCGGCGGCGATCATTATGTGACATGGCCGCTGCTGCGGGCGCACGCCAAAAAACATGGCCCGATGGCGCTGGTTCAGTTCGATGCGCATCAGGACACCTGGTTCGACGAAGACAGGCGCATAGATCATGGCTCGTTTGTCGCCCGCGCCGTGCGAGAAGGCATCGTCCGGCCGGACCGTTCGATCCAGGTCGGCATCCGGACCCATGCGCCGGACACATGCGGCCTCGAAATCCTCTACGGTGAAGACGTCGCTGAACTCGGCGTCGCCGGTGTCGTCGAGCGCATCAAGGCCCGCGTCGGCGATGCCAAGACCTATCTGACCTTCGACATCGACTGCCTCGACCCGGCCTATGCGCCCGGCACTGGCACGCCTGTCTCCGGCGGGCTGTCGTCGCGCGAAGCGCTGATGATCCTGCGCCGCCTCGGCTCACTGGATATCGTCGGCGCCGATGTCGTCGAAGTGGCGCCCGCCTACGACCATGCCGATGTCACCTCGATCGCCGGCGCGGCGGTGCTGCAGCACTATCTTGGCCTGCTCGCCGAACGGAAAGGCTAGTCTCTCGACTATCGCGCCGGGTTCAGCCCGGCGCGAACATCCGCGCGGCCTCGACGACATCCTGGATTTGATCTTGCCGCAGCAGGTCGATGGGCACGCGGCCGTCGAGGTGAGCGGCGGGCCGTGTCAGCCAGAGCCAGGCCAGCCTCGGATTGATGATCAGCGACAGCACGTCGCGTATGCCGGCGACCGGCCTGCCATCGACGAACTGTGCCAGCGGAAAGACGTGCTTGCGGCCGCCCTTGCGCAAGGCAATGACCTCGTTGCGCCTTTGCCAGCGGTGCAATGTCGAGCGCGCGATGCGCAGGTTTTCTTCCAGATAGGTCGATCCGGCGACGCGCCCCGCCCAATCCTCGATCAGCATCGATTCGAGATCGTCGGCCTTGTTGCTTGGGTTTGACGACCCCTCGACGGCTGCCGGCAAGATCACCGGCAGGATTACAGCGTCGCTGGTGCCGGCCTCGCTGCGGCGCGCGGCCTCGGCCGCCAGCGCACGAACGAATTTCGAGGCCAGGCCGGGCAGGTCGGCATGGATGCTGTCGATGGCGCGCTGGTGTTTGGGCGAAAGCAGGGTGACGGCGGACGCTATGCCGCCGGCGATCTTGCCGACCGAAACCATGGTGGGCTTGTTGATGGCTTCGTCATATTGCGCGAGCGCACGTTCGACTTCCTCGGCGACCATTTCGGCGAAGTCGTCCTGTCTCATACCCTGGATTGGAAATCTGTTCATGCGTCTGTCTTCTGGCCGCGCACTGCTCCCTCAGCCGCGGCCGATTGCTGAATATCTAAAGCGGAAAACGGAAATCGCAGCGGCAACATATGCGGCTGCCGGACAGCTTGCTGTCTTGCATTTTTAACACCCCGAATGACTGTGGGCGCCCCGAAATGTCAGTCGCGGAACGCCTCGGTTGCGGTGTAGGTGCGATGTGTGACAGTCGCGCGACGGTGTTTCCTTCTCCCCTTGTGGGAGAAGGTGGATCGGCGCGCAGCGTCGAGACGGATGAGGGGTGCTGGAAGGGACGAGACGTTGGTGTTTTCTCGAACACCTATCATCCGTCGCCTTCGGCGACACCTTCTCCCACAAGGGGAGAAGGCAAGGTCTGCCCCTACAGCAGCCCCGCCTGCTCAGCCTCGCGGCGCAGGTTCTGCCGTGGCCTTGGGCCGAGCTGCTGGATCACCAGTCCGGCCGCCAGTGAGCCAAGATCGCCGCAGGTCTGCAGGTCGCGGCCTTGCGTGTAGCCGTGCAGGAAGCCGGCGGGATAAAGGTCGCCGGCGCCGGTCGTGTCGACCAGTTCCCGGATCGTTGTCGCCTTGATGACCACGGTCTCGTCGCCGCGCACGATGACCGAGCCTTTCTCCGAACGGGTTACGGCGGCGATCTTGCAGTCCTTGCGGATCTGGGCCACCGCCTCGTCGAACGATGTCGTCTGGTAGAGCGACTTGATCTCGTGGCTGTTGGCGAAGACGATGTCGACGGTGCCCGAGCGCATCAGGTCGAGGAACTCGTCGCGGTAGCGTCCGACGCAGAACGAGTCCGACAGTGTCATGGACACTTCACGGCCGGCGGCGTGCGCCAGCTTCGCCGTCTGGCGGATCGCTTCCTTGGCCCGTGGCGGGTCCCAGAGATAGCCCTCGAAATAAGTGACCTTGGCGCTCGAGGCCTTGTCGGCCTCGACATCCTCCGGCCCGAGTTCGACGCAGGCGCCGAGATAGGTGTTCATCGAGCGCTCGCCGTCGGGCGTCACGAAGATCATCGAGCGCGCGGTTGGCGGCTCGCCGGTCAGCGGTTTGGTGTCGAAGGCGACGCCCTGCGCGTGAATGTCATGGGCGTAGATTTCACCAAGCGCGTCGTTGGAAACCTTGCCGAAGAAGGCGGCGCGGCCACCGAAACTGGCGACGCCGGCCGCCGTGTTGCCGGCGCTGCCGCCGGAGGCCTCGATCGCAGGGCCCATGCGGCTGTAGAGCAGCTCGGCGCGCTCGGTATCGATGAGATTCATCGCCCCTTTGATGATGCCGTTGGTCTCGAGGAATTCCTCGTCGCATTGGGCGATGATGTCGACAATGGCATTGCCGATGCAAAGCACGTCATAATCCGGCATCAATGTCTCCGCCAAAAACTCAAAGCAATTCCAGGAAAAGTGTGTAGCGGTTTTCCGTCCGGAATTGCGTGCAAATAGAGAGCCAGCTTCTTGCCATGCCGGCCGGGCGCGGGTCTAGCGGCTCGCGCGGGCTTTGCCTACCCCGAAAATCGGCGCTAGTTCGCGTTGCGTCAGCATCCAATTCGGGCTCTGCTGCAGCCGTCAGGCGCAACTGGACCATGCCCGCCGGCCGATGCACGGCTACCATTAGATCGCGATCGAAGCATCCCCTCTCCGCTTCGGGGTAGAAGTGCCACCTGTCCCATCACTCCCAACGGCGCGAGCAGACAATGCCTGCAAGAAGCGAAACGACGATCGACCTGATGCTGCTGGGCGTGCTGGCGGTGCTCTGGGGCGCGTCCTACACCTTCATCAAGATCGGCGTTGAGACGATCCCGCCGGTGACGTTCATTGCCGCCCGAACCTTGATTGCCGGTGGCATTCTGTTTGCCATCATCCGCTGGCGCGGGCTTGCCATGCCGCGCGATGCGGCCAGCTGGCGCCGCTTCGCCTTCCAGGCCTGCCTCAACAGCGTGATACCGTTCACCTTGATTGCCGCCGCCGAGCGTTCGGTCGACGCCGGTCTCGCCACCATCCTCAATTCCACCTCGCCGATCTTCACCTTCCTGCTGACGGCGCTCATCACCCGCCACGAGCCGGTGACGGCGCGCAAGCTGGTTGGCGTCAGCGCCGGCATCATCGGCATTTGCCTTGTCATCGGTACCGAGGCGCTGGGCGGGCTTGGCCATGAAGTGTGGGCGCAACTGGCGATTGTCATCGCAACAGTCTCCTATGCCGGCGCCGCCATTTTCGGGCGCGGCTTCAAGGGCCTCGATCCGATGCTGCCCGCCGCCGGCTCGATGCTTTGCGGCGCCGTCATACTGGTGCCGCTCAGCCTCGTGGTCGACCGGCCATGGACGCTCTCGCCATCGACGGCGTCGATCATGGCCTTGTTCGGCCTGTCGATCTTCTCGACCGCGCTGGCCTTCGTCATCTATTTCCGTTTGATCCAGACCCTGGGTTCGGTCGGCACGACATCGCAGGCCTATCTGCGCGTGCCGATCGGCGTCGGCATCGGCGCCATCTTCCTCGGCGAAAGCCTGGGGCCGACAGCCTGGGTCGGAATGGCGTTTGTCGTGGCAGGCGTCGCCGCCATGACCATCCCGGTTCGCAAACCGGCGCTTGCCCGGTAAACTGGACGCGCTTGTGCTCGGGGCTTGCGCTGCCTATCTCGGGAACGTCCGCCTCACGGCGGCTCGCTCACCTGGGATTTGACCACCGTGATCTTCAATGCCGCCCGTGCCGCTGCCCTCGAGCTGCTCTCGCCGCCATTTCGCGCTGTCTTCATCAAGACACTGGGCTTGACCGTGCTGGCGTTGGTGGCGCTGTGGTTCGGCCTGGCAAGCCTTGTCGAATGGGCGGCTTGGCCATGGCTCCACGGTTTCTTGCCCGGCCTGCCATCCTGGGCCGGATGGCTGGGCGGCATTATCGCCGCCATTGGCCTTGCCTTTGGCATGGCGCTGCTCATCGCGCCGGTGACGGCGGTTGTCGCCGGCCTGTTCCTTGACGATATCGCCGAGGTGGTCGAGCGTACAGACTATCCCGGGGATCAGCCGGGGCATGCGATACCGGCACTGCGTTCGCTGGTGCTGTCGATCCGGTTCCTCGGCATTGTCATCGTCGGCAACATCGTCGCGCTGCTGCTCCTGCTGGTGCCGGGCATCAACATTGCCGCCTTCTTCCTCGTCAACGGCTACTTGCTTGGACGCGAGTTCTTTGAATTCGCGGCCATGCGCTTTCGCTCCGAGGACGAGGCCAGGGCTCTGCGCAGGAAATATGCCGGCACTGTGTTTCTCGCCGGGTTGCTGATCGCTGCCTGCCTGGCCGTGCCGCTGCTCAACCTTCTCACGCCGCTGTTCGCCGCCGCCATGATGGTGCATCTGCACAAGGCGATCTCGGCGCGGGAAAAAGCCTGATAGCGTTCAGCGCAGGAGAAACCCCCGGCCAAGTTCGTCGTCGGGCTCGACGATGAATTCGGACCGGCCGGAATAATAGGCGCGGCCGCCGACGCGGGCGATGATCGCATCATGCGAGCCGGCTTTCGCCGTTGCCGCCACCGCGCCGGAAAAGCGTGAGCCGGCGATGCTCTCGAATGTCCTTGTCTGGCCGGCCGCGATCTCGCCTTTGGCAAACATCGCCGCCAGCCGCGCGGTGACACCGGAGCCGGTCGGCGATCGGTCGACTTCGGCTTCGGCGAAGACGCAGATGTTTTTCGTCACCTCGCCGGAAAACGCGTCGCGGCCATCCGTCAGGATCGTGCCATAGAGAAAGGCAAGGTCGGCTTGATCGGGATGCGACAGCGGCAATTCGGCCTTGAGCCTGTCGGTTAGCACTGTTGCCGCATCGACGAAATCACGCACGCGGTCGCGACCGAATTCCAGCCCGAATTGATGGCAATCGGCCAGCGCGTAGAAGGCGCCGCCATAGGCGACGTCGAAGCCGATCTTGCCATAGCCAGCCAGTTCGATTGTCCGGTCGCGGGCAAACAGGAACGCCGGCACGCTCTCGAACGACACGGCTCCTGCCTTGCCATCCCGGACCTCTACCGAGGCAACCACCAGTCCGCAGGGCGCCTCTATGTTGACGATGGTGATTGGCTCCCGCTTTGCCACCAGCCCCTCGTCCACGGCATAGCGGCCGAGCGCGACGATGGCGTGGCCGCACATGGTCGAATAGCCCTCATTGTGCATGAACAGCACGGCAAGGTCGGCGCCTGGCAGGTCGGGCTCCACCAGCAGCGCGCCATACATGTCGTAATGGCCGCGAGGCTCGAACATCAGGATTTTTCGCAAGTGGTCGAGATGGTCGCGCACATAGGCGCGCTTTTCCAGGATGGTCCCCTTGGGAATGTCCGGGTAGCCGCTGGTGACGATCCTCAACGGCTCGCCACCGGTGTGCATGTCGACGACGGTCAGCGTCATGCGACTGGCCCCTTCTATCCTGAGGATTTGCCGAACAGCGCCTGCAGCTTGCCGAAAGGCATCGCGGCGCGGGTGAAGCCGAACGTGCCGTCTTGCTGGATTTCGCGCGCCGCCGTTTCCAGCATGCCGTAGGCGAAATTGGTCAGCCAGGGTCCGAGCGAGATGCGCTTGACCCCGGCCATGGCCAGATCGGCGATGGTGAAGCCGGGCCTTGCCATGACATTGACCGGCTTGCTGACCGCCGAACAGATGGTGCGCACCATTTCGACATCGCTGATGCCAGGCGCATAGAGCACGTCGGCGCCGGCCTTTTCGAAAGCCTGCAGCCGCTTGATCGTGTCGTCGAGGTCGGACTTGCCCCAGAGAAAATTCTCGGCCCGCGCGGTGAAGACGAAATCGCGCTTCAGCGCCCGCGCCGCCTCGACCGCCGCGGCCACCCGCTCGACCGCATGCGAAAAATCATAGATCGGCTTGTCCGGGTCGCCGGTGTGATCCTCGATCGAACAGCCGGCAAGGCCTGCTGCTTCGGCCGCGAAAATGGTCTCGGCCGCACTTGCGGCGCTGTCGCCCTTGCCGCGTTCGAGATCGGCCGAGACCGGCAGGCTGGTCGCCGCCGTCAATTCGCGGCAATGGTGGATCATCGCCTCGAAGGTCACCGCGCCATCGGGCAGGCCGCGCGAAAAGGCGAAGCCGGCGCTGGTCGTCGCCAGAGCCGTGAAGCCGAAGGAGGCCAGCAGCTTCGCCGTGCCAATGTCCCAGGGATTGGGCATGACGAAGGTCGAGGCATGCAGGTCGCGAAAAATCTTGCCCTTGTCCATGGTAGTTCCCCCATCATGTGCGCAGTGGTGGAGCGGATTTTATCGTGCTGGCCGGCGCCGGGCAAACGAATGCGGTTGGCTCAGAAGCGTTTCGCGTTCTCTACTGCCAATTTTTCGAACGCATCGGAATCCGCGACGTAGTGGGACGTCTTTGCCTCCCAGTGATAGGTTACGGAAATGGCCTGCGAGGCGGCTTTCGGTGGCGCGTCGTCGCAGCTTTGGTCGTTTGGTACCGTGGCATCGGTCACCGTCACCTTGATCGCCGCATAAGGCTGGCCGTCGGCAATGGTCTGGAAGCCCACGTCCTGCATGCGCTTGTAGGCACACAGGTTCTCGTTGAACGTACCGATCAGGTCGATCAACTCGAACCTGTCATTGCGAACCAGGATCAGCGGCATGCTCACATAGTTCTGCTCGGAGTTGAGATGCATGCTCATGGTGACCAGGGCGTCGTCGGCGGCGCTGAGCGGCAGCTTGCCCGGTTCGACGAAAGAGGTCCACTTGTCGCCGGCGACATTGGTGACGTCGAGCAGGGTCGGCTTGCCCGAAATATCATAGAGCGCCAGCGCGGCGAAGCCTTCGGCGCTGTCGCTGCCTTGGCCGAGATCGAACAGCATCGCCAGCCGGTCCTGGCCGCCGGCCCTCATGGCCACCACGGCGGCGTTGAGAAAGCTCACCGTCTCAGGCGGCAATGTACCGTCTTCCGTGGCGGCGATGTCGCGCATCTTGATCGGCGCGGAACCGACATAAAAACCGTCTTTTTCCACCAGGTCGGGAACGATCATCCTGGCGAGATCGAGATAGGTGACATCCTTGCGACCAGGCAAAGCGCTATCGAGTTCAGGAAAGCTGACGGCTTGCGCGCCGGCTGCTGTCCACAGAAATGGCAACAGCAGGCAAGTTAGGACGAAGCGATGGATGAGGTTCATCTGCAAAGCGCCTTTGGCTGTCGGGCGCGCGGAAAGTAGCATAGCGGTTCAAGGCGTCCAGCCGGTATCGAGGCCGCAGCCCGACCCTCTGAATCAGTGGATCGGCACCAGTCCGGCCAAATCGCGCATGTCGTCGAACAGCACCCCGCCGGCCTCTAGCAGGCCGTCGCGGTCGGAATGCGGATCGGCATGGTAGGAAAACACCCGCATGCCGGCGGCAACGCCCGCCTGCGTGCCCGCAACGCTGTCCTCGATGACGATACAGTCGGCAGGTGCGAAACCCATGGTTTTCGCCGCATGCAGGAACAGGTCGGGAAACGGCTTGCCGCGCCCCACCATGGTCGCGCTGAACATGGCGTGTTCGAACAGCGGCAGCAGCCCGGTCTGGCCAAGCGTGATGTGCATCTTCGAGATTCTGGCCGAGGTGGCGACGCAATAGGGGATGCCGGCTGCCCGAACGGCTTCGATGAAGTCGCGGACGAAGGGGATGGCTTCGACGCCATGGGCAAACAGGTCCGGCAGGCCGGCATTCCAGCGCTCGACGAAATCGGCGCCGAGCCTGACTTCGGTCTTTTCCTCGATTTCCTTCTGCACCGAGACCATGCTGCGGCCGGAAAAATGCTTGCGGCAATATTCGAAGCTTGTTGGGTAACCGGCAGCACTCAACCATTCGGCAAGGCGCTTGTTGGCAAGGTTCTCTGTGTCGACCAGGATCCCGTCGCAGTCGAAAATGACCAGTTTCGGCACTGACATCAGGCCGTGCCGGTCGATCCGAAGCCGCCGGAGCCGCGCGCGGTGCTGCCGGCCAATGTGCGTTCCTCGACGGTCGCCTGTGTCACCGGGGCGAACACGATCTGGGCTATCCGCATGCCGCGTGTCACGGCGAAATCCTCGTCGCCAAGATTGACCAGCAGCACCTTCACCTCGCCGCGATAGTCGCTGTCGATGGTGCCGGGCGTGTTGAGAACGGTGAGCCCATGCTTGAAGGCGAGGCCGGAGCGTGGCCGCACCTGGCCTTCCATGCCTTCGGGAATTTCCAGGATTAGGCCGGTCGGAACCAATGCCCGCTTGCCGGGCAGGATCAGCAGGGGCCGATCATCAGGCACCGCTGCCCGCAGGTCCATGCCGGCGGCACCGGTGCTTTCATAGGCGGGGAGGGGAAGTCCGTCTCCATGCGGCAATCTGACGAAGCCGACTGTCGGACCGATGACGGAGGAAGTTTGGAAGGCTGCGCGCATAAAATCGATCCTATCGGCGCGAACGTCGATTCGGTCAACTCGACCGCATTGCTATCAACGATTTTCTTTTTTGCGCCGTGCCTGTCAGCGAAGTTCCATGGGGACGACCGTCGTCTCCTTGATTTCCTCCATGACGAAGGAGGCCGAGACATCCGACAGCGGCACCTTGGCGATCAGCCGCTGGTAGAGCCGGTCATAGGCTTTCACATCGGCGACGCGGGCGCGCAGCACATAGTCGAGATCGCCCGACATGCGATAGACGCCGGTGATCTCGGGAAAGCCGGTCACCGCTGCCCGAAACTTCTGCAACCAGTCCGGATCATGGTTGGACGTGCGGATCAGGATGAACACCGAGAGGCCAAGCCCGAGCTTTTCCGGGTCGACCAGCGCCACGCGGCCGGTAATGACGCCATCTTCCTCAAGCCGCTTGACCCGCCGCCAGCAGGCATTGCGCGACAGCGCCACCCGTTCCGACAGCTGGTCGACCGACAGCGTGCCGTCGCGTTGCAATTCAGTCAGCAACCTTCGGTCGATTTCATCGATATCTTGCGCCATGTGGGATGTTTGTCCCACCAAAGCGCTGAACACAAGGATATTTTGAGATCGATGAACCGGCGAAGCGTGTCAGGATACTCACTATCGGAGCTTCAAGCGTTGAAGGGGACCCAGCATGTCGGCACGGCTCGCAAAGATTTTCACCTCGCACCCGGCTAAGGTCGGTGAGACCTATTTCGGTCACATGGCCTTTGCCGCCTGGTTCTCGTCGCGGCTGCTGATGGCGGCGTCCGCCGCGCTTGTTCACGCTTTCTTGCCATTTCTGTTTGAAACTACCGCCAGCCGAATCGTTCGCGAACTCTACGAGCGGACGCATAACAGAGGCACACACACGACCCAGAGCCCCGCGGCTCTTCCGGATCGTGCATAAGGGACGACAGAGCGATGTGCCGGTGGGCGGCCTATCTCGGTGAAGCGGTCTTTCTGGAAGACATCGTCACGGCGCCCTGTCATTCGCTGATCGCCCAGAGCCATTGTGCCCAGGAAGCGAAGTCGCCGACCAATGGCGATGGCTTCGGTCTTGCCTGGTACGGCGACCGGCCTGAGCCCGGCCTCTATCGCGATATCCTGCCGGCATGGTCCGATCCCAATCTGAAGAGCTTGTGCCGGCAGATCAAATCCGGCTTGTTCCTCGCCCATGTCAGGGCATCGACCGGCGGCGCCACCAGCCGCATGAACTGCCACCCGTTCATTTCAGGCAACTGGTCGTTCATGCACAATGGCCAGATCGGCGGCTTCGAAAAGATCCGCCGCGTGCTGGAGAATTCGCTCTCCGACGCCGTCTTCGACCAACGTGAAGGCACCACGGATTCCGAACTGTTTTTCCTCCTCATGATCGATGAGGGCCTGGCCATCGATCCGCAAGGCGCGGCGTCCCGCGCCACCAGCCGTGTACTCGACGCCTCGCGCCGCGCCGGCTTTGATCCCGCTTTGAAACTCACTGCCGCCTTTTCGGACGGACAGGCGCTCCATGCGGTCCGCTACGCCACCGACGACCATGCGCCGACGCTCTACACATCGGTGTTTCGCAAGGGCGGCGGCCGCTGCATCGTCTCGGAGCCGTTCGACCGCGATGGCGGCGACTGGCAAGCCATTCCGCCGTCGAGCTTTGTCACCATGACCAAGACCGGGATGACCATCCGCCCGTTTTTGCCGACGCCCGCCAAGCTCTCGCTGGTTGGGTAG
Source organism: Mesorhizobium sp. (assembly GCA_039916205.1). Classification (GTDB taxonomy): domain Bacteria; phylum Pseudomonadota; class Alphaproteobacteria; order Rhizobiales; family Rhizobiaceae; genus Mesorhizobium. Next base: position 2,301 of record JBDSLV010000501.1, on the reverse strand, counting down.
CGCTTCAGCTTCTTCCAATCTTGCGGCAACGTCGCGTTCCTTCGCGCCTCCCTCTGACAGAGGGGGCGCCGTGGAGTGCAGGCCTCAATCGACTCCGCCGCAATTTCGATCAAGCACCGCCGCGCTTTAGATGGTGAACTTGGCTTGAAGCCGCGTGGCAATTGTCCATGTCCATCGATATGCGCGGCAGTTGCGGAGTATCGATCATGGATATCGCCTTTTCCTCGGTCGCCGAAATCGCGACAGCAATTGCCAAGCGCAAGATTTCAGCAGTGGAGGCACTGGATGTCCACCTTGCCCTGGTCGATGCGCATAACGACACCATCAACGCTGTCATCTCCCTCGACCGTGAAGGAGCCCTCGATCGCGCGAAAAAGGCGGACGCGTCCCAGGCGCGCGGCGATGCGCTTGGCCCACTTCACGGCGTGCCGTTCACGCTGAAGGACATGCATGAGACGGCGGGCATGAAGACCACCGTCGGCTTCCCGCCTTTCGCCGACTATGCCGCCAGGCAGGACAGTCCGGTGGTTGCGCGCCTGAAGGCCGCCGGCGGTGTGCTGTTCGCCAAGACCAATGTCGCCACCATGTTGGGCGACTGGCAGTCCAGCAATCCGCTGTTTGGCCGCACCAGCAATCCATGGAACCTCCAGCGCACGCCGGGCGGCTCGAGTGGTGGCGCGGCGGCCGCATTGTGCGCGGGCATGACACCTTTCGAGGTTGGCACCGACATGCAGGATTCGATCCGACTGCCCGCCGCCTTCTGTGGCGTCTACGGTCTCAAGCCGACCGAACACCGGATATCGCTGGCCGGCGCCTTCCCTGATCCGGGCGGTGCCGCGCGCGGCGTGCGGCTGATGTCCTGCCTCGGTCCGCTGGCGCGCAACGTGGAGGATCTGGCACTTGTCTACGGGATTATCGCCGGGCCAGACGGCAGCGATACCGACCTGGCGGCGGTGCCGGTCGAGAAGATGCCGAAGCTGGACCTCAAGACGTCGCGGATCGCTGTCGCCGCTTCCATTCCGGGATTCCCGGTGGCGGGCGAGATCAGTGCCGCCGTTGAAAACCTTGCCCGGCAGTTGCAGGAGGCAGGTGCGGTCGTCGAACAGGCCAAACTGCCGAAACTCGATCTGCACGATGACTTGGAGCAGGGCGGTGTGCTGATCGGCATGATGATGGAGGCAGCGCAGCCCGAGGCGCCCAAGCAGCCGACCTCCGTTTCCCGTTGGTTCGAGGCTCTGGCTCGCCGCGACACGTCCATTCTCGCGTGGGACCGGTTTTTCGACACCTATGACGCGCTGCTGTGTCCGGTTGCCATGACCAATGCCTTCCCGCATTGCGAACCTGGCACGCCGATTAGGGTCGACGGCAAGGATGAGAGCTACTGGATGCTGCCGGCCTACGGCGCGGTGTTCAATTACAGCGGCCAACCCGCGCTTTCGATGCCATGCGGGCAGGACAGCGAAGGCCTGCCGATCGGCTTGCAGCTTGTCGGCAAGCGCTGGTCCGAATCCCGGCTTCTCGCTATCGCCCAGGCAATGACGCCGCTGGCCGGCGGCTTTGCCAGGCCGCCTGGCTATTGAGCGAAACGCCCCAGTCCATAGGGCTCGAGCAGCGGATCGCGCTCGCCATCGAGAATTTCCCTGGCGGCGAACAGGCCGACAGCTGGCGCCAGCGTGATACCCGAATGCATGACCGCAACGTAAAGGCCTTCGGCGCCCTCGGCGCGGCCGATGATCGGAAAACCGTCGATCGGCGTCGGCCGGTAGCCGACCGTGTGGAAGTCCAGCTCCAGCCCGTCGGCATCGCGCAGCATGGCTTTCATCGCCGAGAACAGTGCGCCGGCTGTCGTATCGGCATCGTCGCCGGGATCGGCGCCGCCGAAATCCGCGCCGGCAATGATCCGGCCCTCGGCAGTCTGGCGCATGTGCAGCCGCTCGGCCAGCACCAATCCGTTGAGCAGTTTCTTGTAGGGGCGTGAGTGGACGATCAGGCCGGGCGGCGTCTCGATCGGCAGCTTGAGCCCGGCTGTAGCCGCGATGTCTGGCGAGCCGACGCCGGCCGCGATAACCACCTCATCGGCTGACAGCAACCCATGCGAGGTGTCGACGCCGCTGATCCTGCCATCGGTCTCGACCAGCGCGGTGACCGTTGCGGCCATGATACGCGCACCGTGGCGCTCGGCATCCGCCAGCAGCGCGCGCGTCGTCGCCACCGGCTCGGCAACGCCTTCTTCGGCGACATGCAATGCGAAGCCAGGAAGCTCAAAAAGATTGGGTTCGATATGCGCTGCCTGCTCGCGGT
>JBDSLV010000500.1:0-21994 GCA_039916205.1 Mesorhizobium sp. | reverse complement strand
CGCCGTGCCGATGGTCCTGTCGCACGAATATTTCAACACCGGCATGATCTGGGCGTGCCTGCTGGCATTCATCTCATTCAGCGCGGTGGCGTCGGCGATCTACATTCTCAACGATTTCTTCGACCTCGCGCTTGATCGCAAGCACGTGACCAAACGCAACCGGCCATTTGCCAGCGGCGTGCTGTCGATCCCGTTCGGTCTAGCAGCGATTGCCGTACTGCTGGCCATTGGTGTCGGCACCGGTTTGCTGCTGCCGCTCGAATTTCTAGCCGTTCTTGGCGGCTACATGATCATCACCACGGCCTATTCGCTGTCATTCAAGCGCATGCTTCTGGTCGATGTGCTGACGCTTGCCGGCCTCTACACGGTCCGCGTCCTGGCGGGCGCGGCGGCGACGGGCGTTAGCGTCTCGTTCTGGCTGCTTGCCTTCTCGATCTTCTTCTTTCTGTCGCTGGCTTTGGTGAAGCGCTTTGTCGAGTTGCGCACCACCTGCATTCCGCCGGGTGAACGCATAGCCGGCCGAGGCTATCGCACCGAAGACCAGGAGATTGTCGCCCAGGCCGGCATGGCCTCTGCCTTTTCCTCCGCTTTGGTGCTGGCGCTTTACATGGACAGTGTCGCTGTGCGCGAACTCTATCCGCACCCATGGCTGATCTGGCCGCTGGCGCCAATCGTCCTCTATCTCACCATGCGCGTCTGGATCCTCGCCCGCCGCGACGAGATGCATGATGATCCGGTTGTGTTCATCATCCGCGACTGGCGCAGCCAGATCGTTGTGATGATCGGAGCGGTTCTGCTGGTCATCGGGGGCTGGTAGGCATGGCTGGCGATCGCTACCAGAGCTTTGGCCTTGCCACGCCGCCGGCGCTGCGCGCTATCCCCGCTGAGGACGGTATTGCGCTGTTGAAGAACAGACAGCCGAAAAAGGCGTCCCTGCTTGCCTATGGCAATGGCCGCTCTTACGGCGATTCCTGCCAGAACGAGGCCGGCATGGTTGTCGACATGCGGTCACTTGACCGTATCCGCGCATTCAATGCCGAGACCGGCGTGCTTGAGGCGGACTCCGGTGTTCTGCTGTCGGAAATCATTGCCCATGCGGCCCCCTACGGCTTCTTTCCAGCGGTCGTTCCCGGAACGCAGTTCGTCACGCTCGGTGGTGCTATCGCCAATGACATCCATGGCAAGAACCACCATCGGCGCGGCACGTTCGGCTGCCACGTAGAATCTTTCACGCTGTTGCGTTCCGACGGACGGACCTATCGCTGTTCGGCCACCGACAATGCACGGCTGTTTCGGGCAACGATCGGGGGCATGGGGCTGACCGGGCTCATCCTCTCGGCCTCGATCCGGCTGATGCGGGTGCCTTCGCTCGATATCGTCGAGAAGACAACGCCGTTTCGCGATCTCGCCGAGTTCTTCGGGCTGGCCGAGGCCGCCGACCAAGCCAATGAATATGCCGTGGCCTGGATCGACCAGCTCGCCGGCGGCTGCAACAGCGGGCGCGGTTTGTTGTTTACCGGCAATCACGCCGAACATGGATCGCATACGGCCTCGCGCGCCGGTGGCAATCTTTCGGTGCCGTTCCAGCTGCCGTTCAATGCGCTTAACCGGCCATTCCTAAAGGCTTTCAACGCCGCCTACCGATGGAAGAAGGGCCGGTCCGCGCTACCGCGTCAGGTCGGCTATCAAGGCTTCTTCTTTCCGCTTGACGGCGTCCGCGACTGGAACCGTCTCTACGGGCCGAATGGATTGTTCCAGCACCAGAGCGTGATACCGGAAGACGCCGCTCGTGAATTTGTACCGATGCTGCTCGGCGCCGCGGAGCGAGCCGGGCAGGGGTCGTTCCTCACCGTGCTGAAGCGCTTCGGCGCGGTTCGCTCGCCGGCGCTGTTGTCGTTCCCGCGGCCTGGTTACACGCTGACACTGGATTTCCCCAACAAGGGGGCCGCGACGCTGAATTTGCTGCGCGAACTCGACCGCATCACCGCCGAGGCAGGCGGCGCGGTCAATCCTTACAAGGACGCCCGCATGGGCGCGGATATCTTCGCCGCGTCCTTTCCTGACTGGCAACGGCTGGAGGCGCTCCGCGACCCTGCTTTCATGTCCACTTTCTGGGCGCGGACGGCGAAGAAGCTTGATGCGCAGCGCGGCGCAGCCGAAGCTGCTGAATAGATAAAATTTGAATAATCGTTGCTGTAATTATTTATAGGTCGCCGATTCAATCAAAATATGCTTGTGGCTTCACGAAATATTTGTGGATTAGCAATATGACGAGTGAAGGGGTGAGTGAGAAGCTATGAAATACATCGTCTTCATTCTCTTTACGGTTATGACCAACGCCGCGGCGCAGTTGATGCTCAAGCAAGGCATGATGTCGCTTGGGCCGATCTCGTTCGAGGGCACCAATCCCCTGGTCAAGCTGTTGCAGATCGTGTTCAGCCCGTGGGTTTTCCTCGGCCTGTGCACTTTCGTCATCTCGATGGCGTCGCACCTTTATGTGCTGTCGAAGGTCGAGTTGTCCTTTGCCTATCCGTTCCTCAGCCTTGCTTATGTCGCTGTCGCCATCTTCGCCTATTTCATCTTCCGCGAAGACCTTAATGCGTGGCGCGTCGCGGGCATCGCCTGCATCTGCGTCGGCACCGTGCTGATCGCGCAAAGTGGCCGGGATTTGGGCGGCCGAGACTTGGGTGGCCAGGATCTGGGCAACCGGGATTTGGGTGGTCATGGGTATGACGCGGAAACAGCTTCCCTTTCGTCCGACAGGATTCACAGCGAGATCGTTCGATGAGACATGTAATTTTCGGCGGCGACGGTTTCGTCGGCCGCCACCTTGCGCCTAAACTCGTGGCCGACGGCGAGGAGGTCATCGTTGCCGACATCGTCAAGAGCGACCTGCCGCATTACAGCAATGTTCGCTTCATCACGTGCGATGTCACGGATCCGGTGTCGGTTGCCGGTGTCGGCCTGAAGGCCGACGACATGGTCTATAACCTGTCGGCAAAAATGCTGTCGCCGATCCAGGTGCGGGCCAAGCGTCACGACTTCTTCTTCCCGGTCAACTTTCACGGCACCGAGCATATCATGCAGGCCATTGACAAGGCCGGCGCGTCGAAACTCGTCCACTACACCACCGATATGATCTACGGCCATACGGTGACCCAACCGATGACGGAAGAGCACCCGGTGGCGCCGCTCGGCGAATACGGCTGGTCGAAGCAGAAGACCGAGGAACTGGCCGTCGAATGGCGCAAGCGCGGCATGTCGATCTCGCTGTTTCGCCCGCGCCTGATCATCGGCCCCGGCCGGCTCGGCATTTTGGAGAAGCTGTTCAAGCTGATCGACTGGAGTTTTCCCGTGCCGATGATCGGATCGGGCAGGAACCCCTATCAGTTCATTTCTGTTTTCGATTGTGCGGAAGCTGCCCGCGCGGCCTGGAGGGCGGGTGTGCCTGACGAGGCCTACAATCTCGGCTCGATCAATCCGCCGCCGGTAAAGAAGCTGCTCGGCGACCTGATCAAGCATGCCGGTTCGAAATCGCTCCTGATCCCGACGCCAGGCTGGGCAGTCAAGCGCACGCTCGACCTGCTCGATCTCATGAACATGCCGATCATGGATCCGGAACAATATCTGATTGCCGACGAGGAGTGCGTGCTCGATGTGTCGAAGGCCGGGCGTCAGCTTGGCTGGGTGCCGCAATATCGCGACGAGGACATGCTGATCGCCGCCTACAGCGAATACCGCGCCAAGAAAGCCGGTCCTGCCGTCGCCACCAAACATGTGCCCGCCGAGTAGCGGCTTAGTCGAATAGTTTCGTTCGCGCGCGGCCTTGCCGATGCGCATTTCTGGAGATTTCTGAGATGACCGTCATGGCCAAGCCCGAACAGACGAATGCGCGCACCCTGGTCAGCGCGCCGGCGCTGTCGCCCGCGACCATTGCCAAGCCCGACCTGATCAGCGTCGAGCAGGCCAAGGCGATGGACGTCGCGCGGATGACCGATCTGTTCAAGGCGCATCTAAATCCCGGCCAGCTGCATTTCATGAAGCTGCTCGGCTTCCACAAGATCAAGATCGAGCGTGCCGAAGGCATGTTCTACATCGACCAGAACGGCCGCAAGATCCTCGATTTCTTCGGCGGCTTCGGCTCGCTTGCCTTCGGCCACAACCATCCGCGCATCCTTGAGGCCCGTAGGATGTTCCAGGAGGAGAAGCGCCAGGAGATTGCCATTGCCTTCATGTCGCAATATGCGGCGGCGCTGGCGCATAACATCGCCAAATGCTCGCCCGGCGATCTCGACATGGTGTTTTTGGGCTCTTCCGGCTCGGAAGCGATGGAAGCCGCGGTGAAGCTCGCCGAGCGCGCCGCCGGCCCAAAGCGGCCGAAGGTCGTCTACGCCGAGAATTCCTTCCACGGCAAGACCAAGGGTGTGCTCGGCATTACCGATGGTCAGCTCTATCGCGCCGACTTCAAGATGGCCGACAATACGGTTCGCATTCCCTTTGCTGACATCGAGGCGGTCGAGCGGGCCTTCCGCACCGATCCCGAGATCGGCGTCATCGTGCTGGAAACCATCCAGGGCGGCGGCGGCATCATCCAGGCGCCGGCCGAATACTGGCAGAAGCTGCGGGCGCTGTGCGACCAGTATGGCGTGCTGTGGGTGGCCGACGAAGTACAATGCGGTTATGGCCGCTCGGGCCGTTTTTACGCCTTCGAGCACTATGGCGTCATTCCTGATGTAACCGCGCTGGCCAAGTCGCTCGGCGCTGGCAAGGCCGCGGTTGGTGCGATGATCGCGCGCCGCGAGGTCTACATGAAGGCCTATGGCACGCCCAAGACGGCGATGATCCATGCCATGGCGACGTTCGGTGGCATGGGCGAGGCCTGCGTGACCTCGATCGAAGGGCTGAACGTGCTCTATGACGAAGGGCTGATCGACAACGCCGCCGTCACCGGCGACTATCTGCTGCAGCGCCTGCAGGCACTTAAGGAAAAATTCCCAAAGATCATCAAGGACGTGCGCGGCAAAGGCCTCATGATCGGCCTGGAGTTCCATGACTTCTCGCAGACCTTGCCGATGGTGTTGCGTCCAATCGTCAGCGTGCTTGACGACAAGCTCAAGGGCTCGCTGTCCGGCTTTGTCGGCGCGCTGCTGTTGCGCGATTACGATGTGCTGGTTGCCTTCACCGAATACAACCGCAACGTCATCAGGCTCGAGCCGCCGCTGATCTGCCAGCGTGAGCATGTCGACCGCTTTGTCGATGCTTTCGACAGCCTGCTGTCGCGCGGCATCGTGTCGATCGTGAAGGATTTCGTCAAAAGCCAGGTTCGCTGAGAAGGCCAAGGCCCGCCGAGCAAAAGTCATGCTGACCAATTCGCCCATCCCAAAGAACCCGCTCGACCGGCTCACCGAGGCCGGCATGGCGTGGGGCGAGGGGACCTATACACGGTTTGCCGCTCCGATCGGGGCGGCGGCTTTCGCGCTTTATATCCTGCTCACGGCGATGACGGCATGGGTGTTGCCGGATGCCAACTGGGACATGCTGCCCTATCTCGCCATAGCCGAGGAAGGCACATATCCCGACCCGCAGGCGCTGCATGATTATGCCTATAGCACCGTCAAATCGGGGGTATCGGCTGGAGAATACAGGGCATTGACCGATGATGGCGGTGGTTTCCGCAGCCATATGACTGTCAATGCCGCCGATTTCCATTCGCTGCTCGGCATGTACCGCATCAAGTTCCTCTACGCCGAGATCCTGTCGACGATGAGCTCGGTGATGTCGCCAGTGGAGGCGATGCGGCTGGTCTCGGTGTTTTCTGTCCTGCTGTTTGGTGCGATCACGCTGCTCTGGCTGCGCTCCGAAGGTGCACTGGCATTGGCGCCTGTCGTTGGCGCGGTTCTCATCGTGGCCGAATTCGGCGATGCGGCACGGGCCGCGACCCCGGATGTGCTGACCTCCGCGCTGTTTCTCTGCGGGCTTTATGCCTATGTCCGTGGCCGGGAGGCGGCGACGGCGATCCTGTTGTTCCTCGCTTTCATGGCCCGGCCGGACAATATTGTTTTCCTTGCCGTTTTTGCTGTCTTGCTGGTGGCGTTCCGGCAGAAGGCTTGGGGCGCGCTGGCAGGTTTTGCCGCTTCCCTGGTTGCCTATTTCGCCATTTCGCACTGGGCTCATCATCCCGGCTGGTGGCCGCATCTGTGGTTCTCCAGTATCGAACAGCACTACAATATGGACGGGTTCGATCCGGCGTTTTCGGTTGCTGCCTATCTCAGGGCGTTTGCCGCGTCGCTGCTGCGCGCGGTCACCATGAACACCTGGGTTGGTGTTTCGGTGCTGGCGCTGGCCGTGTGGTACGCGGCGGGCCGTGCCGGCTTTCGCCTCGATCGCCGCGCCGGTATCCTGCTTGCCGCTCTCGTGCTCGGGGTGCTGGCGAAGTTCACCGTCTTCCCGATCCACGACACCCGTATCTATTTCCCCAACCTGATCCCGCCGTTCCTGCTGCTCGCCGCGCCGTTGATGGGGCTGTGGGCATCGGCCAGCCTCAATGCCCGGCGGCCCATCGCCGTGCATGCCGGTGATCAATCCTGAGTTCGGGCAGGATAGTTTGATTTACGCGCGCTCGGAGCTGCCGAGCCGCGCCGCTCGGCCATGTAGCGAATGTGCCGAACGCCTTTCGGAAAATGGTCGCGCGTGAAAGCCAAAGCCTATTGGGCGCCGGGCAAAACGGGCTTAGATTGAGGCTCGGCGGCGGTCCCGTCGCTCGGCTTTTTGCCAATGTCGCAAACAGGCTTCATCAGTCGCATGGCTACGCCCTATAGTCCGCCCGCAAAACGCTTTGGAGTCGCGGGCAATGGCAGGGTTTCCGGAAAAGGCGAAGGTCGTCATCATCGGTCTGGGTGGTATCGTCGGCGCATCGATCGCCCACCATCTGATCGAGCGCGGCTGGGACGATATTGTTGGCATCGACAAGTCGGGCATCCCGACCGACATCGGCTCGACGGCGCATGCCTCCGACTTCTGCTACACGACCAGCCACGATTTCCTGTCGTGCTGGACGACGCTCTACTCAATCGATTTCTATGAGAAGATGGGCCATTACGCGCGCATCGGCGGCCTCGAGGTCGCTCGCGTCGGCGATGACGGCCGCATGGACGAGATCAAGCGCAAGATTGCCTCGGCCAAGGCTTTTGGCACGCGCGCCCGCCTGATCGAGCCGGCCGAGATCAAGGAAAAATTCCCGCTGATCGAAGAAGACATGGTGCAGGGTGGCCTGTGGGACCCGGATGCCGGACTGGTCATTCCGCGCTCGCAGACGGTCGCCGGCAAGCTGGTCGATCAGGCGGAAGCCTCCGGCAAGCTCAAATCCTTCGCCAACACCTCGGCTAGGTCGCTCATCGTCAAGGACGGCCGCATTACGGGCGTGGTGACGGACCGCGGCACCGTCGAGGCTGACTATGTCATCGTCTGCGCCGGCATCTGGGGCCGGCTGATCGCCGAGATGGTCGGCGAAGACCTGCCGGTCATGCCGATCGACCACCCGCTGACCTTCTTTGGCCCGTATAATGAATTCGCCGGCACCGGCAAGGAGATCGGCTGGCCGTTGCTGCGTGACCAAGGCAACTCGGCCTATATGCGCGACACCGGCGACCCCAAGACCGCCGAAGGCGGCCAGATCGAATGGGGTTACTACGAAGAGAACAATCCGCGCCTTTGCCATCCGCGCGACCTCCTGGAGAAGAACCAGGCGCGGCTTTCACCATCGCAGCGCGACCTCGACATGGAGCAGATCCTGGCGCCGCTGGAGCGCGCCATGGAGCTGACGCCGATCCTGGGCGAGCTTGGCTATAACGAGAGCCATTCCTTCAACGGGCTGCTGCAGGTGACGGCCGATGGCGGCCCGTCGATGGGCGAAAGCCAGAAGGTCAGGGGCCTGTGGTATGCGGTTGCCATCTGGGTCAAGGATGGCCCCGGCATGGGCAAGCTCATCGCCGACTGGATGACGGACGGCCGCACCGGGATCGACCATCACGCCATCGACTATGCGCGTTTCTATCCGCACCAGATGAAGGAGCAGTTCATCTGGGACCGCTGCACCGAGACGGCGATGAAGGTCTACAATCCGGCGGTGCATCCGCGCGAGCCGTTCTCCAAGGCCCGCAACATCAGGCGCTCGCCGTTCTGGGAGCGCGAGAAGGAACTCGGCGGCCATTTCATGGAGCTTGGCGGCTGGGAGCGCGCGCATGGCTACGCCGCCAACGAGCACCTTCTGGAGAAATACGGCAACCGCGTGCCAGTGCGCGAGAACGAGTGGTACAACCGCCATTTCTGGCGCGTTTCCAATGCCGAGCACCTCGCCATGAGCGAGGATTGCGGCATCGTCAATCTCTCGCATTTCTCGATGTATGACGTCGAGGGGCCGGACCATGTCGCGCTGCTGGAATGGCTCTGCGCGGCAAAGGTCGGCGGTGACAACAACGTCGGCAAGGGCATCTACACCCACTTCCTCGATGAGGAAGGCATGGTGCGCGCCGACTTTACCGTCATCCGCATGGCCGATCGTTGCCGCGTGATCGACGGGGCGGATGCGGGACCGCGCGATTTCCAGTACATGCGCCGCACCGCGCAGGACAAGGGTTTCGACGTCACCATCACCGACGTGACCGAGAAGATCGTCACCATCGGTATCTGGGGTCCGAATGCCCGTGCGACCTTGCAGAAAGTGGTCGAGAATCCGGATGGGCTTTCGCTCGAAAACTTCCCTTTCGCGGCCATCAAGCCAGTCAGGATCGGCGGCAAGGATGTCACCGCGTTCCGCATCTCCTATGTCGGCGAGCAGGGCTGGGAGCTGCATATGCGTTATGAGGACGGCCTGGCCGTCTGGGATGCGTTGCGCTCGACCGGTGTGATGCCCTTCGGCGTCGAGACCTACGCCAACACCCGCCGCATGGAAAAGAGCCTGCGCCTGCAGAATGCCGATCTCCTGACCGAGTACAATCTGCTCGAGGCCGATCTAGCCCGCCCGAAAGTCAAGGAGAATGATTTCTGCGGCAAGGCCAAGCACGTCGAGTATCGCGCCCGCGAACACCAGCCGGCTATGCTGTGCACGCTGGTGATGACGAGTAATGTCGATGCCAAGGGCGTCGCGCGCTATCCGGTCGGCATCATGCCGGTGATGGACCCGAAGACCGGCGAGACGCTGGTCGACGAACTCGGCCGCCGGTCCTTCACCACTTCGGTGGCCTATGGCCCGACCATCGGCAAGAACATCGCGCTTGCCTATCTGCCGTGGGCTTACGCCCAGGAGGGCCGCAAGCTTGCTGTTGAGTATTTCAACGAGACGTACCCGGTCGAAGTGATGTCTGTTGGCTACAAGCCGCTCTACGATCCGGAGAACCTGAAGCCGAGGAGCTGAGCGGGGACGGTTGTTCATACGGATTTGAAAAGCCCGGCTTTGGTCGGGCTTTTTCGCAAGGTGATTCTGGCTTACCCTCGCGGCATGTCTGCTTTTGCTCGTGCAAGATCTGCTTTCAGGCGCCGCCGCATTGGCGTTGGCGCTCTTTGTCGCCCCACAGTCGCGCGCGGACGAACCGGTTGACGTCGAGCTCGTGCTTGCCGTCGACGTCTCGCTGTCGATGTCGCCTGCCGAGCTTGAGATCCAGCGTCACGGCTACGCGGCGGCGCTGACGCATGACCATGTGCTGCAGGCGATCGCCGATGGCGCCTATGGCAAGATCGCGGTCACTTATGTCGAATGGGCCGGCACCAATTGGCAGCGCGTCATCGTGCCATGGACGGTGATTGCCAATCGTGCCGACGCCGAGCGGGTGGTCGAAAAGCTCTCCGCCCAGCCGCCCAACAGCGCTCGGCGCACATCGATCTCGGGGGCGCTGGAGTTTGGCAGCGATCTCTTCGTCGAAAGTGGCTATCAGGGCGTCAAGCGGGTCATCGATATCTCGGGGGATGGCCCCAACAACCAGGGTGCGCCGGTCAATCTCTCCCGCGACGATGTCGTCAAGCAAGGCATCATCATCAACGGTCTGCCCTTGATGACCCGTGGCGGCTTCTCCGGCGCCTACGATGTCAACAATCTCGACCACTACTACAGCGACTGCGTCATTGGCGGTCAAGGCGCTTTCATGATCCCGGTCAACGACTGGACGCAGTTTCCGGAAGCGATCCGGCGCAAGCTGGTGCTGGAGCTTGCCGGCCCTGCCTCGCGGCAATGGGCAATCGAAGAGGCAGCGCATCCGCCTGTCGTGTTGGCGCAGGACAGGCCGGTGACCGATTGCCTGGCCGGTGAGCGCATGTGGCGCGACCGTAGCCGGAATTTCGAAAGCCGCTAAGCGCAGGCGAATACAACGCCGCTGCTCTACACCACAGTGTGAGAACGGATACATTGACAAGCCGGGTCCCGTCTGTGCCACAATTCCGCTTTCAAAACAAAAAGGGGAGCTGAGATGAAAAGAACCAGTATATTTGCCACGGCATTTGCCCTTGCCGCCGGATTGTCCGCGCCGGCCATGGCCGCCACAGCGCTGACCATCGGCATCAGCGGATGGACGGGTTTCGCTCCGCTGACGCTCGCCAAGCAGGCCGGGATCTTCGAGAAGCATGGTCTCGACGTGACCCTGAAGAAGGTGCCGCAGGCGAGCCGGCCGCTTGCCATTGCCAGCGGTGATCTGCAATGCGCCGCGACCACGGTAGAGACCTGGCTGGTCTGGAACGCCAGCGGCGTCACCACCAAACAGATATTCCAGCTCGACAAATCCTATGGCGCCGACGGTATCGTCGCCCGCAACGACATCAAGACCGTCGCCGATCTCAAGGGCAAGACCGTGGCGTCCTCGGCGCCGGGCACGTCACCCTATTTCATGCTCGCCTGGGTGCTCAACAAGGCCGGCATGTCGACCAAGGATGTGACCTTCGTCAACCTTGAGCCGGATGCGGCAGCACAGGCCTTCCTCGCCGGGCAGAACGATGCGGCGGTTACCTATGAGCCCTTCATCTCGGCGGTGCGCGACAAGTCCGACCAGGGCCATATCCTTGCGACGACGCTCGACTATCCGATGGTGCTTGACACGGTCGGCTGCACGCCCGAATTCCTCAAGGCCAATCCCGACGCCGCCAAGGCGCTCGCCGACAGCTATTTCGATGCGCTCGACCTGATCAAGAGCGATCCGCAGAAATCCTACGAGACCATGGGCGCCGACGTGAAGCAGTCGGCCAAGGAATTCGAGGATTCGGCCAAATATCTGAAATGGGCGGACAGGGCCGAGAACAAGGAGTTCTTCACCAAGGAATTCCAGGACTTTTCCAAGACCGCCGGCGAATTGCTGCTGCAGATGGGCCTGATCAAGGAAGCGCCCGACGTCGCCACGCTGGCTGACACCAGCGCTGTCGCGAACTGAGCGATAGAGTTTCATTTCAGACGGCGGCCTGGTGCCGCCGTTTCCCTTTTCATCAAGGATCGTTGTCGATGCCGCGCCCCCTGCATCCGGTCTCGCCGGGCACCCGAACCGTGCTCGGCATTTCCTTCTTCGTGCTGTTCGTCGCCTTCTGGGCGTGGATCACGCTTGGCGGTCACGTCAACCACATCTTCCTCGCCGATCCGCTGTCGATGCTGAAGGATGGGTGGCGGCTGCTGGTCGAGGACCGTTTCTGGCTCGACATCCTGATCACAATCTGGCGCGTCTTCGGCGGCTTTCTGCTGGCATCCGTCGTCGCGGTTCCGATCGGCATCATGATGGGGGCCTGGAAGCCGGTTGAAGCCTTCCTGGAGCCGTTTGTCTCCTTCGCCCGCTACCTGCCGGCCTCCGCGTTCATTCCGCTGCTCATCCTGTGGGCCGGCATTGGCGAGTTGGAGAAGCTGCTGGTCATCTTCGTTGGCTCGGTGTTCCAGATCATCCTGATCATCGCCGTCAAAGTAGGCGGCACCAGGCGGGACCTTGTCGAAGCCGCCTATACGCTGGGCTCCACGGACAACGGCATCGTGCGGCGGGTGATCATGCCGGCCAATGCGCCTGAAATCGCCGAGACATTGCGACTGGTGCTCGGCTGGGCCTGGACTTATGTGATCGTCGCCGAGCTGATCGGCTCGTCCTCGGGCATCGGCTACATGATCATCAACAGCCAGTCGCGGCTGGCGACCGGGCAGATCATCTTCGGCATCATCGTCATCGGGCTGATCGGGCTACTGTCCGATTTCGCCTTCAAGGCGCTCAACCGCTGGCTCTTTCCGTGGAGCCTGGCATGAGCAAGCTTCTCATCGAGGGCGTTTCACGCACATTTGCCGGCGTGCGCGGCGGGGCGCCGGTCAAGGCGCTGATGCCGGTCGATCTGGCGGTGAACGCCAATGACTTCATCACCATTCTCGGGCCGTCCGGCTGTGGGAAGTCGACGCTTCTGCGCATCGTTGCCGGGCTGGAGGCGCCGAGCGAAGGCCGCGTGCTGCTCGACGGCAAGGCGGTGACACGACCGGGGCCAGATCGCGGCATGGTGTTCCAGTCCTACACGCTGTTTCCATGGCTGACTGTTGCGGAGAACATTGCCTTCGGCCTGCGCGAACGCGGCATGGCCGAGAAGGAGCGGGACGGGATTGTCGCTTCCTATGTCGATCTCGTCGGGTTGAAAGGGTTCGAGAACCATTGGCCAAAGCAGCTGTCCGGCGGCATGCAGCAGCGCACGGCGATCGCACGAGCGCTGGCAAATGATCCGGCGATCCTGCTGCTCGACGAGCCGTTCGGCGCGCTCGACAACCAGACGCGCGGGCTGATGCAGGAACTGCTGCTGGGCATCTGGGAACGGCGCAAGAAGACCGTGCTGTTTGTAACCCACGACATCGAGGAGGCGATCTTCATGGCCTCGCGCGTGGTGGTGATGACGGCGCGGCCCGGCCGCATCAAGTCGGATGTCGCCATCGACCTGCCGCACCCGCGCCACTACACGCTGAAAACCAGCCCGGAATTCTCCGTGCTGAAGGCGCGGCTGACCGAGGATATCCGCGTCGAGGCGATGCGGACGGCGGAAGTGCGCTGAGCTTCAGGCCGCGAGCAATTGCTTGCGGTCGACACGCTCCTGCTGCGGTGAGCGGGCATAGAGCTCGCGGTAGCATTTGGAGAAATGCGAGGCCGAGACGAAGCCACAGGCGACCGCGACCTCAACCACCGGCATCGACGATTGGATCAACAGATGCCTGGCGCGGTCGAGCCGGATTTCCAGATAGTAGCGGGCAGGGGACCGCCCCATTTCGGTGCGGAACAGACGCTCGATCTGGCGCCGCGACAGGTCGACATGGTCGGCGATCTCGATCAGCGACAGCGGCTCGGAAAGATTGCCTTCCATCAGCTCGATGATCGTCAGTACCTTGGAGTTCTGTACGCCGAGGCGTGCGCGCAGAGGCAGGCGCTGCCGGTCGGTCGGGCTGCGCACGCGATCGGTCAGCACCTGTTCGCACACCCGGTTGACGAGGTTCTCGTCGAAATCATCGCCGATCAGCTTCAGCATCATGTCGAGCGCGGCAGTGCCGCCGGCGCATGTGTAGATGTTCTGGTCGATCTCGAAGAGGTCGGCAAAGACGTTGGCCTTCGGGAAGGCCTCGGAAAAGCCGGGCAGGTTTTCCCAGTGGATGGCGCAGCGCTTGTTCGACAGCAGGCCGGCGGCGGCGAGAATATGCGCCCCGGTGCAGAGGCCGCCGACGGCAACGCCGCGATTGTACTCCTCGCGCAGCCAGGCGAAGGCCGACTTGTTCTGGTAGCGCTCGACATTGATGCCGCTGCAGACGATGGCCATGTTGGGGCGGTCCGGCCCGGCCATTTTCTTGCGCTCTTCCTCGAGCGAAGTGTTGACCGCGCATTCGACCCCATTCGAGGCGCGAACCGGCTTGCCGTCGATGCTGGCAAGGCGCCAGCGATAGGCCTCGTAGCCGAGCATGCGGTTTGCCGAGCGCAGCGGATCAAGCGCCGTCGCAAAGGCGATCATGGTGAAATCAGGCACAAGGAAAAATACAAACGATCGCTTGATCGGATGCTTTACGGCGTTCACGGGAACCTCATGCGGCCACGATGACGCGAACAGAATGTCGCGAATAGCATAGGGACATCAGGAAAAATCATTCGTGTCAATGGGCTAGGCTGGTTGGGCAGGATTAAATTTGCGACATGGGTCGCAAATGGGCAATCGTTTGCCGGTGTTGCTCAAAAACCGGCCACCGCCTGATTGCAACAGATCGGCGAAGGGCGGTCCGTGAAACAAAAACGCCGCCTCGGCGAACCGAAGCGGCGTCAGTCAATCCAAGCCACTGCAGGGAGGCGCGGCTCTGGAGGTGTCGTTTTGCAAATCAGGCGACGAATCCGAGGCGCGCCGCAGCCATGGCGCCGGTCTGGCCAGGCATGGTGTTGGCAAGGCGCTGGCGCTCGAGCGCGGTGGTCAGGTTCATCTCGCGGCGGGCGAAGAGGCGGGCAAAAAGCTTCATCACAATCTCCATTTGGTTGCTTAGACGGGTCGCCTTCGCTTGATGGAGTGGGGCAGCTCGTTTGCTGGTGCTGATATAGGCTTGTATGAGGGAAAACTAAATCGCAAATGCGAAGCGCTTGATATGAAATGCGACACCGAATGCGACAAGTTTGGGCAAAAGACCCGAGATTCTTGATTATTTACAAGGCATTAATGCAATTTTTGCGCTGCTATGCGGCTTGCTCATATGCGCCATGCGCTGGCGGCATGGCTCCAAAATTCATTTGAATACAAATAAAAACCGAGAAGGCCTGCCGGGCTGGTGCGCGCGGCAGGCCTTCAGCACGGGATATACACGGTTTACTTTGCTCCAGCCCAGGATCCGACGCCATTGTGAGAACGGGCCTTGGTGTCTGCGGCTTCAGGCCAACCAATATCCTTCTGCAGTTCAACCGGCAGTGCGCGGATGGCGCGTTCGGTCTGGTAGCGGGCGCGGGCCGCGCTGAACTCGGTCGCGATCCGACCGATGGACGAGATAATAGACATTTCAGTCTCCTTGAGTGTTCAGCCCGGATTTCCAGGCCTTGGATGCACGAGGCGTTACACCCGGTTTGTTTCAGCTTCATTTCATGTCGATTGCGGGTCTGCGTCGTGGTCGTTTCATGACCGCATTCGATACGTCTGCCCCGATAGTGTTGACTATCCTCCAATTCTGATGTTCAATCAAACGAAATTGAATGATGGTTTGCATCAGAAAAATTGAAGGTTGATCGCATGAACGCCCCGCTCAATCATCCCTTGCCTCTGCTCGATCTCGATGTTTTGCGCACTTTCGTGGCAATTGCGGAGACGGGAAGCTTCACCGCTGCCGCCAATGCCGTGTTCCGCACGCCGTCGGCTGTCTCCATGCAGATCAAGAAGCTGGAGGACATTCTCGGCCGCTCGGTGTTCGCGCGCGACGCGCGCTCGGTCACCTTGACCACCGACGGCGAGATGCTGCTCGGCTATGCGCGCCGGCTGCTGTCGATCAACCGCGAGGTGGTGTCGAAGTTCATCATCCCCGACATCGTTGGCGTGGTGCGGCTCGGCTCGCCGGATGATTACGGCGAACGCGTGCTGCCGCATGTGCTGAAGCGCTTCGCGCAGTCACACCCGTCGATCGCGGTTGATGTCACCATCGACCAGAGCATCAATCTGCGCCGCCGCATGGACGACCGGGCGCTCGATATCACGCTGCTCACCAATTCCTACAAGACCAGCGCGCTCGGCGCCGAGGTGCTGTTGACCGAACCGCTTGTCTGGGCCGGCGCCAAGGGCGGCTGCGCGCATCTGCGCGAGCCTTTGCCTGTGTCGCTGTGGGAAGAGGGTTGTGCCTGGCGAGCCGGTGCGCTCGATGCATTGAGCCGCGAGGGCCGCAGCTACCGCATTGCCTATATGAGCGCGCACACGGCTGGTCAGCGCGCCGCGATCATGTCCGATCTGGCAGTCGCGCCATTGCCGAGATCCTTCCTTGGCAATGACATGGTAGAGCTTTGCCCAAAGGACGGCATGCCCGACATTGGCACCTACAATCTGGCGATGGTGGTGGCACCGGACGCCAGCGCGCCGGTGAAAGCCGTGGCCGACCACATCCGCGACACGTTCGAACTGTTCCGGGAAACCGGCAAGTTCTGACCTCGTCGGCGCGTGGCTCCAGCGCCGCGATACCCCACGCGGCGCAAGTGGATTGAGGACTTCTCAACCCTCCTCGTTTGCAGCGGCGACCACGCGGTCCCGTCCCTCGCTCTTGGCCCGGTATAGCGCCTGATCGGCCGCGCGGATGATATCGGTCCACGAACAAGGGGTGCTTGGGGACGTGGCGATGCCGATCGACACGGTGACGCTCCCGAGCGTCTGGCCGCGGTGCGACAGATGGAGTTGCTTGACCGCCTTGCGCAGCGACTCCGCCCGTTCGATGCCCAGTTCCAGGGACAAGTTCGGCAGGACCACGGCGAATTCCTCGCCGCCATAGCGCGACGCGATATCGGCTTCCCCAGCATGATCCAACAACGCGCTGGCCACACGCTTGAGCACCAGATCCCCAGCCTCGTGGCCGAAGGTATCGTTGAATTGCTTGAAGTGATCGACATCGAGCATCATGGCGGTGAAAGGCTGATTGGACTGCTGCATGCGCCGCAATTCCCGCGCGCTGGTTTCCTCGAGATAGCGGCGGTTGAAAAGCCCGGTGTGCGGGTCACGAATGGATTGCTGCCGCAAGGTCTCGCGCAGGCGCAGGTTGGCCAGCGCCAGCGCTATCGTGTCGGCGACGCCGCGCAGGATGCGGCGGTTCTGGTCGAGCCAGCCCGGGTCGGTTGAGGCATTGGCCCGGCACAGATGGAGGATGCCCAGCGTTTCGCCTTGCGCTGCCAATGGCACGCAGACATAGCCGCTGCCGGCAATGTCCGCGATGTGGCTGCAACTTGGCGTCAGCGCGCCGTAGCCGGCGACATGTTCTTGCCCGCGCCGAAGCGCCCAGCAGTCCTCGGGCGCGAATTGAGCCGCGCTCGAATGGATCGGGCCCCAATGTGCCATCTCCTCGACGAGATTGCGCGACGCGCTGGTCAAATGGACACTACCGCTTAGATCCGGGAAGAAATCCGGCATCACGGAGCCAACCACCGCGAAGGCCTCTCGAAACGTTACGCAGGCCTGCAGCAGTTCGCCAAGTTTCACCAGGCGGCCTGTCGCGTCGAAGCTGCGCTTGAGCTCAAGGTTGAGTGTAGCCAATTCGTCGGCACGTTCGCTGACAGCGCGCTCCGCCCGGCGCAGCTCGCTGATATTGCTAAGTGTCACCACCACACCACCGCGGCTGCTGTCAAAGGCGCTGGAACTGGCCATCACAGGCAGCAGAGAGCCATCCGGGCGCATCAGGCGAACTTCGTCCTGGTGGTTGCGTCCCGTGTCGATGGCCATTTCGATCGGCGATGTTCCGGCTGCCAGCCTGTCGCCGGCTTCGTTGAAGAGATCGATGACCGTTCGCCATGGTTGCCCTTCGATCCTGTCGCGGCGCCGACCAAGTATCTCTGTTGCCGCGGGGTTGGCGAGCGTGATGTTGTCGCCTGCATCAATGACGGCGATACCTTCGGCGGCCGTCTCCACAATGCCTTCGAGATAAGCCTTTTGATCCGCCAGTTGGGTTCGTGAATTCTCGATCTCGGCTGCCATGCCGTTGAACCCGGTGGCCAGTTGCCCGAATTCGTCGTCCGAGGTGTCGCCTATGCGGGATGCCATTTCACCTCGGGCAAGAGCCTGAATGCCATTGGTCAGGCTGGATAGCCCCTTCATGAAGCGCCGGTTGAGCAGGAATGCCGAGGTGCCGGCCGCCAAAATTCCCGCCGCCGTGCTCAGCCCGATCAGCCACAGCACCCAGCTGACACGGTTTTCGGCAGCCTTCAGAAGCGATGTGTATTCCAGAAGCACAGCGCCGACCACTTCACCAGACGCCGTCTGCAGCGGCACGACGACAAGCTTGTCACCTTCAGGCGCATCTTCGCTGACTTCGATGAAGCTTCGTGGAATGCCGTCCTGAATGACCTGGGATATCTCGTTGCCCTGGTCATGGGTGTAGTGCGTGCCGATATAGCTTTCTTCGCCCGAAACATCGGCGAGAATTGCCTTGTTGCGATCGACGACGACAAGGTCACGCTTCGACCGAAGGTGTTGCTGCGCCACGAATTCCTGCAGCGCGGCTGGTCGGCCGACAAGTGGTGCCGGTACGTCCGGAGCCTTGAACATGATCGTCGAGGCGAGCTGCTGCGCGACATTTTTCGCTTCGGTCAGCGCGACAGAACTGGTCAGAGCTTGCTGAATGAAAAAAGCGATGCCGCCGACCAGGCCGATGAGAACCGTGGCCAACCCGATCGTGGCGATAAGTTGCGTCTTGATCGGAATTGTCATTCTTCCACAATCCAGGTCATCGCGCCGATGCGCAACGTTAGTGCTTGATCATGAAGCCTATGTGAGGAACAACACTTAGGGTGGGTTAATCAAGTGGCGCGGTTTTTATCCATCGGGCGTTCGCTGCCGTGCAGCCGTCACTATGCGCCTCAGCCATGTGGATTGCCTTAGCCACCCGACCGCTCAAGCGATAGCGGCGTTTCCAGGATTTTTCCACTCTTGCTTGACGGCTTGCGAGGCCGATGCCTCGTCGCTGAGGAACGTCACGATGCTCTGTCGCGCACGCCGGGCTTCCGGCATGTCGATCAGTGGCCAGACGTGGACCATGCCTTCCTCGTAGACGATTTCGACCTCGACACCGGCAGCGCGGGCCTTTTCGGCAAAGATCAGATTGTCGGGGGTCAAGAGGTCGCGTGAACCTATCAGCATCAGCGTTTTCGGCAGCACCGAGAGGTCGCCGTAGACCGGGCTGATGTGCCAGTCGCTGCGGTCGATGCCGGCGCTGTACATCCGGATCGCTTCCAGTCCGCCTGATATACCCAGCCATGGGTCGTTGCGTTCCGCCTCGAACACGTCCGGGTTGGTGAGCGACATATCCAGGCCGGGCGAGATCAGCACATGGCGCGACGGCAAGGGCAAGGCCTCTTCCGCGGCCATCATGGTCAGCACCACGGCCATGTTGCCGCCGGCGGAATCGCCCATGAAGATGATGTTTTCGGCGTCGGTCTCTTCGAGCATTTCGCGATAGACGCCACCGACCATGCCGAACATCGCGTGAAAGTCGTGCTCGGGTGCGATCGGGTAAATCGGCACCGTGATGCCGTAGCCCAGCCGGTCAGCCATCTCGGCAATCAGATGCCAGTGATAGGGTGTGATTTCAAAGACATAGGCGCCGCCGTGCAGATAGAGAATCCGCTTCTGCTGGCCCGCCTTGGCGGCAATCTCATAGACCGGAAAGCCATCGACGGTGTGTGTCTGGATGTCGAGACGGGCGCGCAGCGCGGCGGGCGGCTGGTGGGTCTCGGTCTTGCGCGCGGCGGCGATCCAGCGCTGCATGTTTTCCGGACTGGAAAATGCCTGCTTGCGGCTGTGCCTGAGAACGAAGGAAACGACGTGGCTTTTAAAACTTGGCATGCGCATACACGAACTTCGGCCAAAGCCGACTAAGAGAACCCCCACTGTTGTCGAAGATCGTTCGTCGGGCCGAAATGTCAAGTTTGCGCTGTCGTTTACACGGTGGTGTGATCCGGCATCATCATTCTGGTGATCGCAAGCGGGGTCAGCGGCGCGGCAGCAGCGCGGCGCGCAACCGGTTGTTGGTCGCCGGGGCCGAGCGGCGGCCCCGGCGCGTGCCGAGCAGCTTGCATTTGTCAGCGAAGGTCATCAGCGCGCGGCGTTCCAGATGGTGCTGGTGATTGCCGCCTTTGCGCTTGAACACGGCGCAACCGGCCAGCCGATATCCTTCTGAATTTCCGGCGGCAGGCTGTTCAGCAGGCGCCGAGCCTTGCTGCAGTCATGGGCGTTCTTGATGGCCGCGCCATAGCGGCCCAGGCTTTTGAGCATCGACATCATTGTCTCCCTTGGAGCGTTGCGGCGGCTGAAAGATATTTTCCGCCGGCCGTTCGATGCCGGTTAAATGCGCCGCTCCTGTATCTGGCGGATTTCACGAAAACGGATTTGGGTTTCCAGATCAGCCTGATCTGGAAACATTTGCATACAAACAATTTCCGCGAGGTGGCGGTGGCTTATTCCCGGCCGCGCCGGGCGGCGTGGCCTTCGCGCGAGCGGCGGCGCGGGGCAGCGTCACCGGCAACGCCATCTTCGCTGACCGTCTTGCGCGGCGGCAGTTTCACCGCGGCAGACAGCTTCGGGAACGGGTCGACCTTGTTCGGCAGCGCCATGGCGTAGACGAAATGCTCCTGGAATTTGGGTTCCAGCGCCGTTTCGATCTTCTCGATCCTGCTGACAGTCTCCTCGATCTCGCGGCGATAGCCGCGATTGAGCAGCGCCATGCGGGCGCCGGCGCCGGCGGCGTTGCCGACAGCCGAGACCTTGTCGAGATCGCAGTCCGGGATAAGGCCAAGCACCATGGCGTATTTCGGATCGATGAAGGAGCCGAAAGCGCCGGCGAAGTGGATGCGGTCGACATGCTCGGTGTTCTGCTTTTCCATCAACAGCTTGGTGCCGGCATAGAGAGCCGCCTTGGCGAGCTGGATGGCGCGCACGTCGGTCTGGGTGATGGTGATCTTCGGCTCGCCTTCCTTCAGCACATAGGAGAAGGTGCGGCCATTGGCGACGATACGCGGCGAGCGCGCGGCAAGCGAGCCATCCAAGACACCGTCCTCGGAGATGATGCCGGCGAGATACATCTCGGCGACGATCTCGATGATGCCGGAGCCGCATATGCCGGTAACGCCGGTCGCCTGCACGCTTTCAAGGAAGCCCGGTTCGTCGGACCACAGTTCCGAACCAATGACGCGGTATTTTGGCTCCAGCGTCTCGGGGTCGATACGGACGCGTTCGATCGCGCCGGGTGCGGCGCGCTGGCCGCCGGAGATTTCGGCGCCTTCGAAGGCCGGACCTGTCGGCGACGAGGCCGCGACAACGCGCGTGCGGTTGCCGAGTACGATCTCGGCATTGGTGCCGACATCGACGATCAACATCATCTCGTCCTGGCGGTGAGGACCTTCCGACAGCGTCACTGCCGCCGCATCGGCGCCGACATGGCCGGCGATGCACGGCAGCATATAGAGGCGGGCGCCCTGGTTGAGCTTCAGCCCGATATCCGAAGCCTTGACGTGCACCGCGCCTGAAACAGCGAGCGCGAAGGGGGCGCCGCCGAGTTCGGTCGGGTCGATGCCGAGGAACAGGTGGTGCATGATCGGATTGCCGACGAACACCGAATCCAGGATGTCATTGCGCTGGACATTGCCTTCGGCGCAGACCTTGTCGACCAGCCCTGAGATCGCCTCACGCACGGCAACCGTCATGCCCTCGCGGCCGTCGGGGTTCATCATCACATAGGAAACACGGCTCATCAGATCCTCGCCGAAGCGGATCTGCGGGTTCGACGTGCCTGAAGAAGCGGCGACGCGGCCGGACAGCAGCGACACCAGATGCATGGCGATGGTGGTCGAGCCGATGTCGCAGGCGAGGCCATAAGCCTCGTTCTTGAGGCCTGGCCACAGCGCCACGACACGCGCCGTCTCGGTTTCGGCATCCTTGTAGATGGCGGCGGTCGCGGTCCAGTTGCCCTTGCGCAGAATGCCTTGCACCTGCGGCAGCAGATGAAAATCGAAATCGAGGCTTTTCAGGTTCCAGTCATGCATCAGCGCGATCTTCAGGCGGTCGAGATCGCCGAGAGGCTTGTGCATGTCGGGTTCTTCGATCTCGACATAGCACATGCGGATCGCTGAATCGCGCGCGATGACCCGGGTGTCGGCATCCTTGCGGATGGTCTGCGCGTTGATGACCGTGTCCTGCGGCACGTCGATGACGAGGTCGCCGAGAATCTGGGCAGAGCAGGAGAGGCGGCGCCGTTCAGGCAGGCCGCGGACGCGCTCATAGCGCTCTTCCTTGGCGCCCTTGGGCGTGATGTGGTCGTTGG
>JBDSLV010000499.1:0-11530 GCA_039916205.1 Mesorhizobium sp. | reverse complement strand
GGTCCTTCGCCACCTGGGCGTAATCGATATAGGCAACCACCAGGTCGCGTTGCCAGGTCTCGTTGTTCGGATCTGATTGAGACAGTTGCTGGCGGATATCCAGACTGTCCTGGAAGGCTTGCCGGGCGCCGCTGATATCGCGCTGCTTGAGCCGCAGCAGGGCTACCTCGGAGAGCGTGATAGACAGGTCGCGCTGCCAGTCGGCATTGGCGGGGTCGAGCTTCGCCAGCCGGTCGGCGATGACGAAACTGTCCATGTAACTCTTGAGGGCGCCGCTCCGGTCGCCCTGGATCGCCAGCACGCCGGCAACCTTTTCGAGAGATACGGAGAGATCGCGCTGCCAGTCGGTGTTGGCAGGGTCGCTTGCCGCGAGCGCACGGGCTTGTGACAACGCCTGCTGGTAAGCTTCAAGCGCCTCCGGCCAGTTCTCCTGGTCGCTTAGCGCATTGCCGATCTTGGCGTTGCCAACCGACAGGTCGCGCTGCAACTCGGTATCGTTGGGATCGCGGCCCACCAGTTGCTCGACGAGCGCCTGGCCCTTTCTGTAAGCCACGAGCGCACCGGCCGCATCGCCGCGTTCGCGCTTGATGTCGCCGATCCTGTCATGGCTCACAGAGACAGCGCGTTGGCGCTCGGGATCATCCGGTTTGTTTTCGGCGAGTGCCAGCCGAATTCTCAGGCTCTCCTTAAAGGCCGTCTCCGCGCCGTCCAACTGGCCCGCGGTGTGGGCAAGTTGGCCGATCTCGTCATAGGTGATGGTCAGATCGCGCAGCAGGTAAGCGCTGTTCGGCTCCGCATCGGCCAGTTGCTGCTTGATCGACAGGCTTTGCTGATAGGCCTGTGCGGCGGCGCCGACATCGCCTTGCGTCGCCAGAACATCGCCGATCTTGTCATTGGTCGTGGCAAGATCGCCGAGCCAGGTTTTCTTGTCCGGCACGGTCGCCGTCAGATCCTGCAGCATGCCCCTGGCCGTCTCATAATTTTTCAGGGCGGCAGGCAGGTCGCCTTGCGCCATCCGTATGTTGGCGAGCTTGACATGGCTGATGGCCAGATCACGCTTGACGCTAGGATCTGTCTGCAGATCCGGCCGCTGTTCGATATTGGACCGCAGCGCTTCAAAGGCATGGCCGGCCGCTTCGATGTTGCCGGTGGTGGTGTAGAGTATGCCGAGCCCTTCCAGCGTGCGAATCAGCCGGTCGGCGTCCTCAAGCACCAGCGGCGATTGTCCGATTTCGCCATAGAGCGCCACCACCGATTCATAATCCTTGATGGCCGTGGCGTAGTCGAGGGTAGCGCGCGCCGCGCCTCCGGATAGATAGCGGGTCGCCGCTTCGGAAAGCGTTCGGCGGACGAAATTGGCTTTCAGTGCGTTGCGCGAGACATTGTCGATACCGGCGGCGTCGGTGAGCTTTTGGCGCGCGGCATCGAAGGCGCCGAGCGAAAGCTGGTCCTCGGCCTGCTGGCGCAAGGCAGTCACTTGTGGGTCGTCGGAGGCCAGAGTCCTGGTCTCGGCCCGCACCTTGACGAAAGCGTCGGGGGCTTCCCGAAGCCTGGCATCGAGGCTTTCCGCAGACAGGTGGCTGGTGTCGGAGCTGATCAGCGCGCCATAGAGCGGCGCCAGCGGCATGTCGGCATCGCTGGCGATCTGTTCGACCTGGCCGCGCATCTCCGGCGTCACGTCGGCCATGGCAAGCAGCAGCCGTTCGCGCTCCGGCAACTGTTCCTTGGCCGAGGTCGCGAAGAAAAGCTGCGGCAGGCCGCTCTCGACATAGGGCAGCTGCTTGCCCTTGGAGAGGTCATAGACTTCCTGCTGCACCAAGGTCAGCACCGAGCGGATCTCCAGCCCTTCCGTGCCGAGATACTTGCTCAAAGCGGTGGTGAACGGTGAATTCTGGCCAGTGCCGTCCGAAGCGGTTTCGCCCGGTGCCGCCGAAAAGGCGAACAGGATGTTCTCCGCCCGTCCGATCCGGCCAAGGCCTGGGCGCACTTTGTCGGCCACCTCTTTCGCCAGCGACGTCGCTCCGCGCCCTTCGCTCACTGGGCCTGAGAAGGGATCGCTGCGGCAGGCATCGAGCATGATCAGCCCGACCTTGGCGGTGGCGGCGACAGCGTCGCGCACCTCTTCGAGTGGCAGGCTGGTCTTCTCCAGGGTGTCGAGCGAGGATGCGTCGGCATCGACTGGCAGCAGCCGGTTGTCGCCTGAAATCTCGACGCCATGGCCGGAGAAGAACACCAACGCCACATCGGCGCCCTTGGCGTCCTCGCGGAAATCATCGAGGGCGCGGCGCATGCGCCGCAGATCGCGGTTGGTTTCGAGCACTACCTCGAAGCCAAGCTTCTTCAGCGCGGCCTCCATCGCCTCGCCGTCATTGACGGGATTGGCAAGCGGCCGGATCAGCCGATAGTCGTTGTCCGCCATGACCAGCGCCACGCGCCGTTCCGCCACCGCCGTGGCGGTGGTCGTCAGCATCAGCAGCAAGGCAAACAGCAAACGCAAATCGAACCGCCCCCGGCTCAGTCGGTCGCCGACCATTCCATCTCTTTATGGCGCGAGCAAGCCGGGGTCTTGGCCTAAAGCCGGCTGTTTAATGCATGTCGGCCAAAGGCACATGCACAAAAACAAAGGCTCGATGTGCGTGTCGCGCATCAGGCCGATCGCAGTGGCTTCAACGCCGCGCTCCAGCGCTCAAGCTCGTCCAGCATGGTTTTGGCACCACCCTGCACCTGCTCGCTGGCATTGAAAGCGCCCTTGTCGTCGAGCAGCTTCTGGTACATCGGCAGCGCGACCCCTTCGGGGATCGGCATGATGCCTACCGAGGTCAGCAGTGGCTTGAGCGCCTGCGCCGCGCGCAAGCCGCCCGAGACACCGCCATAGGCGAAGATCGCTGCCGGCTTGTATTTCCACTCGCGTGAGAGATAGTCGATCGCGTTGATGATCGCCGGCGCGGCGAAATAATTGTATTCCGGCGCCACGAAGACGAACGCATCGGCGGCGTTGATTGCCTTCGACCAGGCCTTGGTGTGATCGTTCTGATAGTTGCCAAGCCGTGGATGGTGCGGTTCGTCCAGCACCGGCAGGTTGAACGCGGCGATATCGGTCAGCACCGGCTCGAACTTGCCGTGCTCGCGGGCGAATGTCTCTAGCCATTGTGCGAAAACCGGTCCGGCGCGGCCGGGCCTGGTGCTGCCGATGATGATGTTCAACTGGTGCTTCAAGGATGGGCTCCTTTGATTGGCGGTATCTGTTGGTGACTGTCACCTACGGCAGTGCGCCTTTGCCGACAAGGCAGCGCCTTGTGGGGTGCGGTCACAATCAGATGAACAGACTGTTTGCCAAGTCGTTCCGGATCGAACCCTGCGCATCGTCGTTCGGTCACATGGACGCCTGCTTTGCCAGCCACTACATTCCCCAGGGCATGTCCTCGAAAGCGCGCAGTGGTTTTGAGCCGAGGCCATGCACCAGCGGAGCACGCCATGGATATCCAGCCCGCCCCTTTCGTCCCTCCGGCGCCGAAGCCGCGCACAACGCCGCCTTCGACACTGGAGATGATCCGCATCGTCTACCGCAATCCGCTCGAGCTGTGGGGCGAGCACACCTACAACGAGCCGTGGATTTCAGCGACAGGCGTCGGCGGCGCCCTGATCGTCGCCAATGATCCCGGCCTCATCCGGCATGTGCTGGTCGACAACGCCAAGAACTACAAGATGGCGACGGTGCGCCAGAAAATCCTGCGGCCGATCCTGCGCGACGGTCTGCTGACCGCCGAAGGCGATGTCTGGAAGCGCTCGCGCAAGGCGATGGCGCCGGTATTCACGCCACGCCACATTTTCGGTTTTGCCCAGCCGATGTTGACGCGCTCGTTGGAATTCGTCACCCGCTACGAGGACGGCGGCACGTCCGACATCGCGCATGACATGACGCTGCTCACCTATGACATCCTGGCCGAGACGCTGTTTTCCGGTGAGATCGCTGGCGAGCCGGGAAGCTTTGCCCATGAGATCGACCGGCTGTTCGAGACCATGGGCCGCGTCGATCCGCTTGACCTGTTGCGGGCGCCCGATTGGCTGCCGCGCCTGACCCGCATTCGTGGCCGCAAGACCATGGCCTATTTCCGCAAGATCGTCACCGACACCGTCAGGATGCGCGAGGAGAAGTTCAAGCGCGATCCCGATGCCGTTCCGCAGGATTTCCTGACGCTTCTGCTCAAGGCCGAAGGGCCGGACGGGCTGACGCGGGCCGAGGTCGAGGACAACATCATCACCTTCATCGGCGCCGGCCACGAAACCACGGCGCGTGCACTCGGCTGGACGCTTTATTGCCTCGCCGAAGCGCCGTGGGAACGCGACCGGGTCGAGCAGGAGATAGACCAGGTGCTGGCGCGTGAGCCTGACCCGACGAAATGGCTGGACGCCATGCCATTCACCCGCGCCGCCTTCGACGAGGCGCTCAGGCTCTACCCGCCGGCGCCGTCGATCAACCGCGAGCCGATCGAACCGGAAACCTGGGGCGATCTTCGCATCCCCAGGCATGCGGCCGTGCTGGTCATGCCATGGGTCGTGCACCGTCACAGAAAGCTGTGGGACAGGCCGGATGCCTATATGCCGGAGCGTTTCCATCCGGGAAACCGGGAAAAGATCGACCGTTTCCAGTATCTTCCGTTCGGTGCCGGACCGCGCGTCTGCATCGGCGCCAGCTTCGCCATGCAGGAGGCGATCATCGCGCTGGCCATCCTGCTGTCGCGCTTTCGCTTCGACACCACCGCCGAGACCAAGCCTTGGCCGGTGCAGAAGCTGACCACGCAACCGCAAGGTGGTCTGCCGATGAAGGTCACGCCGAGGGTACGCTGATATTCAGGTGATGCCGGCCTGCGAATGGCGGTTTCCCGCGCTTCCGGTACTCACGTACTGAAGCGTACGCTCCGTTCCGGTTCTCGGAATCCACCATTCTCGGCGCGGCCTGACCTGAATGTCAGCACACCCCGAGAGGACCGATATCAAACCGCTGGCTTGCGCTGTTGAAACTGGCCGGCCGCGCGGTAGCGCCAGAGATAGCTTGGCAGGATCGTCGCGATCGATTGCGGCTGGATGCCGAGGCCGGCGAAGGTCCGGTTGGCCTTGGTGGCCGCGTCCGACACGATGTTGTGCTCGCGCAGCTGCATCACCTGGTCCTTGGTCAAAAGCGGGTTGGGCAGCAGGCCGAGGATCGAAGCCTGCAGGTTCGCCACCCACCACGGCACCGGAACCAGCAGGCGCTTGCGCTCGATCACAGCAAGCAATTCCTGCATGCATTCCTTGAAGGTCAGCACTTTCGGCCCGCCAAGCTCGTAGATCTGGCCGCCTTCGATCTTGCCTTCGACCGAGCGCGCCACCGCTTCGGCGACATCACCGACATAAACCGGCTGGAACTTTGTTCCGCCGCCGCCGATCAGCGGCAGCACAGGCGAAAAGCGCGCCATGTTGGCGAACCGGTTGAAGAATTCGTCCTCCGGTCCGAAATTGACCGACGGGCGCAAGATGACGGCGTCCGCGATCGTCTCCAGCACGGCTTTTTCGCCGAGCGCCTTGGTGCGCGCATAGTCCGATTCGGAATTGAGATCGGCACCCAGCGCCGAGACGTGGGTGAGGCCGGCGCCGACGGAGCGCGCTGCCTCGGCAATGGCGCGCGCGCCGAATTCATGCACGGAGGTGAATTTCTGCCGCCCGCTTTCATGCAGGATGGCGACCAGGTTGATGACGTGGTCCGCGCCCTGGACGGCGCGGTCGACCGACCAGCGCATGCGCACATTGGACTGTACCGGCTGGATCTGGCCGACATTGCCGAGTGGCTGCAGATGGCCGGCAAGATCGGGCCTGCGGCAGGCCACCCTGATGCGGTAACCGCGCTTGGCCAGCGCGCGCACGACATGACGGCCGACAAAGCCCGAGCCGCCAAAGACGACGACGAGTTTGGGGGTTTGCAGGATTTCGGTCATGGCTGGCTCCGGCGCTCGAAAGCATGGCTGAAGCCGTTTCATAATCCGTTTCGCATCAAAGGCAAAGGGCGACGCGTCGTCGCTGCCGCCCTTTGTTTCCGAGTGATCAGGGAAAGTATGAGGCGGTTTTCCCGGGAAAAGCGCACAGCGTTTTCCCTAGGGGAATCGCGTCAGGACAAGAGCGTTTCAGAATGCCTTGCCGATGCGCGCGTCGACCGAATGGCGGTTGCCGCCACGGATGACGAAGAAGAGCAGGATCGCTGCCCACAGAAGCGACTTTTCCGCGCCCGAGAAGCCCTGGTCCATAATCATCCAGTGGAACCAGACGGTAACCAGCAGCACGAACATTCCGGCGAAAGCGGCCGGGCGCGTCAGGAGGCCGATGACGATGAGAATGCCGCCGAAGAATTCGGTGCAGGCAAGCAGGGGCGACCAGAAGACGCCGGGATAGAAGCCGAGACCCTCGACCATTTCGGCGGCACCAAAAGGATTGGTGATCTTTTGCGAACCGTGGATGGCAAGAAACGCGCCGGCGACGACGCGAAGCACGGTTTCGCCGGCGTCGTGCAGCGACGAGTACAGGCGGCCAAACGCCGGAATGATCAGCTTACCGCGGGAGGCGTCGGGGGTTGAGGGCATTGGAACTCCTGTTTTGTGGTCGTCCTTGCAAACGCCCGATGGGTCCCATCAAGTCAAGTTAACAAAAGTTAACTATCGAACTCAGGTTTTGGCACCACGGGGGACTGACGCAGAAAACCCCGCCGAAGCGGGGTTTTCTGGGTGACATCCATGCGAAGTCAGGGGCCGACGGAGCGGCCTGACCTGAGACGGTATCAGGAGGGCGTGAAGCAAGTACGCCCACCCCAGCCCTGAACATCCGACATGGTGCCGCCGACCTTCTTGCAAGCCGCGACGAAATCGGCGCTGCAACTGGCGAATTTCGCGTGACCGTTCTTGCAATAGTGATCCTCGGTGGCACCGCCACTTGGCGCGGTGATGACGCCGGGGCTGGACGGTTTCACCGGGGCGGCCTTCAAGCTGGCGGCCTGGGTGGCGCCCATGAAGGAGCCGAGAAGCAAGACTGCGGTCAGCATGGTGATATTGGCGTTGGTCATGATGATTTTCCTTTGATTGGGGTTGAATTTCCGAGGCGCGAAGGGACGCACCCTCCACGTGAAACAGGCATTTTCTTTCGGTTTGCCGTTCCCCCGGTGTGGTTCGGGCAAGCTCACCTTGCCCTGGACAACGATGGGTCGCCGCGGCACGCGGAAAGGTTCAGCGGTGCGGCGAAAAAAATCGTGCCGCACGGCGCTGGAGACCGGCAGAATTATCTAACTGTTTGATAGAGAAGAATTTTCAGGAGGAATAGCGCGAAGCGAATTCCGAGATGCGCTGGACAACAGCCTTGGACGTGGTGATGCCTCGCGCCACCGCCTTCTCCGCCGCTTCGGCGCGCGAGCGGCCGGGCACATGCACGCCATAGCGGCGGCGCAGCCGGTCGAGCTGGTCTTTCATCCGCTGCTCGAAATCGGGATCGAGCAGTTTGGGCTCGACCGCAAGCACGAACAGGCCGGTTCCGGGACTGTCCGGACCGCCGGTGAACCACGGCGCATCGAGCGACCAGTTGGCACCCGACAGCCCGGCCGCCAGCACTTCGACCATCAGCGCGATGTTGGCGCCACGCCCGCCGCCGAAGGCGAGCATCGCGCCCTTCATGGCAGCCGCGGGATCAGTGGTCGGGTTGCCGCTGGCGTCGAGCGCCCAGCCTTCCGGAATCGTCTCGCCATTCTCCGCCGCCTTGCGGATGTTGACGAAGGCAGTGGCACTCGATGACTGGTCAATGACCAGCGGGGCGCCGTCGGCGGCGGGCGCGGCAAACGACATCGGGTTGGTGCAGTAGACGGGCTTGACCGACCCCGAACCAGCGAGCACCGCCGGACCGTTGGTGGCGGCAAAGGAAACCAGTCCCTGCGCTGCCAGCCGTCCGGTGAAATAGCCGAGCGCCCCGCAGGTGTAGGCATTCTTCTGCGAGAAGATGGCGACGCCGAACAGCTTCGCCGCTTTGGCCAGATCGTCGATGGTGCGGTCGAAACCGGTATGCGCCAGGCCGCCACGCGCGTCGGAGAGATAGACGGCCAGCGCCGGCCGGGTGATCACCGGATCGGCGTTGCCGTCGATGCGGCCTGCTTCCAGGGCTTCGAGATAATCAATGAAATGCG
Source organism: Mesorhizobium sp. (assembly GCA_039916205.1). Classification (GTDB taxonomy): domain Bacteria; phylum Pseudomonadota; class Alphaproteobacteria; order Rhizobiales; family Rhizobiaceae; genus Mesorhizobium. The sequence goes on along the minus strand of JBDSLV010000499.1, from coordinate 3,339 downwards.
ACAGGCCGACGGCCGAAAGCCCTTCCGCCTCGGCGGCGATGATGGAAGCGGTGAGCGATTGCGCGGCCTCTTCGTTGGCGCCGGCGCCGAGCGCCGCCATCCGGCACAATCCGGTCGCCTGGTCGAGACTGAGTTGCATCGTGGCCGTCCTGAGATCGCTGTAACCGGTTGCGTTGTCTGTGAGTAGCAGCACATGAGGCGGTGTTTGTGTTGAAAATCGTCCGCCACTGCCAGAAAAGCGGCGAAGCCGTCGCCGTCGCCAACTACGGCACAAGCCGGGCTGCTTCTAGCCGATCTTGTTTGGAATCCTTGCCTCGATCCTGCCGAACGCGAAGACGAGGATGCCGGTGATCGCCATATAGATCAGCGCCAGCAGCAGCAAGGGTTCGTAGGTGAGGTAGGTATCCTGCCGCACCTTCGAGGAGACGGCGAAGACGTCGATGACGCTGATCGTCGCCACCAGCGGCGTCGACTTCAGCTGCAGGACGGTTTCGCCGGTCAGCGTCGGCAGCGCACGGTAGAAGGCCTGAGGCAGCCATATCCGCCGAAAAATCTTCCAGCGGCTCATGCCAAACGCGCGTGCGGCCTCGAGCTGGCCTCGCGGCACACCGGCAAAGGCGCCGCGCATCACCTCGCCCTCATAGCCGGCGAAGGACAGCGTCAGCGCCAGCACGCCATAGGGCCACGCCTGCCTCAGATACGGCCACATCCACGATTCGCGGATCCAAGGATACTGCGGAAACAGCGAGCCGAGCCCGTAATAGAGCAGCCACAGCTGCAGCAGCAGGGGCGTGCCGCGGATAATGGTGCAGAAGACCTTAGCCGGGGCTGAAACCCAGAACGAGCCCGCGGCCTGCGCCAGTCCGACCGGCACCGCGATGAGGAAACCCAGCACACAGGTAACCGCCAGTATCCAGAGCGAGCGCCAGATTCCGACCAGTCCCATCATGTAATATTGCGGCAGCCAGTCCCAGCGCATGAAGTAGGCGGCCGACAGGACCAGGCCGAAGGCGATCAGGATCAGCACGATGCGATGCGGCTGCAGCCAGAGCGAAGCGCGGGCCGCCGTATTGATGATGGCTACTTCGCCCGCCATCAGCGAGCCTCTTTGACAGAAGGCATGCCCCGCCGGGCCCAGGCCTCGAGGCGGCCAAGCAGCAGGTTCGAAAACAGCGACACGGCCAGATAGAGCACGCCCGCCGCGAGATAGAAGATGAGGTATGCCTTGGTGACCCCCGCCGCCTGCCGGGTCGCCAGCGTCAGCTCAAAGAACCCGACGACGGCAAGCAGCGCTGTGTCCTTGGTGGCGATCAGCCACAGATTGGCAAGACCGGGTATGGCGAAAGGCAGCATCGCCGGCAATGTGATCCGCCGCAGCAACAGGCTGGGCGACATGCCATAGGCGCGAGCGGCTTCGATCTGCCCTTGCGGGATGGCCAGGATCGCGCCGCGCATGACCTCCGTGGAATAGGCACCTTGGACAAAGCCGAGCACAGCTATACCGGCCACCAGCCCGCTGATGTCGACGCGCTGGTAGCCCATTGCCGTTAGCACCTGGTTTATCAGGTCGGTGCCGGCGTAGTAGAGCAGCAGGATCAGCACCAGTTCGGGCACGGCGCGCACGATCGTCGTGTAGACGGCCAGGAGATCGCGCACCACCGGGCCGCCATAGAGCTTGCCATAGGCGCCGCAGATGCCGATCAAAAGCCCGACGCAGGTGGCGCCGACCGCGATCTCGATCGAATGCAGCAGGCCCAGCAAAAGCGTTCCGCCCCAGCCGACGGGCGCCGGCGAGAGCAACTCGATGATGCCGGCCGCGGAGGCCGGAAGGAATGCTTCGATCAGCTTCGCCCCCGAATTGCTAGGCGCCATCGCCAACGGTATTCGTCAGCGGTCGCGCGTGCAGGGTTTCGACGAAACCACACGGCGCCGGACGCGGCCCCGTGTGGTTGTCTGCTTGCCTGTGCGGGGCGTCAGTTCGACTGGTTTTCCGCGCCATAGATGTCGAAGTCGAAGTATTTCTTGGAGATTTCGTCATATTTGCCGTTGGAGCGGATGGCCTTGATGCCGGCGTTGATCTTGTCCTTCAACTCCGTGTCTTCCTTGCGCACGCCGGCGCCGACGCCAGGTCCGAGCACCTCGATATCAGCGGCGACCATGCCTTTCAGGTCGCAGCAGGCCTTGCCCTGGTCGGACTTGAGAAATTCGCCGAGCGCGATCGAGTCGGCCTGAACGGCATCGAGGCGGCCGGCGGCGAGATCCTGATTGGCTTCGTCCTGGGTCTGGTATTCCTTGATTTCGGAAGCCGTGCCGCCGAAGTGCTTCTTGGCGTAGACGGCGTGCACGGTCGACACCTGGACGCCGACGACCTTGCCCTTCAGATCATCCGGCGTGGCGCCGAACTTCTGGTCCTTCGGTCCGATGATGGCAGTCGGCGTGTTGTAGTATTTGTCGGAGAAGTCGATCGTTTTCTTGCGCTCGTCGGTGATCGACATCGAAGAAACGATGAGGTCGATCTTCTTGGTCGTCAGCGCCGGGATGATGCCGTCCCAGGCGACGGGCGTGATAACGCAGTCGAGTTTCTCTTCGGCGCAGACGGCATCAATGAAGTCGATCTCCCAGCCGATCCACTTGCCCGAGGCATCCGGCGAGGTGAAGGGCGGATAGGGTTCGGCGGCAACGCCGATCTTGACCGGATCGGCCTTGGCTACACCCATCGCGGCGACGCCGAGCAACAGTGCTGCGGCGAATGTCTTCAGAACGGTCTTCATTTTCACGACTCCCAGTTTGTTGTTGGTTCCCGTTTTTCCGTCCGCCCCCGGCCTGTTCCTAGCCGATGTTGCGGATGAATTGCTTGAGCCTTTCGGATCTGGGTGCGCCGAAGATCTGCTCCGGCGGTCCCTCCTCCTCGACCAGCCCGTTGTAGAGGTAGACGACATGCGTCGCGACCTCGCGGGCGAACTTCATCTCGTGCGTAACCAGCACCATGGTGCGGCCCTCGCGGGCGAGGTCACCGATCACCTTCAGCACCTCACCAACCAATTCCGGGTCAAGCGCCGACGTCGGTTCATCGAACAGCATGACGCGCGGATTGATGGCCAGCGCCCGGGCGATCGCGGCGCGCTGCTGCTGTCCGCCCGACAGGTAGGCCGGATAGACGTCGCGCTTTTCGGCGAGACCGACGCGGGCGAGCAGCTTTTCGGCTTCGGAGATGGCCAGGTCGCGCTTTATGCCCAGCACATGGACCGGAACCTCGATGACGTTCTCGATCAACGTCATGTGGCTCCACAGGTTGAAGTTCTGGAACACCATGCCGAGTTTGGAGCGGATGCGCTCGAT
>JBDSLV010000498.1:0-5527 GCA_039916205.1 Mesorhizobium sp. | reverse complement strand
CGCTCCGGGCACGCCGAAGGCGCAGGAAATGCCTTCCTTTTCGAGAACGAGAACCGCAGCATCGACTGCGCGCATCCTGGCCATGTTCAGCTCCACGAGATGATTGTTGGATGGCTAAGGATGTCACCAGGAGGGCTATTTTTCAATTTTTTCAGAATATTTTTTCATTTCTAGAAAACGACGCCTGCGCATTGAAATTGCCTGCTTTTCTGTTTTCCAAGAATCCGGCTGCGAATAAATTGAAAAACTTTTTCATTGCGCCTTTGGCGAAATGGAGGAGAATGACTCCATGGACACAACCGAAAAACGCCAGCGTGGCCGTCCGCGCTCCTTCAATGGTCCCTCCGAGGCTGGCTCGGTGCAGTCGCTCGACCGGGCGTTGCGCATCCTTGCCATTGTCGCGGAGGGCAGCGGCCTGTCGCTCAGCGAGATCGCCGCCAGCTCTGGCCTCGCCGCCTCCACCGCCTATCGCATGCTGACGACGCTCGAAAACCACGGCATGGTCGAGTTCGACAGTTCTGACCAGCTTTGGTCGATCGGCGTCGAGACCTATCGCATGGGCGCGGCGTTCCTGCGCCGCCGCAAGCTGGTCGATCGGGCCCGCGTCGTCATGCAGGAATTGATGGAGAAAACCGGCGAGACCGCCAATCTTGGTGTCGCCGAGGATGATTGCGTGGTTTTCGTCAGCCAGGTCGAGACGCACCAGGCGATCCGCGCCTTCTTCCGGCCGGGCACACGCAGCCCGTTCCATGCGTCCGGCATCGGCAAGGCGGTGCTGGCACATCTCGAGCCGGAGCGTGTCGGCGCCATCTTGCGCAAGGCCGGGCTGCAACGTTTCACCGACAAGACGCTCTTTGAAATACCTGCCCTCGCCCATGATCTCGCAGCGATCAAGCAGCGCGGCTGGTCAGTGGACGATGAAGAGCGGCATCCCGGCATGCGCTGCGTGGCCGCCGCCATCTTCAACGAGTTCGGCGAACCCATCGGTGGCGTTTCCGTATCCGGACCGACGGTGCGGGTAACGCCGGAGCGTCTGGCAGAGATCGGCCCGCTGGTGCGTGACGCCGCTGCCGAGGTGACGAAAATGATCGGCGGGGTTGGCTCGCCATGATGCCGGTGGCGCGGGCCTAACGATGCACGCAGGGCAAACCAGGTGAAAAACAGCAGAAAAAGGGGCGTTGGGGACGCCCCTCTTTCAGGTTGCTTGAAACGGTCCGCCTCCTCTTAGAGCCGGCAATAGTGGCGGTAGCCGTCGTGGCCGACATAGGTGTCGGAGTCGACATCGTAGCTCTGGTAGCGATCGTAGCAGCGGCGGACATGCCAGGAACCACCGCCCTCATATTCGTCGACATAGACCGTGCGCGGCTGCTGGGCGAGCATGCTGCCGAGGACGAAACCACCGACGCCGGCGGCGATGCCGATGCCAAGGTCGTGGTTGTGATGGCTGTGGGCGGCCGAAGGCTGGACAGTGCCGACCAGCGCGGTGGCGGCAACGGTGGTGGCGATAAGGCCGGAAACGAGTGTGCGCGTGAACATGATGATGATCTCCTTGCTTCGTTGACCGAGGCGATCCATCCGCCTCTTGAACATCAGTCGTTGCGGGCAAGAAAAAGGTTCGACGATTTTTTGTTTTTTTGAAAAATGATCGGCTTGGGCCTCCCGAGGTGGCAATCCGATCCGCTGGCGAGGGCCTCTTATCCGGAACAAACGCCCTGCCGCCCAACGAAAAAGGGCGGCCAAAGCCGCCCTTTTGGGGAGAATTGGGTCCCTCCATCAAAGGAAAATGATCACCTTGCCATGGTGATGATGGTGGTTGTGATGCCACCACCAGTGATGCTGGTGATGATGATGGTGATGCATGCCGTGAGCCGAGGACGTGCCAACGGTGCCGGCGAGTGCGCCGGTGACGACGAAAACGGCGATGAGGCCGGAAATGAGACTGCGCTTCATGATGATCTCCTGGATCCTTGATCGAGGCGACCCATTCGCCCCTGACCATCAGTCGGCGCGGCGCGGCAAAAGGTTCGAAGGCTCGAAGGATTTCCTCCAGTGGGAGCCCGCCACCTTCATCGCGGCTCGTTACTGGCTATCCACGACCAACTGTCCGACGGTCAACCCATGCCGGTGATGTGGCGGAGCCAGAAGGCTATTGCTATGAAGCCGATGATGGTGGTGACGCTGGTCCAGTCGACGTTTGCGCTCTTCACGTCCTTGATGAGTTTCACCAGGAGAAGCCACGCCACCAGGAGAATCGGAAGAATGATGACAAATCTGATCATGCGACACCCTCGCCCAATGCGATTGCACCTTCCAATCATATAGGGAGCACATTGGCCGTTTTCAGGATGCCGGCTGCCCGCACCCGCTGAGCCAAAAAAACAGACTTTTGTCTTTACTGGCGCGGCAAATATGGCTAACCGGTGCGCCAGTGCCCTTGTAGCTCAGCTGGTAGAGCAGCGGTTTTGTAAACCGAAGGTCGGCGGTTCGATTCCGTCCGGGGGCACCAGCCAATCAAAAGTCAGCACGGCGCCTTATGACCGCCTATGCCAGATCGAAGTGGCGCGGGAATGCCTGATGCAGCAGCATCAGCATCGTCTTGCGCAGCACATCGGACCGGCCTTCCGGCGGGTTCAGGTGGTCCCAGAACCATGCGCCGTGAACGAGATAGTTGAGGCTTTCAGCCAAAGTATCGGTGTCGACCTCCCCGTAGCCGCCGGTGCGCGCGATTTCGACGAGAAACTCGCGCGCCTCGGCCGTGTAGGCGAGATCATTTGGCATGCCGATTTCATTGTAGATCTGCATGCTCTTGCGATCGCTGGAGAAGACGACGAAGACCGATACCCATTTGGGATGCAGGCGTGAAAATCTCTGTGCGCATTCGAGCGCGCCCATCAGCCGCTGGACGGGCGACAGGCCCGGAGGCCGAACCAATGTCGCCCACAGGGCATCATATTGATCGCTGAGATACTGCAGGACGGCCCGGTAGAGGTTTTCCTTGCTGCGAAAATGGAAGACAACCAGCGCGTTGGATGAACCGACATGCCCGGCAATGCGCTGCATGGTCAGTGTCGCCAGGCCTTCCTCGGCAATGAGATCGATCGTGGCGTCGATGATCCGCTGGACGCTTGCCTCGCCGCGCTCACGCCGGCGATCCCTCGGGACCGGATCAGTCTTCAAATCCCTGCCCTCGGTTATTGCCTTGCGTTGCGCCATTCCTGTCCAGCCTTTTGAACCATCGTCGGCCATCCCCCTACCGAACCAAAGTCCGGGCTGACGCCGGGCGCCGGCTCACCATACTTGACCCGATAGAGCAAGCACCAGCCTCGAGGGCGGATGCTTGTCAAACCAGATCAGAGCGACGGCCGGGTTTCGGCATTCCTGTACCATTGGCCCTGGGCCGTTTCATAGGCCAAGGCGGCCCGGAACACGTCGGCGTCACAATAGGTACGGCCGACAATCTGGATGCCGGTTGGCACGCCGCTTGCTGCCCGGCCCGAAGGAATTGACAGAACCGGGCAACGGCTCACCATGTTGAACGGCGTCGTCATCACCCAGCCCAGCGACGGGTTCACCTCTTTTCCGTTGATCTCGACGGTGCCCGTCGTCTGGTCGAACTCCGCCGGCACCGACGGAAGCGCATTGGTCGGGCAGATCAGCACATCGTATTTTTCCAGCAGCGGTCCAAGCGTCAGGTACATCCTGGCGGCGACATCAAGTGTTGCGACAAAGTCCGTGGCCTTCGACTTGCGTCCGTCCTCGGCGAACTGGCGCGCATAGCTCGTCATGTCCTTGCCGTGCTTCTCAAGCAATGGCGCCAGCGACGCGCCAAACAGATGCTCCAGATACATCATGCCGGCCTTCAGCACCTCATCGCCCCAGCCGAGGTCGACCTCCTCGACGGTGGCGCCGAGCGAGCGGAACACGTCGCATGCGGCAAGCGTGTTCTTGCACACATCCGCATCCACTTCGAAGGAGCCGAGATCCATGGAGAAGCCGATCTTCCAGCCCTTGATCGGCTTGTAGTCGAGCGGCAGCCGCAGCTTCGGTCGCAACGTGGCGATATCGAGGGGGCTCGGTCCGGCCATGACATTCTGCAGCAGGATCGCATCCCTAACGTTTCGCGCGAGCGGTCCGGTGTGGCAGTAGAAATCGAGATTGAAAGGCGGCTCGTCAGGGTTGCGGCCGTAAGGCGGCTTGAAGCCGACAAGACCGCAAGCCGATGCCGGGATGCGGATCGAGCCGGCAATGTCCGAACCGGTTGCGATCGAGGATGTGCCCGAGGCCAGCGTTGCCGCGGCACCGCCGGACGAACCGCCCGGCGTGAATTCCGGATTCCACGGATTGCGTGTCACGCCCCAGCGTTTGGACCAGGTGTAGCCGGCACAGCTGAACTCAGGCGTCGCCGTGCGCGCGTGCACGATGCCGCCCGCCTTCATGACGCGCTCGTTCATCGTCGATGTGTGGCCGCCAATGGCGTCCTTGGACAACAGCGAACCATTCGAGGTCGGCTTGCCCTTGATGTAGCTCTCGTCCTTGATGCCGATGGGCAAGCCTTCGAGCGATCCTGTCCTGGCGCCCTTGGCATATTTGGCCTCGGCTTTCTTGGCCAGGTCCATCGCCTCATCGAAATGCGTGAAGGTGAAACAGTTGATCGTCGACTTCGTGGCCTCGTTGCGGCTGATGGTTGCCTGCATCAATTCGACGGGAGAAAGCTTTTTGGCTTTGAACAGCTGCAAGGCTTCATTGGCCGGCATGTAGCAAAGGTCGAGGTCGCTCATGAAAAGTCTCCTGCGATCGGCGGATCGCGTTTGGCTCAAATGAAAGGGAGATGGCCGCGCCGCATGGCGCGGCGCGGAGAAAGCCTGGGCAGGCTATTTCTGCAGGTCGGTCCAGATCTTTGTATAGAGCGCCTGCACATCCGCCGGGCAGGCCGGCATGAACTGGCCCTTGTCGGCGAATTCGGCTGGAATGTTCACCTCAGGCGCATTCTTCATGTCGTCGGGCATGAAGGCTTCCGACCCCTTGATGCCGTTCGAATAGTGCGCGAAGGCCGAGATCAGCGCGGCATTCTGGGGATCCATGATGAAGTTTTGGAAGAGTTTCGCGTTCTCGACATTCTTGGCGTCCTTGAGGACTGCGACATTGTCCATCCAGATCGGAAAGCCTTCCCTGGGATAGCCATAGACAATCTTGTCGTTCTGCAGCCGCTGGCGCAGCGATATGCCATTCCAATTGACGCCCGCGGCGATGTCCCCCCTGCCCAGCCCATCGACCGCCGCATAGTCGAGCGACAGCCATTTCCCCTTCGCCTCGACCAGCTTGTCGTGGACCTTCTTCAGCAGTTGCATATCGCTGGTGCAGTATTTCCCACCTTCGTAGGCGATGGTCAGGAACAGGATGTCTCCCATTTCGGGGACGACATTGATCTTGCCGACGAGCTCTGGCGGCGGATCAAGGAAGATCGCGGAGGTGTTGATGTCGCCGGTATAGACCGACTTGTTGACCGACACCCCGGTCGTGCCCCATT
>JBDSLV010000497.1:0-3516 GCA_039916205.1 Mesorhizobium sp. | reverse complement strand
AGCCGACACCGACGCCTTCGGCCCGCGCCGCCAGCCAGAAGTTCTGCACGGCGCAGACCGTGCTGTAGAGGTCCATTTCGGGATTGTGCCAGCGCCCAAGCGGTGAATTGTGCGAGCGCTGCCGGTCGCAGGTGATGCAGATGTTGAGCGCGCTTTCGCAAATGCCTTCCAGCTTGAGCTTGCGATAGAGCGCCTGCCGCTCTGCCTCCATCGCCGGCAGTTCCTGTTCGCGTGCCGCCAGGAACAGGTCGCGCACGTGCCGTCGCCGTTCGGCATCGCGGATGACGATGAAGTTCCATGGCTGCATGAAGCCGACCGATGGCGCATGATGGGCGGCAAGCAACAGCCGCGCCAGGACATCATCGTCGAGTGGGTCGGGCAGAAAATGGCTGCGCACGTCACGGCGGGTGAACATGGCGCGGTAGACCGCATCACGCGCAATCTGGTCAAACCCATCGCCATTGTTGGCGGTCATACTTCCAGGCATCGCGTGTCCCCTTGCGATTGCAACCAATGTCGCCCGCCTGACCATGCGGATGACGATGCCTGCCAGGCCGGTCTTCTGGCTCGGGATCAACCCGCGTCCGGTGCCTTCCCGTCATAGACAGTGGCATATACCGGCACGGTCCCCCTTACAGCGTTGGGCACGCCACGGAATTCAACCGTGTTCCCGATTCTCCCGCTTGCAGCGGGCACCAGGCAGTGGAGGTGACTTTACGCCGAAGCGCTGAGGACGCCAATGCCTCTAGCGACACCAATGGACGCAGGCGCGCTTTTCCCCAGGCCGTGATTTTCCCAGGCCGTGATTTCCCCAGGCATTGAGCCATCCGCACATGGCCATTGCGCCTTCGGGACACTAGATTGGGACGATGACCACTCGTCTCTACAGCCATCCGATCTTTCTGGAGCACCTTACACCGCCCGGTCACCCCGAGCGGCCCGACCGCTTGCGCGCCATCGAGCGCGTGCTCGATGACGAAGCCTTTGCCGCGCTCGATCGCGCCCAGGCGCCTGAAGGCGATGAGGCGACCATCCTCTATGCGCATCCCGCCGACTTCGTTGAGCGCGTCCGCGCCGGCATCCCCGATGAAGGCATTGCCCGCATCGATGCCGATACGACAGCCAGCCCGAAAAGCTGGCAAGCTGTTGTCACGGCGATTGGCGCCGCCAATGCCGCCGTCGATGACGTTTTCGCGGGCCGCGCCGACAATGTCTTCGTCGCCGCCCGGCCGCCCGGCCATCATGCCGAAAAGACCACGGCGATGGGTTTTTGTTTCTTCAACACGGCGGCGATCGCGGCGCGCTATGCGCAGAAGAAACACGGCGTCGAGCGTGTCGCTATCGTCGACTGGGACGTGCATCACGGCAACGGCACCCAGGATATTTTCTGGGACGATCCGTCGGTGCTCTATTGTTCGACGCACCAGATGCCGCTCTATCCCGGCACCGGCGCCAAGAGCGAGGTCGGCGCCGGCAACATCGTCAATGCGCCGCTGGCGCCGCAGACCGGCAGCGAGGTTTTTCGTGACGCTCTCCTGTCGCGCGTCTTGCCGGCGCTCGACAATTTCGCGCCCGACCTGATCATCATCTCCGCCGGCTTCGATGCGCACCACCGCGATCCGCTGGCCGAGATCAATCTGACCGAGGACGATTTCGACTGGGCGACGGGCCAGCTGATGCAGCGCGCCGCGCGCCACAGCGGCAACCGGCTCGTGAGCTTGCTTGAGGGCGGTTACGATCTTCAGGGATTGGCATTTTCGGTCGCCGCCCATGTCGGGCGACTGATGAAAGGATGAATGATGGCTGGTGAGATCAACGAAGACGTCAAGGCGATGAGCTTCGAGCAGGCGCTCGACGCGCTGGAGAAGATCGTCGATGATCTGGAGCGGGGCGACGTGCCACTGGACCAGTCGATCAAGATCTATGAGCGCGGCGAGGCGCTGAAGGCGCATTGCGACCGGCTGCTGAAGGCCGCCGAGGACAAGGTCGAGAAAATCAGGCTGTCGCGCGACGGCAAGCCGGTAGGAACGGAGCCGCTTGACGCCGAGTGATGGGCGGGTCGGCGCTTCCCGCGCCGCCGGTTTTTGAACAAGATCATGATTGAGGATAGAGTTCGCCCCGTCGAAGGAAACAAGCGGCTCCAGGAGGTTCGGAAACGATGTGCAGAAACATCAAGACCCTGTTCAATTTTGATCCGCCGGCAACCAATGACGAAGTCCACGACGCAGCGCTGCAGTTTGTCCGCAAGCTGAGTGGAGCGACGCGGCCCTCGAAGCAGAACCAGCATGCCTTCGATCACGCGGTCGCAGCCATTGCGGCATCGGCGCGCGAACTGCTCGAATCGCTCGAAACCAATCAACATCCTCGCAATCGCGAGGAGGTGGCGGCCAAGGCGCGGGCGAAAGCGGCGATCCGCTTTGCCTGATCCTGCAAGGCGGGCAACGCCCGCCACCAAGGAGAGTTCATGAGTTTCTTTCCCGGAAAAGATCCTGAAGCCGGCGATGCCTTTGCTAGCGATCAGATCGAGCTGATGGTCATTCCGAACGCCAAGGATATTGGCGGCTTTCAGGTGCGCCGTGCGCTGCCGACCGCCAAAAGGCGGCTGGTTGGGCCGTTTATCTTCTTCGACCGGATGGGTCCGGCGATCCTGCGCTCCGGCCAGGCGATGGATGTCCGTCCGCATCCGCATATCGGCCTGTCGACGGTGACCTATCTGTTCGACGGCAAGATCAGGCACCGCGATTCACTCGGCACCGAAATGGTCATCCAGCCCGGTGACGTGAACCTGATGACCGCCGGCCGCGGCATCGTCCATTCCGAGCGGACGCCCGAGGAACTGCGCGGCGCGCCGATGTCTATCTCCGGCCTGCAGACATGGCTGGCGCTGCCGGACGGCAAGGAGGAGGTCGCGCCGGTATTTGAGAACACGGCCTCGCTGCTGCTTCCCGAGATCGATGCCGAAGGTGTCAGCGGCCGCGTCGTCATCGGTGATTTCCAGGGGCTTCGGTCGCCAGTCAGGGCAGACACGGAGACGCTCTATGCTGATTTGCGCCTGGCGCCTGGGGCCAGCGTCAAGATCCCCGCCGATGCCGAGGAACGCGCCATCTATACGCTGGAAGGCGATGTCTCGATTTCCGGCGACATTTTCCCGGCGGAGCGTCTGCTGGTGTTTCGCCCTGGCGACGAGATCGTCGTGTCGTCCGAGCGCGGAGCGCATTTCATGCTGTTTGGCGGCGCTTCGCTTGGCTCGCAGCGCTACATCTGGTGGAATTTCGTGTCGTCGTCGAAGGAGCGCATCGAGCAGGCCAAGCACGAATGGAAGACGGGCCGCTTCGATATCGTTCCTGGAGACGAGGAAGAGTTTATTCCGCTGCCGGAAAGCTAGGCCAGGGCGCGCCTGTCCGCGTCACTGACACACATTTACATTCCCCGGCCGGCGGCCTATCTCGCCCATGAACGAAAATGCCTGAGCAGGCCCACCGTGAACGCAAAGCCGCACACTCCGCTTCTCGACAA
>JBDSLV010000496.1:0-4818 GCA_039916205.1 Mesorhizobium sp. | reverse complement strand
AGCCCACGCCCGCAATGCCGGAGCCGCCACCACCACACCTCTGCACAATACCAGCCATGGTTGAATCAACCGTTACTCAATGTGCTTTCCAGTCGGCTTTCCCGGTCGTTAGACTTTGATAGAACAGGATTGACCGTAAGAACGCCCGGAAGCCGCTGGGCCATTGTCCTTACGCTTGCAGGAGACATGAAACCTCATGGCTCGTGGCGCGTTCATTGTCGATCGACGATGGGAGCGATCTATGGACCCGACAACCGCAGCTGTGATGGTTCTGCTTTCGTGCAGCACCCAAGCCTCGTCGTTATGCTCGCCGATAGATCAACTGGACCCAGTGGTCTATTCATCGATTGACGACTGTCAGAGCGCGCTTTCGGCCAGATTGGCGCCATGGCCAAACGGAGAGATGGTGGGACGGTGCAAACAGGTCGACACTACGGCGACCGGTTCGATTGTCGCTCCTGCAGGCTATGCGGCGGTTCAAGTCACCCGTGGAATCGGTGGTGACGCGGCAACGACCACCTACTTCGTGCAGCGGTCTACGAAATAGACAAGTCCCGGGAACCGAATCCGCTGAGGTGGACCAACGATCTGTAATTGACGGTGACCCTTACGTAGCGTTAACTATTTATTAGTTTTTGCTAAATGAGGGAGTTCTAATGAAAATCACTATCGTTTGTACGGCAATTGTCCTGGCCGCGTCGAGCACCGCTATGGCGCATCAAAAAAAGGCAAAGGTCGTCGTTGCCGATGCATGTGCCGGCCTTTCGATCAAGGCTGCGGTTGCAAAGAAACTGGATTGCACGGCAACCGGTACGGCCATTTCACCACAGGCCGATTCAGGCAGCCCTAAGCCGCGACTTGGGTACGATACCAACCCTTGGACTTTCTCATTCGGGCTCTAGGCGCTTCACTAAAAGAGGAAGGCCCGCACGCAGCACCAGCGGCACTTTAAAGGTCCGTCCGCTCGACCGGGCGAGCTGTCGCAATCTTCGCCAACGCTGCCGTTGAATTTGCTTTTCAGTGAACCCTAATGAATACTGTTGTTGGGGGATCTAAGAGTGGGACCAGATCCAAAGTATAGCAAAGCCATGGCCGAACTCGCTGCCATGCGAGCAAGGGGCGACGTTGACCAGAGCGACTTTGAGGCTGCTCGTGACATTCTCCGGCAGCGATATGGCGTGACAGTTGGGGATTTAAGGTCAAATGCTCGTGCCACAGAGGTCTACGGTCAGGCAGAGCCTAATCCTGAGGCGGCCAAGCTCCTAAAAACCAAGCCTGGTGCCGGTGAAACAGCCATGGGCTGCGGCACGATGATCGTAATTTCCCTTCTGCTAGGCTTTGCACTTACCCACTGTGGCGGGAGCACTTCTAAAACTGATGTCGCTGAAGATCACCGCAAGGGATTCCACTGCCTATCTGCGTGGGACGGTTCCGACTCGGCTCTTGTTGCCAAGGTCAATGAAAACCTTAGAGATCCAAGCTCGTTCGAACACGTGGAAACCAGAATATCGCCGGTCGACAGCGAAGGAAATCATCGCGTTGTTATGGAATATCGCGCACGAAACGGCTTTGGGGGGCTCAATGTGAGTATCGCAAAGGGCACCATTAGAAACTCGGACTGCGCGCTTATTGATTGGAGCCTACAATAAACGAACGGCCCGCCACCGTGAGGCAGCGGGCCAGATACCGCACTGTGCGGTTTTTCAGACGCGGTGCCGTTCCAGCCACCAGCCAGGAATGTGAATGACCGGCCCGACAATTGTCATTTGGCCGTCATTGGCTCCGCGCCGACCGCGAAGCATCTGCCTCGCTTGGTCAACGCCTTCGCCGGTGAAGTTGCCAAGGCTGCCGTAATCAGGGCTGTCTTCCACGCCTTCTAGTGCGGTGCCGAGGCTAGGTTGCCCTGTTGCGTTTCCCCATCCAAGCCACGGCTCGCGGTCATCGCGAATGCGCTCCCGATACCCCTTTAAGCTGTATCGGAAGCCGATACTGGGAATGCTAAGGTCAATCCGTTGGGTTTATGGGAGTTGTCGCTATGGCAACGGAAAACACAAACTATTCGGAAGACACACCTGAGAACGTTGCCTCGGAATCTAAGGCGCGCCGCGACTTTCTCAAGAAGGCGGGGCGCTTCGCTGCGGTGACACCCCCGGCTATAACACTTTTGCTCGGCACAAGCTTGAACTCTAGCGCGATTGCCAAATCTGGTGGATCACGCCCGGTCAATGGATCGGGTGGATCGCATCCGGGCAATGGATCTGGGGGCGGCCCTCCCGGTAAAATTCACCACTTCAGTCAAGGTCGCTCCGAAAGTCGCTCCGACAGCTACGGCGGTGGCTCCCACGGGGGTTCTAGGTCCGGTGACCCCAACTAGCAGGGCACTACCACTTGAAGCAGCGGCGCGCCAATGAAGGCGAGTTATCGGTGGTTAAAGGGGTAGGTCATGGAAGCCGTTTCCTGCGTCCCCAGTGCATTCCGCATGTTGTCTGCCTTGGTCAGCATCGCGATGGCGTTTATTGTCATGGCGTCGTTCGCCGCGACGCGTCTGCTCGTTTTCAGGATGCGCACTCGCTCCAGCCACATCAGCGAAGTGGTCGGAACGTTCCAGCCCGCCTAAAGCACCAACACCATCGGGTTCAGTTTCAAATGCTGGATCAGGATGATCGTCTTCGCGTCGATGATGCGGCCGTCGGAAATCCCCGCCAGCGCCTCATCGAGCGATATTTCCAGAACCTCGATGTCCTCGCCCTCTTCCGGCGCGCCGCCACCCGCCGAAATGCGGTCGGCCGGAGAGTATCGGGCAACGAAGAACCAGAGCCGCTCGGTAACGCTGCCCGGGCTCATGTAGGGAGCAAACAGGCGCTCCACGTTCTTCAGGCGGTAACCGAGCTCCTCCTCCGCCTCCTTGCGGATGCATGTCTCAGGGTCATTCTCATCGAGCAGGCCGGCGCAGGCTTCGATCAGCGGCTCCTTATGGCCGGTGACAAAGGCGGGGTAACGGAACTGGCGCACCAGAAGCACGGTTGAGCGCGCGGGATCGTATGGCAGGATCACCGCACCGTCGCCGCGATCATAGGTCTGGCGGATTTGCGTTTCCCATTGGCCGTCACGCCGGCGATAATCGAGCACGGTCTTTTTCAGAACCGCCCAGTCGTCGGAGAGGATTTCCTCGGAACGGATACGAATACGGTCTTCCATCATGATCTCCATGCTATGCGAGGCGTAGCCGCCAACCGATGCGCGCGCAATCCAGGCAGTGATTGGTCCAGACGAAGCTTCACCGCCTCGTGTCTGGCGCGTAAAGGATCGATTACCTAGATAGCTGATCTACCCCCATCCGGAGTCTCCTTGATGACCGCATCGCTTTTTCAGCCGATCACGCTCGACGGCCTGACCTTTCCGAACCGCATTGCCGTCGCGCCGATGTGCCAATACTCGGCTGAAGACGGCTCCGCCAGCGACTGGCATTTGTACCACTGGATGAACCTCGCCATGTCCGGCGCCGGCATGGTCACCGTCGAGATGACGGATGTCGAGCGGCGCGGCCGCATTTCGCATGGCTGTCTTGGCCTCTATTCCGACGACAACGAGGCCGCTGCCAAGCGGGCACTTGATGCCGCCAAGCGGGTCGCGGCACCCGGCACCAAGTTCGGCACGCAACTCGCCCATGCTGGCCGCAAGGCCTCCAACCAGAAGCCGTGGGAAGGCGGCGGACCTCTGAAGGCCAACGAGGATCCCTGGCAGACCGTTTCGGCTTCCGCCATCCCCTACGACAAGGGCTGGAATGTGCCTCACGCGCTAGAGGATGAGGAGATCCTGCGGCTCATCGAGTGTTTTGCCGATGCCGCGCGGCGAGCCGAGCGCGCCGGCTTCGACTTTATCGAACTGCACGCGGCGCACGGTTACCTGATCTTCCAGTTCCTGTCGCCGCTTTCCAACCAGCGCACCGACAGCTGGGGCGGCTCGCTGGAGAACCGCATGCGCTTTGTCGTCGAGATCGCCAAGGCGGTGAAGAAGGCCGCCCCCAAGCTGATGCTGGGGGCGCGCCTGTCGGTGAAGGACTGGGTCGATGGCGGCTTCGACGTCGAGGATGCGATCGAAGTGGCCAAAGCGCTGAAGGCGGTTGGCGTCGCCTATCTCTGTTGCTCGAGCGGTGGCAATTCACCCCTGCAGAAGCTGCCGGCCGGTCCAGGTTATCAGGTTCATCTTGCGGAAGCCGTGCGCAAAGGCGCTGATATTCCAACGCGCGCTGTCGGCTTGATCGATGATCCCAAGCAGGCGGAGGCTGTTATCGCCCAGGGCCGCGCCGACATGGTGGCGCTGGGGCGCGGCTTCCTGGCCGATCCTCGCTGGGGCTGGCGTGCCGCGGCGACGTTCGGTGAGAAAATCCATCCGGCGCAGCAACTCGCCCGTTCGGTAACGACAATGGAACACTGGATGAAGGCCGCCAGCTGAGTAGCAACGCTCGGCGGACTGTCCTGCAAAGCGGCTAGACAGTCCGCCACAGCTTCGCTTTAATCCTGCCCGTAAGGTGTTCCGCTGGGGAAGGCCGACTTGGCGCGGCCGGGATGGGAGCTGATATCATGACATTCAGGGCAATTTTGGCGGCCACGGCCGCAACACTCGTGACCGGCCTCTGGCTCGGCACATCGGCACCGGCAGGCGCGCAATATTGCGAAGGCACGGTGCACGGCCTGTCCGGCCGCTACAATCTCGCCACCGGCAGTGGCTTTCTGGCGGTGCGAACGCGGCCGAACTCGTCGTCGCGCATGATCGGCCAGTTGTTCAATGGCGATCACACCGAGATCTTCGATCGGC
>JBDSLV010000495.1:0-5532 GCA_039916205.1 Mesorhizobium sp. | reverse complement strand
CTGGAATCTATAGGAACATAACAGGAACAATTGTGAGTGGAAGCTGACCGTCATGGCGATAACCGCCGTGGTGCGGGAGACTGTTTTTGCCCTGCGCCGCCAGATCGCGAAGATCGAGGGAACGCTGCCCGAGCGCCTGGAGGCGCCGGCTGGCGCGTCGCCCGATGCCGGCCGCCCCCCTGATGCTGACCGCCCCAATGCTGACCGCACAGTCGTCCGGCGCGGCATTGCCGTGGCACCGCCAGATGCATTCCTGCGCACCGGTGCCGACCGCCTCGATGACACCCTGAGCGGCGGCCTGCCGAAAGCCGCCCTGAGCGAGATCCATGGCACCGAGACCCGCGATGCCGGGGCCGTCGCCGGCTTTGCCCTGTCGCTTGCAAGCCTGATCCTCAAGCAGGGCCCGCGCCTGCCGGTGCTGTGGATCGGCACCACGGAGATCTTTCACGAGGCCGGCTTCCCCTACGCGAGAGGGCTTCACGCCTCTTTCGGCATCGAGCCGGACCTGCTGCTGTTTTCCGAAGCGCCCAGGCTGGTCGACGCCTTGTGGGTCGCCGAGGAAGCGGCCCGGATGACGGCGCTCGCCGCCGTCATCCTTGAAGTGCGCGGCAATCCACGGCGGCTGGACCTGACCGCGACCCGCCGCCTGCACGCCAGGGCGCGGATGGCCGGCCGGCCAGTGTTCCTGCTGCGGCAGGCCGCCGAGGCCGAGCCGACGGCGGCGCCGGTGCGCCTCATCCTGTCGTCGGCGCCGGCGACACCACGCGACACCATCGCCGGGCCGCTTGCCGGCTCGATCGGCCGCCCGGCCTTCACAATCACCATCGGCAAGAGCCGTACGGCCTTGCCTGGACAATTCACACTGGAGTGGAACCCCGATGAACGCGCCTTTGAGGAAAGAAGTTCTAGCGAAAAGCGGGCAACGAATCCTGTCGCTGTGGTTCCCGCATCTGGCGGCGGAAAGGATCCTGCGGCAGCGTCTGGGGCGGTCCTGGCGTTCGCGGCCGTCGGATCACCTGCCGATGGTGATCAGCCATCGCCAGGGGAACGCGCAGCGCATCGCCGCCCTCGACGAGCGGGCTGAGGCGCTGCACCTGAAGCGCGGCATGGGCATCGCCGATGCGCGCGCCATGCATCCGTCGATCGACATCCTGGAAGCCGACCCAGAGGCCGACCGCCGCCTGCTCGAAGGCCTTGCAGACTGGTGCGACCGCTACACCCCGCTGGTGGCGCTGGACAGCACGGACGGCCTTTATCTCGACGTCACCGGCTGCACCCATCTTTTCGGCGGCGAACGCGCGATGTTGGACGACATCCTGTCGCGCTTCTTCCATCAGGGTTTTGATGTCCGCGCCGGCCTTGCCGCGACACCAGGCGCGGCCTGGGCGGCGGCACGGTTTTCCGGCGACCGCATCGTTGTGTCAGGCGAAGAGGAAGCGCTGCTCGCGCCCTTGCCGCTGGCGGCGCTGCGCATCGAGCCTGACATCCGCACCAGCCTGGAAAGCGTCGGCCTGCGGACGGCGGGCGCCGTCATGGCGGCGCCGCGCGCACCGCTCGCCCGCCGCTTCGGCGCCTCCCTGCTTCTGCGTCTCGACCAGGCGCTTGGCCGGCTCGACGAGGCGGTCTCGCCGCGCCTGCCGATCGCGCCGCTGTCGGTCGAGCGCCATCTATCCGAACCCATCACCTTGAGCGAGGACATCGAGCAGTTGGTGCGCATGCTGGCGACGACGCTGAAAGCGGACCTCGAACGCCGTGGCGAGGGCGCAAGAATGCTGGCGCTGCTGCTCTTCCGCGTCGACGGCGCCGTCAGCCGCATTGCCGTTGGCACATCGCGGCCGATGCGCGAACCCAGGCTGATCCAGCGCCTGTTCCATGAAAGGCTGGCCGCGCTCGAACAGGATATCGATGCCGGCTATGGCTTCGACCTGGTGCGCCTGTCCGTGCTGTCGGCCGCCGCCTTCGACATGCAGCAGACCGACCTGACCGGCGAGACAAGCGACGACGGCGCCGATATCGCGCTGTTCGCCGACCGCATCCGTGCCCGGCTGGGCGAAGGTGCCGTGCTGAAACCGATCGCCGTCGAAAGCCATCTGCCGGAGCGCGCCGTCGCGACCGTTCCTTTCACCGAAGCGCCGCGAAGGATCGCCCCGCCGAAGAAGCCGGACCGGATAAAGCACCCGACGCCGATGACCGTCTTCCGGCCGCAGCGGCCGATCCGGCTGTTCCGCTCGCCCGAACCGATCGAGGTGCCGGCGACCGAAATGCCGGAAGGACCGCCGCTGAACTTCCGCTGGCGGCGCGCCCTCTACCGGGTCACACGCGCCGAGGGGCCGGAACGCATCGCACCGGAATGGTGGCGTGAGGCGCCGCGCGACGAAGCCGTGTCGACACGCGATTATTTCCGCATCGAGGATGCCGATGGCCGCCGCTACTGGCTCTACCGGCAAGGTCTTTATGGCGCAGCCCTGCCTGCGCCGCGCTGGTTCATGCACGGGGTCTTCGCATGAACGCGCTGACCATCATCCCCTATGCCGAGTTCGGCATTCAGTCGAATTTCTCGTTCCTGCGCGGCGCCTCCAAACCCGAGGAACTGGTGGTCACGGCGAAATTCCTCGGCTTCGCGTCGATCGGGCTCGCCGACCGCAACACGGTGGCCGGCGTCGTGCGCGCCTGGCAGCAGGCCAAGGTTGAGACGCTCGCCTACCACCCCGGCTGCCGGCTGGTGTTTTGCGACGGCACGCCGGATGTCCTGGCCTACCCGCAGGACCGCAAGGGCTGGGGCCATCTGTGCCGCATGCTGACGCAAGCCAACACGCGCGACGAAAGCGAAAAGGGCGCGCCGCTGCTCTATCTTGCGGACCTGCTCGAATGGGGCGACCTGATGTCGCTGGCGATCCTGCCGGAGCTGGCGGCAGCCACCGAGGGCGATCTTGCCTTGCTTCGCCAGCTCAAGCAGCGCTTCGGGCGAAACCTGCGGCTTGCCGTTTCGCCCGACTATGCGGGAAATGACCGCTTCAGGATCGAGCAGGCAGCGGCGATGGCAGGCCTTGCCGGCATCCCGCTGATGGCGACCAATGATGTTCTCTACCACGCGGCCGAGCGGCGGCCGCTGCAGGACGTGCTGACGGCGATCCGGCTCAATGTTCCGGTCTCGGAGTCCGGGCTGGAACTGACGGCCAATGCCGAGCGCCATCTGAAGCCGCCGCTGGAGATGGCGCGCCTGTTTCGCCGGCATCCCGAGGCGCTGGCCGAGACGCTGCGCTTCGCGGCGGAACTGACCTTTTCGCTCAGCGACCTCCAGTACAACTACCCGGACGAACCGACCGAATCGGGTCTCGAGCCGCAGGCCGAGCTCGAAAGACTGGCGCGCGAGGGGGCCATCACCCGTTATCCCTCAGGCGTCCCGGCCAGTGTCCTGAAGCGTATCCAGGAAGAGCTCACGCTGATCGAGCGGTTGAATTACGCGCGCTACTTCCTGACCGTTCATGACATCGTCAAATACGCCCGCAGCCAGGATATTCTCTGCCAGGGGCGGGGTTCGGCCGCCAATTCAGTCGTCTGCTTCTGCATCGGCATCACCGAAGTGGGGCCAGAGAGGATCGATTCGCTTTTCGAACGCTTCATCTCCGAGGAGCGAAACGAGCCGCCGGATATCGATGTCGATTTCGAGCACGAAAAGCGCGAAATCGTCATGCAGTATATCTACAACAAATACAGCGCCAAGCGCACGGCCCTGGCCGCCGCCGTGGTCAGCTATCGCGGCCGCTCGGCGTTGCGCGAAGTGGCCAAGGCAATGGGCCTGTCCGATGATGTCAGGGGATCGCTATCGGGCTCCATCTGGGGCTGGTCGACCTCGGAGCTTGGCGAGAAGGAGGCCAGGGCCGGCGGCCTCGACCGGGCCGATCCCGTTTCCACGCATGTGATCGAACGAGCCAACGAGATCATGGGCTTTCCGCGCCACCTTTCGCAGCATGTCGGCGGCTTCGTCATCACCAGGGACCGGCTGGACGAGATCGTTCCCATCATCAAGACGGCGATGGACGAGCGCAAGATGGTCGAGTGGGACAAGGACGACCTCGACGCGGTGAAGATCCTCAAGGTCGACATCCTGGCGCTCGGCATGCTGACCTGCCTGCAGCGCGCCTTCACCTTGCTTACCGATCACTATCCGAAGGCACGGGATCCGTATGGCCGCCCCTACGTGCTGGGCACGCTCCCGGCGGAAGACCAACGTGTCTACGACATGATCTGCCGTGCCGACACGCTCGGTGTCTTCCAGATCGAATCGCGCGCCCAGATGTCGATGCTGCCAAGGCTCAGGCCGCGCGAATTCTATGATCTGGTCATCGAGGTGGCGATCGTGCGGCCCGGCCCGATCCAGGGCGACATGGTCCATCCCTACCTGCGTCGGCGGCAAAAGAAGGAGAAAGCTGAATACCCCAAACCGGAACTGGAAGAGATTCTCGGCAAGACGCTCGGCGTGCCGCTGTTCCAGGAGCAGGCGATGAAGATCGCCATTGTCGCCGGCGGCTTCAGGCCGGGCGAGGCGGATGAATTGCGCCGTGCCATGGCCACCTTCAAGCGCACCGGCACCATCGGCAATTATCGCCAGCGCATGGTCGACGGCATGACCGACAGAGGTTACGAAAAAGACTTCGCAGAGCGCTGTTTCAAGCAGATCGAGGGTTTTGGCGAATACGGCTTTCCTGAAAGCCACGCCGCGTCCTTCGCGCTGCTGGTCTATGCCTCCTGCTGGTTCAAGACCTTCTATCCCGACGTGTTCTGCGCCGCGATCCTGAATTCGCAGCCGATGGGGTTCTACCAGCCGGCGCAGCTTGTCCGGGATGCCCGTGACCACGGCGTCGAAATCCGCGATGTCGACGTCAATTTCTCCGTCTGGGACTGTACGCTGGAGAGGGCGCCCTTCGATCCGGGACAGATCCTTTCGCGGCACGCCGGCATGCGTGGCGTCATCAAGACCGATTACGCGTTGCGGCTCGGCTTGCGCCAGATCAAGGGCCTGTCGGAGGATCGCATGGGGACATTCGTCGCCCGGCGTGGCGATGGCTATGAATCCGTGCGGGATGTCTGGCTGCGCTCCGGCCTCGATGTCGATGAGATCGAAAGGTTGGCGCAGGCCGACGCCTTCCGCTCCATCGGTCTTGATCGCCGCGAAGCGCTGTGGGCGGTGCGCGCGCTTGACCGCAAGAGTGCCGCCGAGACCTTGCCGCTGTTCGAGCAGCCGGGAATCCGCCTGCGCGAGCTGGAACCCGAGACGAGATTGCCCAAAATGCCGCTCGGCGAGCATGTTATCCACGACTACCGCTCGCTCGGCCTGTCGCTGAAGGCGCATCCGGTGGCCTTCCTGCGCGAACGGCTCGACCGGGCCGGCGTCACCCCCAATGCCAAACTGCCTTCCGTGCGTGACGGCAGGCGCGTCTCGGTCGCCGGCCTCGTGCTGGTGCGGCAGCGCCCCGGCAAGGGTAACGCGATCTTCCTGACGCTGGAGGATGACAAGGCCGTCGCCAATGT
>JBDSLV010000494.1:0-4595 GCA_039916205.1 Mesorhizobium sp. | reverse complement strand
CGCAAACCGAGGAACTCCCGAAGTCATCGGCAACGGACGCGCAGCAGCCATCTGAAAAGACACCGCCGGCCCAGCCAGAGGCAGTGGAGAGCCAAAAGCCCGAACCACCGATCAGCCAGCCGGCAGCGCCCGAGCCGGCCGCGCCGGCGCCCAAACCCGCTGCAAGCCAGACGGACGTCACGAACGCCGAGAGCCAAGAAACCGTGTCACCGGTGGCCAAACAGCCGGACCAACCTGTCGTCGCGTTGAACGTGCCCAAACCAGAGATTCCCCCGGTCGTCGACGACATCGCGCAACGGGTCTCCTGGGTTCGCGACTTCGGCGGCGGCGACTGTTTCTATGCGACCATGATTTCGGTAACCGACAAGGCCGCCGCGATCGAAGGATTTGGCACGGCGGTGCAGCCCTTCGAGCGGATGCTGGGCGATTTCCAGGCAAGATTCCATGTCGAGCCTGACATCGGCGTCCGCCTCATCGAGCCGAGCCAATGCGAAGTCACCAACTTTCTGCGCTTTCTGGGGCAGACCGCGGCCGACAAGCCGCAACTTGTTCTCGATCGGACATCGGTGCCAAACGGTACGCCGATCAGCGGCACGCTGGTGGCGCGTGGCGGGCTCATTTCCAGCGTGCTGCTGATCGACCACAAAGGCATGGTGTTCAATCTCGACGACCGCATCGTCGCAAAATCGGACAAGGCCACCTTCAGGATCCCGATCGGTCTCGGCGCCGCCGACAAGGCCACTGGGAAGGCCGTGCCGCAGATCATAATGGTGATCACGGGCCCTGAGGACATTCAGGCGGCCACGTTCTCCACGCCCACGCCGGCATCGGTGTTGCTGCCCAAAATCCTCGAGGAGATCGAGACCAACGGATCTCAGTTCTCAGCCACCGCCAAGTATTTCCGGCTTGGCGGATAGCATGAGCGCCCGATGGAACGCCGCCGCTCGTGTTTGCCCCGCTCGCCTGCCGACCTGCCCGCAGAGCAGCGTGATCCGTTTCGAGCCCTGCTGGCCCTGACCGGCCACATGAGGCTTGCGGTCATGGCGGGCGCCGCATTGCTGGCCGTGCTGTCGTCCAGCGAAGCGCGCGCCGAATTCACCGTCTGCAACCAGACGCTCGACGTCGTCAATCTCGCCGTCGGCCAGAAGGTCGACAATGCGGACCAGACCGATGGCTGGTGGACGATCGGCGCCAATCAATGCGTGAACGTCATCAAGGAGGAGCTGGCGAACCGCTATATCTACATCTACGCGACAGACGTGTTCGGCCACGCGATCCTGACCGGGTCGACCGATATGTGCATCGAGCGGCGGCGCTTCTCGATACGCGGCATTGATGAATGCTGGGAACGCGGCCATATCGCCGCGAAATTTCTGGAAGTCGACACGCTCGAGCAGGCGCGGTGGACCTTCTTCCTGACCGGTAATGCGCCGTGACGCACAGCATCGACACCAGCTTCAAGGACAAAAAGCTGGCGCGCGCTGCCCTTCGCCGACGCAAGCTTTGGCTGAGGCTGGCTGCCGGTCTCGCGGTGATCGTCGTGGTTTTAATCGCCACCGGCATCTACCTCACCGCCGGCTACTGGTCGTTTGGTGATGAAGACGAGGAGTTGCACGCGGTCGAAGGCAGTGACGATGTGCCGGCCGATGCATCCGTCTATGTGCCGGCGATTATCGACCTTGCAGGCGACCCGATGTGGATCACGCTTGCACCGGACGCCGGCGCAACGAAGGGCCGCACGATCCCGCGTCCAGCAGAACTCGATCAGGCCGGCGTGTCGCCGCAAATCGAGATCCTGTCCGATGTCATGCTGAGCGCCAGCGAAAAGTTCATGACGACGATACCCTCCACGCAAGAGGATTTCGCCTTCTTCCAGGCACAGCGGAAGAAGGCGGAGCCAGCACCGGAAGCACCGCCATCCGGCGACCTGCAGAACGATCTTCAACCGGCACCGGCGCCTGAATACACCCCGGCGGTTCCGGCAGCGCAAGCGGACGCCGACGACCCCGAGGCCGGTTGGGGCGAAACGGTAGACGCTGGCGAGGCCGCCCTTCCCTCTTTCGAGAAAACCAAGGTCGAAAACAACACCACCGTCGCAACGGTCACCAGCGACTATCAGCGCTTCGAGGCAACCGAGGACACGTTCGTGAAAATCCTCACCGATCGCAGCCTGGATAGCGTCGTCACCGACGCGCATTTCTCCGATGCGGACGCCAAGTTGGCGGGCGAGGCCCTTAAGACGCTTTTCAACCGGGACGGCCTGGAGCCGGGCTATGTCGTCGCGATGCGCGGCTTCAGGCCGGCGCGCGAGACCACGGCGATGGCGCTGATGCAGGTTTCGGTCTACGCCAAGAATGTCTTCGTCGGGACCCTGACGCGCAATGCCGCCGGTGCCTTTGTCTCAGGCGTCGATCCGTGGGTGCGCGAAGATCTGTTCAACTATTCGGGTGCGGCCGAGGAAGGCACGCACAAAAGGCAATATCGCCTTCTCGACGCGATCTACTCGACGGCGGCGCGCAACAGCGTGCCCGCCGGCATCATCGGCGAAGCGATCATGTATCTTTCCAGGGGCCAGGACCTGGATGCCTTCGCCAGTGAAGACCAGCGGCTGGTGCTGATCTATTCACAGACGCCGCGCGGTAAGGAAGAGACCGCCGGACGGGTTCTGTATGTTGGCATCCAGGGCAGTGACAAGAACCTCGAATGTTTCGTCTTCCTGCAAAGTGACGGCCAGTTTGCCTGCGTCAGCGGCGACGACCAGGTTCGTTCGCTGACGGTCACCAACGGTATGGTCACCCCAGTCAACGGCGTGATGACCTCGACCTTCGGACCACGCAAGCACCCGATCCTCGGAACGGTCCGCATCCACAAGGGCGTCGACTGGGCAGCACCCGTGGGGACGCCGATCGCAGCCGCATTCGATGGCGAAATCAGTTTTCAGGGCGACGGCGGCAGCTATGGCAATCTGGTCAAGATCACGCATGCGAACGGACGGGAGACGCGTTACGCCCACATGCAGAAATTCGCGATCGAAAGCGGTGTCGGCACCAAGGTGAAAGCCGGCGACGTCATCGGCTACATCGGCACCACCGGCCTCTCGACCGGACCACATCTGCATTTCGAACTCTATCAAAATGGCGAGGCCATCGATCCGCTGGGCACGGTTACGGCGGTCGCAACCGACGATTCCGCCGTTGAAACGCTGACCGATCGTATCGTTCATGTCGAGAGCGGGGGCAGCGCACGGGCCAAGAACCCGCTTTCTTCGGCAACAGGCGCCGGCCAGTTCATCACCAAGACCTGGATCAGGATGATGAACACCTATCGCCCCGACCTGGCGCGGACACTTTCGACCGCCGACCTGCTCGCGTTGCGTTACGACGCCACGATCTCGCGCGAGATGGTGCGCAATCTGGCGCGCGAAGGCGAAGCCTACCTGCGGGCGCGCGGACATCAGATCACCGCCGGGCGGCTGTATCTCTGTCACTTCCTGGGGATGGAAGGCGCGCACCAGGTGTTGTCAGCGCCGGGCTCGGCACCCTTGGTCAGCGTGCTCGGAGCGCCGGTCATTCAAGCCAACCCGTTTCTCTCCGGCAAGACCGCCAGCTATGTCGTGGACTGGGCCGAAAGGAAAATGGGCCACAAGCTGCCCCCTGCAACAAGCGGAACCGACCAGCCGGAAACGACAACAACGGAAGTCCGGCAGACGTCGCCGGAGTTCGCGGGTTACAAGCAAGCGATCGCGGCGATCGTGAGCTCGGTTCAGGATACGCTTTGACTGACCAGGGCGCCGGCTACTGCGTCTTTATCCGCATTTCCACCCGGCGATTGATCGGGTCGTAGGGATCAGGGCTGCGTGGGTTCGCTTCACCCATGCCGATTGCATTGATGCGAGCGGCATCGATGCCATTCGACGTCAGGAAGGCGGTCACCGATTGCGCTCTTCGCTGCGACAGTCCCTCATTGTAGCGAGGCGTACCTGACGCGTCAGTGTAACCCTCGACGACGAAGCTGAGCGTGCTCAGCCGGTCGTCCTTCAGCGCCTTGGCGAACTCATCCAGCTCAGCCTGCGCCTTCGCGTCGAGCTGCGCCGAGTCCAGTCCGAAGTTTATCAGCATGTCGAGACTGGATTTGCCCGCCGGCGGATCCTTTGCCGTCTCCTTGCTTTTGCACTCCTCCTCGGTGCCGACGCAAATTCCGCGTGACAGGCCGAGTTTGGTCGCGCCGGCAAAGAACTTCACGATATCTTCTGATTTCTGCACAGGATCGGCGCATGCGGGTGCCGCCAAAAGCATGGCTGCCAAAACCAGGGCTGACCTATTTGATTGCATGACGGTTACTCCCATCCGAGCATCCGATCTCGCTGGCCGCTGAATAGCATAAATTTGATTCCGGAGCATTCTTTCTGTCAACAAACCAACAGGCTTTCCCAAGAGGGCCGCGATGCCGGCACCCATTCCTGGGTGTTTTCGGCTGGTCCGCGAATGATCAAACTTTCATCGAAGTCACATAATGAGGTGTTTTTCTTGCAATGGCGGCCTGTCGCGCGCAAAATGACTGTTGCGCTCCAATGCGGCCGAGGACTGATCCATGAA
>JBDSLV010000493.1:0-2525 GCA_039916205.1 Mesorhizobium sp. | reverse complement strand
TCCGACGGCAAGGGCGGCAAGCCGCTCGGCAATGTCCAACTCCTCGGCAAGATCGACGGCAACATGCTGAGGGCCAACGTCAAGCTGGCGCCGAAATTCGCACTCGACTACATGGCCGGCCATGCCGTCGACTGGTACCTGATGTGTGAGGATCTACCCGATCCTGAAAGCCGCATCATGGTCGACGGCAAGGACATCGTCATGCAATGGCGTCGCTCCAACATGCAGTCGCTCGATGGGCTGACCAAGGTGATGCGCGAACACTTCCGCGCCTGTGGCTATCCGATCGTGCTGTCACGCCCCTTCGACAAGCGCACCCCCTCGCATCAATGCGGCACGGTGAAGATGGGTACCGATCCGGCGACCTCGCCGCTCGATCCCTTCTGCCGCGCCTTCGACCACCAGAACCTGTTCGTCGTCGACGGCGGCTTCCTGCCGAACTCGGCTGCGGTCAATCCGGCGCTGTCGATCGCCGCACAGGCGCTGCGGGTCGCGGACCATATCCGCAAAAACGAGCTTGCCGCATGACCCGCCCGGCGGCCATCGTCACCGGCGGCGCGCGCGGCATCGGCCTCGCATGCGCCCAGGCGTTGGCCGACATCGGCTTTGACATCCTTGTCGCCGACCTCGCCGAGAAACCCGCCGATGAGCTTGCCCACGACATCACCGCGCGCGGCGTGAAATTCGCCTATGTCCGCTGTGACATTGCCGATCTCGCCAACCACGCGGCTCTTGTGGACACCGCGCAGCGCGCCTTCGGCCGTATCGACTGTCTGGTCAACAATGCCGGCGTCGGCGCCGTGGTGCGCGGCGATCTCCTGGATCTGAAGCCGGAGCATTTCGACCGCGCGCTTGATATCAACCTGCGCGGCACCGTCTTCCTCAGCCAGGCTGTCGCCAAGGCAATGCTGGCCACGCCAGGCGATCATCCAAAATCGATCATCACCATCACCTCGGTCAGTGCTGAGATGGCATCGCCCGAACGCTCCGACTACTGCGTCTCGAAAGCCGGGCTTTCGATGTGGGTGAAGAACCTGGCTCTGCGGCTCGCCGCCGAGAATATCGGCGTTTTCGAGTTGCGGCCGGGCATCATCCGAACCGACATGACGGCAGGCGTTACCGCCAAATACGACAGTTTGATCGACGGCGGTCTGGTGCCGGCAAAACGCTGGGGCGAAGCCTCCGACATCGGCGCCGTGGTGGCGACGCTTGCCGCCGGCAAGCTTGGCTTTTCAACCGGCTCGATCATCAATGTCGACGGTGCGCTCTCCGTGCCGCGACTGTGAATGGATAGTGTCATGACCGACTACATCATCGTGGGCGCCGGCCCGGCTGGTTGCGTTCTGGCCAACAGGCTGAGCGAGGACCCGTCCAACTCCGTGCTTCTGCTTGAAGCCGGCGGCAAGGACTGGCACCCCTATATTCATATGCCGGCAGGCTTCGCCAAGATGACCAAGGGCATCGCCTCCTGGGGTTGGTCGACGGTGCCGCAGAAGCACATGAAGGACCGCGTCTACTGGTACACCCAGGCCAAGGTGGTTGGCGGCGGCTCCTCCATCAACGCCCAGATCTACACGCGCGGCAATGCCCGCGACTACGATGCCTGGGAGAAGGAGGAAGGCCTTGCCGGCTGGGGCTACCGCGACGTGCTGCCCTACTTCAAGCGGGCCGAGAATAACCAGCGCTACGCCAACGATTTCCACGGCGACCAGGGTCCTCTCGGCGTCTCGAACCCGATCTCGCCGCTGCCGATCTGCGAGGCCTATTTCCGCGCCGGCCAGGAGATGGGCATTCCCTTCAATCCGGATTTCAACGGCGCCAGCCAGGAAGGCGTCGGCTACTACCAGCTGACGCAGAAGGACGCCCGGCGCTCCTCCGCCTCGGTCGCCTACCTCAAGCCGATCCGCGCGCGCAAGAATCTCACCGTCAGGACCGATGTGCTGGTGACGCGCATTGTCGTTGAGAAAGGCCGCGCCATCGGCGTCGAGATCGTCGACAAGCCAGGCGGCCAGAAGACGATCCTGCGTGCCGACCGCGAGGTCATCATATCGTCCGGCGCCATCGGCTCGCCGAAGCTCCTGATGCAGTCGGGCATCGGTCCAGCCGACCATCTGAAATCGGTCGGCGTCACGCCTGTGCATGACCTGCCCGGCGTCGGCTCCAACATGCAGGACCATCTCGACCTGTTCGTCATCGCCGAATGCACCGGCGACCACACTTATGACAACTACGCCAAACCGCACCGCACCGCCTGGGCTGGCCTGCAGTATCTGCTGCTGAAGAAAGGGCCGGTAGCCTCCAGCCTGTTCGAGACCGGCGGCTTCTGGTACGCCGATCCGACCGCCGCCTCCCCCGACATCCAGTTCCATCTCGGCCTCGGCTCCGGCATCGAGGCCGGTGTCGAGAAGCTGAAGAACCCGGGCGTGACGCTGAACTCGGCTTTCCTGCGTCCGCGCTCGCGCGGCACGGTGCGGCTGAAGAGTGCCGATCCGGCGGATCATCCGCTGATCGATCCAAACTACTGG
>JBDSLV010000492.1:0-16350 GCA_039916205.1 Mesorhizobium sp. | reverse complement strand
AAGAAGGATGGTCGACGCGGCGGCAAAGGCGGCCCAGTTTCCGAAGGACATGCTCGTCTCCTTTGAGCGTAAAGAAGAGGACAAATCCTTGGGGCGAGGAGAATGTAAAGAGGCTGGATTTTTCTTTTTGCGCAATTTCCGGACGCAAGGCCGTGGCGCGGTTTTTCTGGAGTTGCCGTGAACTCAGTTGCGCCAAAGGCAGCCTGGTGTCAGTTCACGCCGCTGATCGTGCTCACGATGTCGGCGAGGTTGACATTGGCACCAAGCACCAGGGCGGCCGCGGCAATGGCAGCGGCAAAAAGCTTGATGTCGGTTTTTAGGCTGTTGCACATGGGTTCCCCTCGATCGCGGACCGAGAGGTAGGAAGCCTCGATGCCGGCAATATGACCTGACCGAGGTCATTTTGTGCCCTGTCCTCCCAACCCGACAGGGAACGATGGTCCATCGCCGCCCCAAACGCAGGCAGCGCAAGGCCTTCACGCTTTATCAACCATGATTGTTGAAAATGCCTGCTATCCGGCCGGACCGTGCTTCCCGCCGACAGCGTAGGGTTTGGGTATATGCGTGAG
Source organism: Mesorhizobium sp. (assembly GCA_039916205.1). Taxonomy (GTDB): domain Bacteria; phylum Pseudomonadota; class Alphaproteobacteria; order Rhizobiales; family Rhizobiaceae; genus Mesorhizobium. Next base: position 15,781 of record JBDSLV010000492.1, on the reverse strand, counting down.
TTGCCGCAAGGTCTGACGCCGCCGCGAGATGGCGACGCAATCGAAACCGATGTTATTCTCTCCCGCCGTTCCATCCTGTCAGGGGCAGGCGCCATGGCCCTGCTCGGCGTTGCCGGCTGTTCGACATCGGGCGGTGGTGGTCTTCCGGCGCTCGAACTCGATGATACGGTCACCGGCTCGGTGCGGCCGATCCGGCCAAGCATCAGCGTCGACAAGCACGTCACCAGCCCCGACCTGATGTACGCTTCGCTGACGGATGGCGGCTTCAATGTGCCTGAGGTGCCCTATCTCAAGGTCAAGCCGGAGTTCCGCCGCCAGATCGTCGTCGACAAGACCGGCGAGGCGCCCGGCACTATCGTTGTTCACCTGCAGGAACGCATGCTCTATCTGGTGCAGCCGGGCGGTGACGCGATCCGCTATGGCGTCGGCATCGGCAAGGACGGTTTCCGCTGGTCTGGCCGCGCCAACATCCAGTACGGCAAGGAATGGCCGACATGGACCCCGCCGCCGGAAATGATCGCCCGCAAGCCGGAGTTGGTGAAATGGCAGGCCGGCCAGCCCGGCGGCCTGACCAATCCGCTCGGTGCGCGTGCGCTCTATATCTTTCAGGACGGCAGGGATACCGGCTACCGCATCCATGGCTCGCCCGAATGGTGGAGCATCGGCCAGGCGATGTCGTCGGGCTGCGTGCGCCTGATCAATCAGGACATCATCGACCTCTACAGCCGCGTCTCCAAGAAAAACCCGGTCGTCGTCGTCTGAGCCGCTAGCCGCCTCCTTATTCTCTTTCTTGAGCATGATCTTTTCCGAAAACCGGTTGCCACTTTTCGGGATCATGCTCAGGTTCTCCCGTTGCGCGATGCCGCAAGACAGGCGAATGTGCCTGTAAATTCATCGCTCGGGAGACGTCAGGAATGGCCGGAACTTTTGTCATCGCGCAGGGCGGCGGTCCGACCGCCGTCATCAACCAGACGGTGGTCGGGGCAACGCTGGAGATCCGCAAGCGGCATCCCGGCGCCAAGGTTCTCGGATCCATCCACGGCGTGCGCGGCATTCGTGATGGCAACTATGTCGACCTTTCGGCCATCCCCGAGGACCGCCTGCGGCTGATCGCGGGAACGCCGAGCGCGGCCCTTGGCTCGACGCGCGACAAGCCGGATGCCGCCTATTGCGACGTGATCCTCAACGGCCTGAAGAAAGCTGGCGCCGACGCCTTCATCTATATCGGTGGCAACGACACCTCAGGCACGCAGCAGATCCTGACCGATGCCGCCGGCGGCTCGATCGCCTTTGTCCATGCACCGAAAACCATCGACAATGATCTCGAGGAGAACGACCACACGCCGGGTTTCATTTCGGCGGCCGAGTTCGTCGCCGGCGCGTTTCTGTCCGTCGATCTCGATTTCCGCGCCTTGCCCGGCATCTATGTCGGCATTGTCATGGGCCGCCATGCCGGCTTCCTCACCGCCGCGGCTGCCGCATGGCAGCTTGATCCCGACAGCGGCCCGCATCTCGTCTACGTGCCGGAGCGGCCGTTCTCGGCAGCCGGCTTCATCGATGATGTGCGCGCCACGCTCGACCGCCACAAGCGTTGCATCGTCGCCGTGTCCGAGGGTGTCAGCACCGCCGACGGCAAGGCGCTGGTCGAAAGCCTGGTGCCGCCAGAAAAGCTGGAGCGCGACGCGCATGGCAACGTCAAACTGTCGGGCAGCGATCTGACCGCGGCACTGGAGCACGCGCTGGCCGAAGGACTGCCTGGCAAGCGGGCCCGTGTCGACGCGCTTGGCTACATGCCGCGCGGCTATATCGGCGCCATCAGTGCGGTTGACGCGCGGGAGGCTTTTGACGCCGGAGCTTTCGCCGTCGGCGTCGCCGAACAGGGCGGCGGTTCCGTGGCGCTGCAATATGACGGCACAAGAACGGTGCTGAAGAAGGTGCCACTGAAAAACGTAGCCGGCAAAACGCGCCACATGCCGGACGATTTCATGAAGCCTGATATCAATCAGCTGTCCGAGGCCGGCATGGCCTATCTGAAGCGGCTGGTTCCGGAGAAATACAAGGTCGGAAAGCCCTTCGTTTGATGCCGGCTCTCTGATGGACAGCTGGTTCAGCAAGAGCATCGTCGACGACAAGACGACGATGCTGACAGAGCCGTTCGTGCATGATTTCGTGCGCGCCAATATCTGGCATCTGCGCGGCCGCGATGTCGACCTGCTGGTCGACACAGGCATGGGCATCTGCCCGTTGGCGCCGCAGATCGAGACGACGGCCGGCAAGCCGCTGCTGGTCGTCGCCACCCATATCCATCTCGACCATGTCGGGTCGCTGCACGAGTTCCCGCTGCGGGCAGGGCCAAGGCACAGTGCGGCGCAGTTCGACACCATGGATGAGGCGGTGACCTACGCCTACATGTTCCACAATCTTGACGATGCCGTCTCGGAACTGCCGGCGCCGGGCTGGAAGGCTTCAGACTACGTCATCCCGCCGGCACCCTTGACGCGCACCCTCGGCGACGGCGACACCGTCGATCTCGGCGATCGCCAGTTCCGGGTGTTGCATCTGCCCGGCCATTCGCCGGACTCGATTGCCCTGTTCGACGAAGTGGATGGGCTGTTCTTCAGCGGCGACGCCATCTACGATAGCTGGCTGATCGACGATTTGCCCGACTCCGACAAGTCGGCCTATTGCGCGACGATGCAGCGGTTGCTGGACCTGCCGATCCGCATTGGTCACGGCGGCCACGGGCCGAGCTTCGACGGCAATCGGATGCGCGAACTGGCCAGCGCCTATCTCAGGCGAAACGGCGGGATCTGAGCTTCGCAACGGTTTCGGTCAGGCTTAGTCAACCACTGCGAGGTCGAGGTGGTTGGGGCTCCTAAAGAATTAAATCTTTGTAATATATCAGGAAAAACCTATTTCGCCCGCAACTGCGTCCTAGATGAAGGTTGTCGACCGGGTCGGCTGCCGCAATATGCGAGACCGGCAGCCCCGAAGGCCGATACGCCGAATGGGCTGTTCCCCACCGCGACAGCCACGGTGCCGAACCAATTTCTCGCATGGACAACGACCATGTCATCCCTCCAGATTCTTCGCAGGCATCGCGTCGCCGCATTGCTGGGCGCCGCGCTCATCGTCAGTCCAGTCGCGTTCTCGGTCGTCAAGGCAAATCATGCCCAGGCCGGCACGATGACACCCGTTGCCGGGGTGACGGCGCCCAACGGCTCGTTCGCCCCCATCGTCGCCGCCGACAAGCCGGCGGTGGTGACGGTCACCACCATCATGAAAGCGCAGCCCGAGGCGACCAGCGACGCCACCCCCTTCCCGGGCAACTCGCCTTTCGATGACTATTTACGCCAGTTCTTCGGCGACCAGGGCATGCCCGCCCCAAGGACGCCGCCTCAACAGCAGCAGCAGGCGCCACGCACCGAGGCGCTTGGGTCGGGCTTTATCGTCGCCGCCGACGGCACCATCGTCACCAACAATCACGTCGTAGACGGCGCGCAGTCGATCAAGGTGACGCTCGACGACGGCACCGAGCTTCCCGCCACGCTGGTCGGCCGCGACGCCAAGAACGATCTCGCGGTCCTCAAGATTTCGGCCGCCAAGCCCTTGCCGACTGTAAAATGGGGCGATTCCGACAAGCTGATGACCGGCGACCAGGTGCTGGCGATCGGCAATCCGTTCGGCATCGGCACCACGGTTACGGCTGGCATTGTCTCGGCGCGTGGCCGCGACCTGCACAGCGGCCCGTTTGATGATTTCATCCAGATCGACGCGCCGATCAATCATGGCAATTCCGGCGGCCCGCTGGTCGATGCCAACGGCGATGTGGTCGGCATCAACACGGCGATCTATTCGCCCAACGGCGGCAGTGTCGGTGTCGGCTTCGCCATTCCGTCGGACCAGGCCCAGAAAGTGGTGGCCAAGCTGATGAAGGACGGCTCCATCCAGTACGGCTATCTCGGCGTCGAGATCCAGCCGGTGACGCCCGATGTGGCGAGCGCCATCGGGCTCGATCACCCCGGCGGTGCGCTGGTTTCGCAGATCAATGACGGCTCGCCGGCCGCCAAGGCCGGCGTCGAGACCGGCGACGTCATCACCAGCTTCGCAGGCCAGGAGATCAAGGATCCCAAGGACCTGTCGCGGGCGGTTGCCGATGTCTCGCCCGGCGCCAGGGAGCCGCTTGGCGTCTGGCGCAAAGGCAAGGCTGTCGACATCTCCGTCGATGTCGGACACAACGGCGATGACGTGAAGACGGCTTCGGTGACGGACGGCTCCGGTGCTCCTGCTACCGAGGAGGGCTCTCGTGTTCCGGCGATCGGTCTCGGCCTGATGGATATCACCCCTGACGTGCGCGAGCAGATGAACCTTGCCGCCAATCAGCATGGCGCGCTGGTCGCCAGGGTCAATCCTGACAAGGCAGCGGCTGCTTCCGGCATCCAGCCCGGCGACATCATCGTCGGCGTCAACCAGGTGCCGGTGAAGAGCGCCCGACAGGTGACGCAGGCGATCGCGCAAGCCGGCAAATCCGGCAAGAAGTCGGTGCTGCTGCTGGTCGAGCGTGGCAGCGGCCAGATCTACGTCGCGGTGCCTTTCGCCAACGGTTGAACCGGCGTCTGGATGAACAAGGAAGCGGCAAGCCTGCCATGAGTTTGCCGCTTCAGGCCAAAATTCCTGTTGCCCGGCAAGGCATCTTCGAGAAGACTGGGCGGGGCCGATATGCGGCCTTGCACAGAGAGATTGTTCCGATGGTCACGCGCGGCTTCTCCGGACGACGACCGCCAACAGACAACGATGCCCGCATCCCGCCTGGGCAATATCTGGAGCAGGGATTTCCCGTCCTGTCGGCGGGACCGACCCCGCGTGTGCGCTCCGAGGATTGGTCGTTCACGCTCAAGCATGGGCCACGGCCGATCAAGAAATGGAATTGGGCCGAGTTCAACGCATTGCCGTTGAGCAAGATGACGCGCGATATCCATTGCGTGACGGCATGGACCAAGTTCGATACGCCCTGGCAAGGCGTCCTGGTCGACGACATTCTGGCCGATGCCGGCATCGAGCCGCCGACCGCTTTCACACTGGCGCATTCCTTCGACGGCTATTCGACCAATGTGCCGACGAAAGACCTCACCATTGGCAAGGCGATGGTGGCGCTGCTCTACGAAGGCAAGCCGATAACGGCGGACCATGGCGGACCGGCGCGGCTTCTGGTGCCGCATCTCTATTTCTGGAAATCGGCCAAGTGGCTTACCGGTCTGCAATTCACCGAACGCGATGAACCCGGCTTCTGGGAATTGCGTGGCTATCATATCTATGGCGATCCGTGGCGCGAGCAGCGCTACACGAACGATCCATGAGCGAGGCAGCGTCGCCCTGGCAGACAGCCGTAATCACGCGCGTCGAAAAACGCACGCCGCGTGTCACCAGTTTCTTTTTTCAGCCCTCGCGCCCGTTCGCCTACCTGGCCGGGCAGCATGTCGATGTCAGGCTGACCGCGCCGGACGGCTATCAGGCGCGCCGCTCCTATTCCATCGCCTCCGCGCCGGAAGCGGGGGAGGCGATCGAACTGGCCATCGAAAAACTCGAAGACGGCGAGGTTTCGCCGTTCTTCCATGACGTCGCGGCGGTCGGTGACGAGGTCGAGCTGCGCGGGCCGCTTGGCGGCCATTTCGTCTGGTCCAGCAGTGAGGAAGGCCCGCTTTTGCTCGTTGGCGGCGGTTCGGGCGTGGTCCCCTTGATGTCCATGGTCCGACATCGCGCCGCGCGGAAATCGGCGGTGGCGGTCGCATTGGTGTTTTCGGCGCGGATCTGGGACGAGGTGATCTTTCGCGACGAATTGATCGGTCTCGACGATCGCAAGGATGGCTTCAATCTGGTGCTGACGCTGACGCGTGAGCCTGCCCGGCGTCCTAGCGATTATGCGCGGCGCGTCGATGTCGCCATGATGGTGCAGGCGATAGCACGGCTGCCCGCACCGCCCAGGCTTGCCTTTGTCTGCGGGTCGAACGCCTTCGTCTCGGCCGCTGCCCAGGCGTTGATCGACGCGGACATCGCCCCGGAGGTCATCCGCACTGAACGCTACGGGGTTTGAGCCCTAACATCACCGTGATTAACTGGCTGGCGAGAATTCAGCCGACAGCAGCTGGAATGGCAGCGCCCCATAGGCGGCGACGGTCGCCGCATTGTCCCAATCGCGGAACTGGCGTGAAGGCCGCGCCTCAAGCATCAATGATTTTGGTGCGCCTTCCAGCGTCACCTTGCCGCGAAAACGCAGCACCCTTTCCTTGCCGGACCGGCTGATGACCATGGCGCGCAGCCGGGCGATATGATCGTCGCCGGCATTGATCTCCATCTCTATGCGGCGCCGAACCGGCGGAACACCGATCCTGACAGTGAGATCCAGCATCATGTCTCCGCTCGCCTGCGGGCAAGGGATGATTTGCGAGAACACCATTGGCGCTGGTGACACATCTGTCTTGCGTCTCGCCAATCCGCCGCGCCAGGGGCTCGCTGGCGGCGCTTGCTGTGGCCGGCCCTTCTTTCGCTTCAGGCGCAACTGCTTGGCAAATCCGCGCGACAGCCAGACAAGTTTGCCAAAATCCGTGCGCGGCTTCGCTTGCAACATAGCGGACCAGCGTGAAAGGCCGGCACGATCCGCCATCTCGACTGTTCTTGCCAGCACGGCCTCCGGAACCGGAATTCCGATCTCCAGGCCGAGATAGGAAAGCGCCACCGCCGCGGCGACGGCAATGCCGCGTCTGCTGACGATATCGGTGAAAACATCCCAATCGACATCGCCGCCATGGATGGCGACCGCGCAATCGACCAGCCAGTCGCTATGCGTGTGGGCGTCAAGGCCGCCATGCGCGATTGCCAGGGTCATGCGGTCGGCAGGCGAGGGCACGAACACACTGACGCCGCTGAATGCGGCCGGGACGGCGCGCTGCCAGATCGCCACGTCATCCTCGGTGCTGGGCTGCGACCCGTCATAGCCGAGCTGGTGCAGGTCAATGTCGCCGAAACTGCCTTTGAAGAAATTCATCGACCGCAGCGACGGCAGCCGGGTTCGCAAATATTGAGGGCTGACGCCGGAAGCGATCTGCCAGTCGCTGCCGCGCAAGATGTCGAAGACAGTGGCCATGTCGCGCGGGCGCACAAGGATGTCGATGTCATGCGCCACCCGGCCGCGCTGGGCGGATGCGTTGACGGCAATCCGGCTGGCCCCCTTGATCAGCATGATGTCGGCGCCGCCATCCACCATCGCCTTCAGCGCCGGGTCGGCCTCACGCATGGCCATGCGTGACTTGGTCCACAGCATCTTTTGCAGGCCGACAAGGCGAGGATAGGCGGAATGGCCGGCGAGCTTGCGGCCAAACCGGTCGGAAATCGCCGCCAGCAGCCGGTGTTCGCGGAAGGAAACGAGGTCGATGTCGTTTTCATCGAGCCAACGCGCCGCGTATTGGCAGGCTGCGTCCTCATCGGGAAGCAATGCCGCCTTGAGCAACTGGTCGAGCTTGCCGGTGGGCCATGACCAGCCATAATCGGGAAAGCGTCGGCTGATGCGGCGAAGTCCTTTGGCCATCAGCGGGCGCCCGGCTTGTTTTGCGCCCGTCGCTGCATGGCGAGCCGAACGACTTCGAGATAGCCACGGTCACGGGTGGAATCGCGCCCATATGACAGGCTCCCTGGCCTGATCCGGCGCAGCGCCAGGATTTCATCCATCATATCCAGCACGAAGCTGGCCTCGCGCACCCGGGCGATCCAATCGACCATATCGCCGCGCCCGCCTTGCGGGTCTATGACCGGGCCAACGACCTCTGCGACCTCCCGGCGGATTATCATGGTTGTCCGCGACCAGCCGGCTAAACCGTCACCCTCCGGCAAGTCAGGCCGGTCTTCGCGAAAAATTTGCCAATGCGTGAAGACACCCGACGTCTGGGGATGATGATTAAGATGGGCGAGCTGTTTCTCGATCTTGTTGGGCAGCCAAAGGTCGTCGGCGTCCAGCGTGGCTATGAACGGGGTGGACAGCGCCGCGAAGCCTCTGGTGGTGGCACTGCCGGGCCCTGCATTCTCCTGCCGAAGTACGGTCACTGGCATGCTCAAGGCGTCGATTACAGCAATCGTATTGTCGGTCGAACCATCATCGACGACGATGATAGCGCTGGCTTTGACCGTCTGCGCCAGCACTGAATTCAATGTCGCGGCGATGGTTGCGGCCGCGTTGAAGGCGGGGATGACGACGCCATAACCGGCCATCAGAGGAAGCGCCAATGTGCGAGTTCCCTGAAATCGAAGATCCCCTCGACCTTGCGCAACGAGGGATCGGCCCTGCGGCGCTTTATCGACTTGTGGATGGCACGCATGAATTCACGAAAAGGCACTTCGGCTTCCTTGGTCATGTTGCCTGGGTGGCGTCGATAGTAGAGCCCCACCGTATCGGGCATGGCGTATTTCGGGCCGCTCTCGAACACACGGAGCAAAAAGTCGGTGTCTTCCGCTTGCCTGAAATCCTCGTCAAAACCGCCACTGCGGTCGATGAGGTCGCGGGTAAAAATTCCCGCCGAAAGATGAATCCCCCGCACGGTGATGCAATTGCTGTCGACGGCCGGCTCGAGCGTCTCATTGTCCAGGTTGTCGACCAGCGTCATGCGTGAATAAGTCACTTCAAGGTCTGGGTCTTCGCTGAAGCATGCGAGGTCCGCCCTGAAGCGACCAATCGGCGAAATATCGTCAGAATCGAGAAAGGATACGAACCGCGTCTGCGGCAGCAACTGCCTCAGCCCGGCGTTTCGCGCCTTGGTCACTCCGCTGTTGGCTTGCTGGAACAGACGAATGCATGGGGCTTCTCCGATCAAGGACCGCACCACAGCCGCCGAGCCATCGGTCGAACCGTCGTCGATGACGATGACGTCGAGGTCGACATCATCGCGCTGCCTGATCAGTGAGCGAAGCGCGGGGCCGACGAAATGCTCGCGGTTGTAGACCGGCATGATGACGCTCAACTTCACCAGGCACCTCCGTGCCGCCATTGTGCTCCTGCTCGAGAACCGGGCCACTCCCTGCAAATCATGTCAAGCCACCCGCCAGTCGACAGGGCTCTTCATTTCGAAAACCCCTTCGACTGGGCGCAGCGACGGATCGGCCTTGCGCCGGCGCATCGATTTCTGGATCGCGCGCAGATATTCCCGGCGCTTGACGTCGCGCTGCTTGGTCATGTTTCCGGGATGGTGCCGGTAGTAAATCGCTATTGTATCGGGCAGGGCGAACCGGGGGCCACTTTCGAATACGCGCAGCAGATAGTCGATATCTTCCGCCTGGATAAGGGCGTCATCAAAGCCGCCGGTGCGGTCAACAAGCCTTCGGCTGAAGATGCCTGCCCCCAGATAGATCCCGCGCGTGGTCACGGAACGGCAGTTGGCGGCGGGCTCCAGAGCGTCGTCGTCAATGGCGTCAACCTCACTCATCAGCGAATAGGTAAGCTCAAGCGCGGGGTCGGCCGTGAAACAGGCGAGATCGGCCTTGAAGCGTCCGGCCGGGGAAATGTCGTCGGAATCGAGAAAAGACACGTATTGCGTCGCTGGCAGCAGCTGTTCCAGACCTGCGTTGCGCGCCTTGGCCACTCCCTGATTGGCCTGCTGGAAAAGGCGGATGCACGATGTCTCCCGCGCCAGCGCGCGCACGGCGTCGCTGGTGCCATCTGTCGAGCCGTCATCGATGACGATGATGTCCAGGTCGGCATCGCCGGACTGCCGGAGCAGGGACCGCAACGCGGAAACGACATAGCGCTCGCGATTGTGGACAGGCATGATGACGCTCAGTGTCATCCATCGCCCCGAGCAAGGAAATCGGAAACCGTCGCGGCGATTTCCGCCGGCCGTGTCCCCAGCGATAGCCGGTAGCATGGCAGCAGGCTGGTCAGTTGGCTGAAGAAACGAAAGCCGCTTTCGCGTTCGCCGGGCATCTGCGAGATGCCGGACGGCGCCAGTGCGATCATGGCATCCTTGCGCGATACAGGCACGATTGAGCTCTCCAGATTCCCACTGATATGTGGTACCATCAACGCAACAATGTCCAGACTTGCAGGTATCGGCCGCGCCGCGATATCGTCGACGCGAAATTGATGTTTCCCTTGCCAATTGAGCGGGTCGTATGACTTCAGCCGCTGCCCCAATCCCAACCGGGCGAAACCTCGAGGATCCTGCTTGAGCGTGGCAAACAGCGGATACGCGGTCACGCCCTCGTTCAAATCGATCAGCACATAGTCATCGCCGACACTATCGAGCCCGTTGAGCAGGCCGGCAACGACGGTTCCCGATTTGCCGGCCCCGCCCGACCCGCCAAGGAGGACGCCTTTGCCATTCAGGCCCAAGGTGCCCGCATGGGTCAGGCGCATGCCGCGCGCCGCGTATTCCCAATGCAGGAAAGCGCGCAGGGGTGCGCCCGGCTCCCAGGGCGGGAAGCCGTCCGCCGACATCATCAGCTGCGCGCCGACATGGCGCTCGGGGTCGTAGAACTGCCAGAAATCGAGATCGTGGAAATAGCTTCCGCGCAGCCCCGCCTCCGCCAGCCGGGTGGCGAATGCATGCGGGATATAGAGCTGGTTGCCCCAGGTGGCAGGCGCAGGAATGCCCTCGATGCCGGCATGGGTGACGAAAATACCGCAGGCGCCGGCTTCCGCCTCGCCTGCCCGGGCCGGAACAAAGGCATTGCCAATGGCATCCGCCAATGCGCCAGGCCCCAGATGCACCGTCAGCTCCAGCCGAGGCAGCTTGACCTTGCTGGTTACGGGGTAGCTTGCGGCGCGGTTTTCCGCCACCGCAAGCACGTGGCGTGCGTAGTCCGGCAGGCTCTCCAGGGTGATTTGCTGCCGTGGGGCGCCCAAGGTGCTCAGGTGGCCTGCTTGACGGCAGGCCAGCCGAGAGGTTCCTCGACATCATGGATGGGGTCGACCACGATGAGGTCGGCCAGGTCGTCATGGAGATCGACCTTGAGCGGCTCGCGTGCCTGGGCGAGTTGCGTCAGCAGTTCGCTCGAAAGCAGCGCCGGTGCACCGGATGCTGGCACCAGCAGCCCGAATTCGAGCAACTGCCCGATGAAGCTGTCGATCTCACCCGCGCCCACTGTTCCCACAGCCGTCGTGGCATCGATAAGCTCGGATGCCGGCACGCCGGATGACAGCGCCTCCCAGATCCTGCTGCCTGAATCTGAAAAGCCAAAATATTTCCCGGTTGCCAGGTCGAGGACAACGGCCTCGCCATCGAAGGATTCGAAAACGATGTCCTTGCTTGCAACCGCGTAGATGCCGGATTGCTGCATCATTGTTCCCCGCCCAAAGGTGGCCTCGGAAAACAATCGTCGGCCGTCACGGCCGCGCCCAGCCGTTGCAAGGCGTCTAACCATTTGCCAGTGTTTTGGCAAGATAGCGGGCAGCAGGGCCTACGGCACGATTGCTGGGGCAGTCAGGGGTTGGAAACCCGGCGTGTTCCGCCGCTACGCCTCGATTTCGAGTGCCGAAATCGGCTTTGAGCAACAGGCAAGGATGAAACCGTCCTCGATTTCGTGATCGAGGATGCCGCCATTGTGACTCATCTCGACCTCGCCGGCGATCTTCTTGACCTTGCAGGTTCCGCACAGGCCGAACTCGCAGGCCGCCGGGATTCTCACGCCTGAGGCACGCGCCGTCTGCAGCACGGTCTGGCCGGCAACGCATTCGGCGTCGACATCCGAAAGCGAGAATCGGACCGGCGTCGCGGCTTCGACGGGAACCGTGGCGCCGCCATCCGGAGGTGATGCGAACGGCGCCGGAATTTCCTCGACGGCCGGCGCGGCAAAGCTCTCCTGATGGTAATTTTCCATGTCGAAGCCGGAGGACTCCAGCATGCCGCGCACTGCACGCATGAAGGGATCGGGGCCGCAGCAGAAGATCGCACGCTCGCGAAAGTCAGGCGCCAGCAAGGGCAGCCGTATCGCGTCGATGCGGCCCATATGGCCGAACCAGCCCTCGCGGCTGGACCGTTCCTCGATCATGAAGCCGAGCGAGAGGCCTGGCATGCGGCTGCCGAGGAGCTCGAGCTCCTTGCGAAAAATGATCTCTTCCGGCCGCCGTGCGCAGTTGACGAAGCCGACATCGGTCCATGGTGCGCAATCATTCAGCCAGCGCAGCATCGACATCATAGGCGTTACACCGGAGCCGGCGGAGATGAACAGATACTTGGCCGCCGGGTGGCTGTGCAGCGAAAAATCACCGGTCGGGCCATAGGCCTTGACGTGCGCGCCCGGCGCCAGATTGTCGAACATCCAGCGCGTGCCGATGCTGCCGGCCTGCGCCTTCACGGTCACCGCGATCGAGAACGGCCGCGATGGCGAAGACGACAGCGTATATGTGCGCATCAGCGGCCCGTCCGGTGTGGGCAATTCCAGTGTCACGAACTGCCCGGGCTTGTAGCGGAACCAGGTCTGGTTGTCGGAGCGGAAGGTGAAGGTCTTGACGTCAGGCGCTTCGTCGCTGACGCCGATGACTTCCAGTACCTGGAGCCGGTCGTTCCAGGGCGCCATCTGGTCGAGATGGCGATAGAGGCCAAGATCCGTCATCGCGTTCATCCTCTTGTCCCTTTCGCGCTAGGCAACGCTGCGCAATGCCGGCCGGCCGCCTTCGGCAAGGCGTGGGCCCATGAAACCCGCGTACCATTCGACGAACTGGATCACGCCGCCCTCATGCAGCTCCGAATAGGGGCCGGGTTCATAGGCTGGAGACAGGATGCCGAAAGCGTTCTCCTCGACGATGCGGCGGTCCTGGTCGTTGGTCTCGGTCCACACATGCGTAAGGTCGTCGATCGTGTAGTCGACACCCTCGACAGCGTCCTTGTGCACCAGCCACTTCGTCGTCACCGCCGTTTCGGTGGCGCTGATCGGCAGCACCCGGAACGTCACCGCGTGATCGATGAGGATGTGGTTCCAGGTTGTCGGGTAGTGATAGTGCATCAAGGTGCCGATCCGGTCGGCGGAGACGGCGTCGGATAGGTTCTTCTTCACCGCCAGTTTGCCGGTCATCGTGTAGCTGACGGCATCGCGCAGCAGCGGTGCGCGGGTGGCGCGGTACTGTCCGGCCGGGTCAATGCGGAACTTGCTCGGCAGGCCGACGGCCTCGCATTTCGCCCAATGCGCGACCATTTCTGGGTCGCTGTCGGCGCCATTGACGCCGGTCACGGTCGGCGCCTCCGGGAAGGTCTTGCAAAGCTCGGGATGATTGGCCGCGCAGTGGTAGCACTCGCGGTTGTTTTCCCAGACCAGCTTCCAGTTGCCTTTCTCGATGATCGTGCTCTCGAAGGCGACCTTTGCCTCACGCAGCCGGTGCGGCAACAGATAAGGCTCGATCATCGCTTGCATCGGCGCGAAATCCGCCGGCTCCCTGGCCAGGCAGATGAAGATGTAGCCGCCGACATTCTCGCAGGCGACGGGCTTCAGCCCAAACTGGCTCTTGTCGAAACCCTCAGCCATCTGCCGGGCGAACAAAAGCCGGCCATCCAGCTCATAGGTCCACTGGTGATAGGGACAGACAAGCTTCGCCGCCGTGCCCTTTTCGGTGTTGCAGACGCGGCTGCCGCGATGGCGGCAGGAATTGTGGAAGGCATTGATCTTGCCTTGCTGGTCGCGGACCAGCACGACCGGATAGTCGCCGATCTGCGCCGTGATGAAGCTGCCCGGCTTCGGCAATTCACAATCATGGCCGATGAACAGCCAGTCGCGATACCAGATCAGCTCCATGTCGAGCTTGAAATAATCGGGATCGGTATAGAAGGGCTGCTCCAGCGAGAAGCCGCTCTTGCGGCCTTGCAGCAGCCTCAGCATGTCATTGCGCGCGTCCATGTCCTGTCCTCACATTCATCGCATCGGCCCGAAAATCGATTTCGATTTTCGGAAAGCATAAGGCGCCGGTTCCAAGCCTTAGAGCGTACTTTGTGCGTCCAAGTGGACCGCACGTCGCTCTAATGACTGAACTGGTGGTGATGGAGGGAGGATCGACCGCGGGCCGGCGGTGCGCCGGACATGCACTATCCACCTCTTGACCGCCCACCGCGATCAGTCGAGTCTAAGCATCTCGGGCTGGTTTCCGGGCTCTGGAGTGTCCTTGCGGACGGTCGCGACACCTTCCCAGGCTTTCGCCCAGTGGTCTCCCGTTGCGACTTGAACTCCACCACCGTTGCGGGGGCAGCGCCGGACTTTGACCGGCTTCCCAATTCTCCACTCCGTCGTCACGAAGCGGCACCTGAGATGACGAGCATCTAATCACGGTCGCGGACGCATCGTCGGCATGAATGCGACATCGTATCCATGCGGGCGCGACACGCGAACGAATGGGGGCGATTGGCGATTGCGCGGCCAACGCCCCAAGTTTCCAACAGTTGCTGCCTGCCGTGATTCCATCAAATCCGCGCGTTGACGGGGTTAAAAAAGGTTAACGGTTTCGAAAAGTGACTATTAGCGTCTTCTAAAATCGAACCGAACGGTTCGTTTCTGTTGACAGTGCGTGCAGGACGTTGTGAACGCCGGCGCATAAGCCCATGGCAGTGCGGATATGCCATTGGACAATAACTAATTGATAATACTATATAAATTCACAGCGTGGGAAGCCCGTGGTGCAATTTCAAGCACCAAAATCACGCCCCGATGGAACAACTTCGTGATTGGAAAAAGCGGGATGGTCCTCCCACATCGGGGCTGTCCGAACGACGCGAATTCCTCCCAAGACACGCCGCTAGACGGACGGAAAACTAAGATACTGGAGTACAAAAAAATGAAAAAGATCATCATCACTGCCGCCGCCCTTCTGGCCATTTCCGGCAGCGCCTTCGCTAATGGCAGCGACCACTACGGTTCCAACGGGGCAGCCACTGCTGTCGACAGCTCGTCCACCGCTTCTATCCAGAAGTCGGAGCCGGCTGCTCAGACGCCTGCCCAGGGTAGCGACCGCAACCTCTTCGGCAACCGTTAACAGCCGATTCCCAGCAGACGGCGGGCTTGCCCGCCGCCCTGGCGAAATTCAGAAATTCAGGAGTATTTAAAATGAACAAGTTCCTCATTGCCGCCGCAACCGTTCTGGCCATTTCTGGCAGCGCTTTCGCAGCCAGCGACAACTATGGCTCCAACGGCGCCAACCAGCCGGCAGTCGCCGTGGACAAGTCGTACACGGCTTCCGTTCAGAAGTCGGAGCCAGTCGCTCAGACGCCTGTCCTGGGCAGCGACCGCAACCTCTTCGGCAACCGCTAACAGTTGATTTCCAGCGGATGGCGGGCCCACCCGCCGCCCTGGCAAAATCCAAAAATTCAGGAGTACTTAAAATGAACAAGTTCCTTATCGCCGCCGCCGCCGTTCTGGCCATCACCGGCAGCGCCTTCGCCGGCAGTGACAACTTTGGCTCCAATGGCGCCAACCAGCCTGCTGCTTCGGTCGACAGCACCTATACCGCTTCGATCGACAAGTCGGCTCCCGCTACGCAGACGCCTGCCCCGCAGGGCAGCGATCGTAATCTCTTCGGCCGCTAACAGGCCGATTGCCGAAGCGATGGCTGGTCCATTGCTTCGGCATCCAGACATACCGGAGTATCAAAAATGAAAAAGATTGTTCTCACTGCCGCCGCTCTTCTGATTGCCGCTGGCAGCGCCTATGCCCGCAACGACAACGTTGGCGGGACCGACATCAACAAGCAGGCAACCGTCAACGTCGACACCACGCATACGGCGTCGGTCCGCTCTTCGTCGCCTGTCTACAAGCTGCTCAA
>JBDSLV010000491.1:0-7822 GCA_039916205.1 Mesorhizobium sp. | reverse complement strand
GTTTGACCCGCATCAAGGTGCCTCCCGCTATTTGATGGCCAAGTCGCGTCAACCGCAGATGGAATGACGCGATGGCTTTCAAGACGATCATGGTTCAACTGGACGCGGACGCGATCGCCGCGCCACGACGCGCTGGTCGAGACCTGGGATGCGCTTGGCATTCCCTACGGCTCCGCCGGTCGGCCTGCGGTGGCCAAAAGCGATCGGATCGTTCCGCTGCTGGTGCCCAAGTCGGGCGGCTGAAAGCTGCCGCCTGCTCAAACGGCCTTCATCTCCTTGCCTATGGGCAATTTGATCCTGCTCAATGCTCAAAGCCTTTCGATGCCTGAGAATGGGATTCAAATATTCGAGGAGCATCGCCATGGGTCATATTTCCCACACGTCCTTTGCTGACTTCACGCACGCTGGCCAGCAGGCGCAACAATGGGTCAAGGAGCTTGCCAAGGATCTCTGCTGGAGCGAGCCGAGCGCGTGCCGTCTCCTGAGATCCGTCCTGCACACGGTGCGGGATTGGCTGTCGCCGGCGGAAATGGCCGATCTCTCGGCGCAACTGCCTGTTTTGGTCCGCGGCATCTATTTCGAAGGCTGGAATCCCTCGGCGCCTGCGCGTGAGCGCACGAAGCGCGACTTCATTGTCAGCGTCAGAAACAGTTTCGGCTATGATGAGGAGATCGATTTCGATGTCGCGATCAGCGCCGTGTTCAAGCTTCTCGACCGTCACATTTCGCATGGCGAGATCGTGCAGGTGAGAAACTCGATGAAGAAGTCGCTGCGAAAACTGTGGCCGGTGGATTGATCGATGTTCAGTGACCGGGAAGACGCTGGAGTGAAGCTTGGCCTGGAATTGAGCAGGCTTCAACTGCATCGGCCCGTCGTACTGGCATTGCCGCGTGGCGGCGTGCCCGTCGCAGTGGAAGTGGCCAAAGCCCTCAACGCTCCTCTTGACCTGCTTATTGTCCGCAAGGTCGGCGCCCCGGGCAATCCCGAGTTGGCTGTTGCCGCAATCGTCGATGGCGACCCTGGCGAGGTCGTGCTGAACCGTGAAATTGTCGAGACCTATGGCCTCAACGACGACGCCTTACGTGTCTTGATTGCAAATGAGCGTCCTGAACTCGAACGCCGGCGCGTTGCCTATCGAGGTAAGAATAAACCGATGTCGATCGCGGGAAGGATCGCGATCATCGTCGATGACGGGGCCGCAACCGGTACGACCATGAAAATCGCGATCCGCGCCCTCAAGCGCCGGTCACCAAGGGAAATCGTCGTGGCAATTCCCGTTTCACCGCAAGAGACGGTCGCCGCGCTGGAGCAGGAAGCGGACCGTGTGGTCTGCCTTAGTCAGCCAGGACAGTTCCGGGCCTTGGGCCACCACTATCTACGGTTCCCGCAGCTCTCTGACAACGACGTTGTCTCCGCTATGGACGCGGCTGCCCAGCTGTACAAAACTGGCCTGCGACACGTTTCCGGCCTAGTTCAAAAGCCGTGAAGAACAGGAGATCGCACTGATGCAGATCCGCACGCTTTCTGCTTTGGAATGTACCAAATTGCTGACGGCCAATCGCGTTGGCCACCTGGCATGCGCGAAGGACGGGCAACCCTATGTCGTGCCCTTCCACTACGCCCATTCGGACGCTCATCTTTACGCGTTTTCAATGCCGGGGAAAAAGATCGAATGGATGCGAGCCAATCCGCTGGTGTCCGTCCAAGTCGATGAACATGGCCAGGGGCGAGGATGGAGAAGCGTCGTTGCCGACGGCCGATACGAAGAACTGCCTGACCGGATCGGCCACAAGCTTGAGCGGGATCATGCCTGGTCGGTCTTGAGCAAGCACTCCGACTGGTGGGAACCCGGTGCACTCAAGCCCATCGTTCCTCGCTCAGCCGACAGTGCGCCGCACGTTTTCTTTCGGATCCTGATCGAGCAGGTGTCCGGACGAGAAGCAAGCGAGTAGTCGCCCCATCAAATCTTGCGAGACATGAAAAGAGCCGGCGCAATCTGCACCGGCCCTTTTTTCTGTCGTTGAATTGCTATCGCGCCATCAAGACCGGCAGCGATTGACCCTCAAGCATCGACTTGGTGACCCCGCCGAAAATCCGCTCGCGCAACCGGGAATGGCCATAGGCGCCCATGACCATCAGCTCGGCCGCAACGTCGCCGGCATGCTGGCGAAGGACGTCGGCAACCGAATGGTTCGCGCTCGGCAGCCGGTCGACCGTAACCTTCACGCCGTGCCGGGCAAGATAGGCGGCGGCATCGGCTCCAGGCTCCGCACCGTGATGGAACTCGTCCTCGATCGGGTCGACAATAACGAGGTGAACCTCTTCGGCGCCTTTCAGCATGTCGAGCGACTCGCGGACGGCCCGCGACGACTCAAGACGGGCGTCCCAAGCGACTAGGATGCGTTTCGGTTTCAGCGTCGGGCGCGAGCCCTCGGGAACGAGCAAAATGGGCTTTCCCGATGAGAACAGCGTGCCCTCGATGACTTTGTCCTTCAGCGTATGGCTTGCCAGCAAATCCGGTCCGAGAATGGTCAGATCGGCGTAGCGGGCGCGTCTTCCGATAACGTCGTCCGCCCATCCCATGTCGGGATAGTCGTCGCTCAGATCGGCCGATACGGCGGTCTGGGAAAGAAAGCCGGCGACGTCGGAAATTCGTTTCTCGAGCCTTTTCAGCTCGGCCTGACGTTCCTCCAGCCAGGCTGGTGAGACGACGGCAGCATACTCACCACTTGACGGCGGTGCGGCCAGCTCGAGAACGAGCACGGAGAGATGGGCGCCGATCTGTTCGCACAGCGAGGCGGCTAGCTTTAGATCGCCCTCGCCCTGGTTAGGTCCGGTAACCGTAAGCAGTGTCTCGAACGCCATGATGGCAACTCCTGATTTCGATTGAAGGATCAGTCGTGGTTTTAGTGATTAGCGAGGGCGCCCGATGCGTTCATTGCGCTGAATCAAACACAGTGACTGACGGCATTTGATCCGTATCAACGCACTGCCAAAGCAAGGCTTTAGATTTCAGCCAAACAATCGGGGAAACACACATGAGATTCCTGATCACGGCGGCTCTGGCAGGATTGCCTTTCAATGCGGCCGGCGCCCAGGAACTTGGCGACGGCAAGGCCGAATACATGAACTCATGCGCCGTCTGCCATGGTCCCGAAGGCAAGGGCGATGGCCCGTTGGGCGACGAGCTGTTGAAGCGGCCGAGCGACCTGACACGCCTCTCCAGGCGCAATGGCGGCGAATTCCCTTACTGGCGCGTTTATGCCGTGATCGACGGTCGCGCCATGGTGCCGGCGCATGGCGAGCGCGACATGCCAGTGTGGGGCAGCCAATTCCTGCCTGCCGACGTGAAGAAATATGGCCCGAACGCAGGCGAAATCGTCACCAGGGAACGCATCCATGAGTTGGCAGGTTATGTCCAGACATTGCAGCAATGAGCGCAGATCGCGGAAACGAATTTCCCAAGACACACCGGGAAGGCCGGCCATGATCGTCGACGACCAGCAAGCCACCGCCGCGTTTCTGCTTGATCCTGCTACCCACGGCGCGATTGGGCCCGTCGAGGCGATCGAGACCCACATTTCGTGTATCTTCCTCGTTGGCGAACGCGCCTACAAGATGAAGCGGGCAGTCAAGCTGCCTTATGTCGATTTCTCGACGCCGGCACTGAGGCTGGCCGCTTGCGAGAAAGAGGTAGAACTCAACTCAAAAACCGCTCCCGGCCTCTATCTGGGGGTGCGTCGCATCACGCGGGAAGCCGACGACAAATTGGCTTTTGACGGCACCGGCCAAATGCTCGACGCGGCGATCGAGATGATCCGCTTCGACCAGTCGAAGCTTCTCGATCGAATGGCAACCGCGGGACAATTGACGCCGGCGTTGATGACCGCCGTCGCACGGATGATCGTAGGATATCATCGCGCAGCGCCGGAGGTCCACAATTGCACCGGCTCGTTCAATTTGATGGGCGTGCTCGACATCAACGAGGCCGGCTTTGGCACCAGCCATGTTTTTACGAAACGGGAGATCGAGACCTTTGCCGGGGCCTTCCGCACCGCACTTGCCCGGCATGCCGGATTGCTAGACCGCCGCGAGGCCGCGGGCAAGATCCGCCGGTGCCATGGTGATCTGCACCTGCGCAACATCTGCCTTTTCGATGGCGAGCCTCGCCTCTTCGATTGCATCGAATTCAATGACCAGATCGCCAGCATCGATGTTCTGTACGACCTTGCCTTCTTGTTGATGGACCTTTGGCATCGCGGCTTCCCCCAGCTCGCCAATCTCGTGATGAACCGCTATCTCGACGAGGCCGACGATGAAGACGGTTTCATCCTGCTGCCGTTTTTCATGGCCGTGCGGGCTGCCGTGCGCGCCCATGTCACCGCGACACAGGTCGAGGAAGGCAGTGCCGACGACGACGAGTTGATTGCCGAGGCGAGATCCTATTTCGACCTTGCCCAGACGTTTCTTCAGCAAACACCACCCCGACTCGTTGCCATCGGCGGCCTCAGTGGTTCCGGCAAGACGACCATTGCCGAGGCGCTCGCTGCCTATGTCGGAGCGCCGCCCGGCGCACGCATTGTCGAAAGCGACCGCATCCGCAAGGCGATGCACGGCGTGCCCGCCGAGACCAGGCTGCCGGACAAGGCCTATCGCCCCGAGGTGTCCGAACGGGTCTACAACGAAATGGCATGGCGCGCCGGCCTGATCCTCTCCGAGGGCGGCTCCGTTGTCGCAGATGCGGTTTTCGACAGACCGGCCGATCGTGAGCGGATTGAAAAGGCAGCGCGCGACCGAGGTATTGCATTCTCCGCTTTCTGGCTGGAGGCGGATCCACTCGTCCTTTGGCAGCGGGTCAATGAACGCAAGGGCGGCCCCTCGGACGCCACGATAGATATCCTCTCGCGGCAATTGCAGCGCAAGGCCAGCCAGGCCAGTTGGCGCAGGACCGACTCCGACCGACAACTCGTCGACATTGTCTCCGAATTGAGGAGATGTTGCGTGCACGATGCTTCCGAGATCCTGCGCACAGCGTCCTGACTGGGTGCGGACGATCAATCTCAACTGAGTTCGAGCTTGGCCTCGACAAGGCCGGGCTCGTTCGGAAGATGCGTGATCGAGAAGCCAAACTCGCGGCACATGGCCAGCATCTTGCTGTTTTCGCTCAGCACGATGCCTTCGATGCGGCGGATACCATCCGCTCTTGCATAGTCGACGATCTGGCTGAGCAATTCCCAACCCAGGCCATGCCCCTGCAAGTCCGTCCGCACCAGCAAAGCGTATTCGGCGCTGACATGATCGGGATCGCAAGATAGCCGGCTGATGCCCGCCAGCGCGCCAGTGCTCGTGTCCAATGCGACGAAAGCCATGTTGCGGTCGTAGTCGAGCTGGGTAAGCCGCTTCAACATCTGGTCGGAGAAGCTTTTGCTCGACGACAGAAAACGCAGGCGCAGATCATCAGGTGAAATCCTGGCAAGGAATTCGGGATAGAGCGCGATGTCGGCCGGCTTGATCGGCCGGATGTGATAGTGCGTGCCGCCTCCTAAAAACTCCTTTTCCCAACCCGACGGATAAGGCCGGATGGCAAGCGCCGGGTTCGGCCCCGCCTCCTCCACGCGTTCCGGCTCGATCTCGATGCGGGCGTCAAGCGCAATCACGCCGTCGGCGTCGGCTAGCAGCGGATTGATGTCCATCGAAACGAGGCACGGAAAGTCGACGATCATCTGCGAGAGGCCGTTGAGCGCCGCGACGATTGCCCCTCGATTTGCCGGTTTGCGATCGCGGAACCCTGCGAGCAGGCGGCCGATCCGCGTTTGCCCGATCAGGTCGCCGGCAAGAACGTCGTCGAGCGGTGGCAACCCAATTGCTGTGTCATCCATCACCTCGACCGCAATGCCGCCGGCTCCAAACAGGATGGCCGGCCCGAAGATCGGGTCCCGATTCATGCCGAGGATGAGTTCCTGCGCCTGTTTTCGCACCACCATCGGCTGAACGGCATAGCCTTCTATATCGGCTTGCGGTGCGTGCTTGCGCACACGCGCCTCGATTGCGCGCGCTGCCTCCCCTGCGGCAGCGGCATCGGCAATATTGAGCACCACCCCGCCAATGTCTGATTTGTGCGAGATCGCCTTGGACAGCAGCTTGACGACGATCTGTTCAGACGTCTTGAGGAGCCGCCCGGCCGCCGCTTCCGCTTCGGCGGGAGATCTGGCGACGATCGTCTCGGGTACCGCGATGCCGCAGGCAGAAATTGCTGCCTTGGCTTCGGGCTCGGTCAGCATTCGCCGCCCCTCCTTCGCGACCTGCCTGAATATGGCAAGCACGGATTCCCGGTTGCTTGCGATGTCCTCGCTGCGGCTCGACGGCGTGCGCATCAATGCCCGCTGGGCACGCGACCATTCGCTCAGGTAGGAGACTGCCGTTGCAGCATCAGCGGGCGTTTCGAAACTGGCAATGCCGGCATTTTGAAGGATTTGCCGCCCGGCGCGCGCCGTGTGTTCCCCGAGCCAGCAGGTCAGGACCGGTTTGCCGGCGATCATCCCTTCCCTTGCGAGGTCCGCCACCGCGCTTGCCGCGGCAAGCGGCGAGCCCAGACCCGTTGGACAATTCATCACCAGGACGACATCCGTTCCGGGGTCGGCCGCCACTGCTTCGACAGCGGCTCTGTAGCGCTCCGGCGGGGCATCGCCGATGATGTCGACCGGATTGGCGTGCGACCAAGTCGGCGGCAACACGGCGTTCAGGTATTCGATGGTCGCAGGTGAAAGCGCGGCCAGTTCCCCTTTGCAGTCCATGAGTTGATCGATAGCCAATACCCCTGCCCCGCCGCCATTGGTGACGATGCCGACGCGGGCTCGTTTGAGCGGAGTGAAGCGGGCGATCGTTTCAGCGGCATCAAACAGCTCGGTCAGGCCTTTGACACGCAGGATGCCTGCGCGCAGCATTGCCGCATCGACGACACGATCGGCCCCCGATAGCGCGCCGGTGTGGGTCGCGGCCGCTTTGGCCGATTGCTCGTGCCGGCCCGCCTTGATCGCAATCACCGGCTTGATGCGTGCGGCGGCACGGGCGGCCGAGATGAATTTGCGCGGATTGGAAATTGTTTCGAGGTACATCACGATGGCGCGCGTGTGCGTATCCCCCGCCAGCATGTCGAGACAATCTCCTACATCGACATCCGCCATGTCGCCCAGGGAGACGATCTGCGAGAAGCCGACATTGTTATCCGCCGCCCAGTCGATCAGCGATGTGGCAATCGCGCCGGATTGCGACAGCAGCGCGATATTGCCAGGCCTGGCGGCCATATGCGCAAATCCGGCATTGAGTTTGATGGGCGGGATCATCAGTCCGACCGTGTTCGGCCCGATGATCCGGAAAAGGGTGGGCCTGGCAGCGTCAAGCATCGCCTGGCGCAGGCCGTTTTCGCGTGTCAGCCCTGCAGTGATGACCACGGCCGCTCGCGTACCCTTGTCACTGAGGTCGCGCACGATGCCGGGAACAGTCTCTGGCGGCGTGACGATAACACCAAGGTCTGGAATATCTGGAAGATCGGCCGCTTTGGCATAGCAGCGTCGCCCAGCCACTTGCGAATATTTCGGGTTGACCGGCCATATCTCGCCCTCGAACCCACCGTTGACGATGTTGTCGAAGACGACGCGGCCGACCGAGCCTTCACGCACCGACGCGCCGAAGACTGCAACCGACTTCGGCGCGAACGCATATTCGAGATTTCGGATCGTCACCGCTCATGTCTCCCGTTCGCGGCGATACTCACCAATCGATCTTGCCCATTCATTGCGTTGGATCAAAGCCTCGTCCGGCG
>JBDSLV010000490.1:0-3939 GCA_039916205.1 Mesorhizobium sp. | reverse complement strand
GCCCGGCTCGGCTTCATCTTCCAGATCGTGCAATCAGGTTTGCCGCTCCGAAAAGATACGTTTCGGCTGATATGGTTCGGCAAAGCCAAGCGGGTCCAGACCAGCTAGCGGCCGAAGCAGAGCCTTGGCTCCTGATCTAGGCAGGGACGTAAGTAAGCCTGATTACGTCGCCGTCGTAGCGATCAGTGGCGGTCAGACTTAGCGGCGGCCGAGGTCCAGCGAAAAAGGGCGTGCCGTGACCGAGCACGACCGGGTGCAGGTAAATCCGATACTCATCGATCAACCCCAGGTCGCTAAGGCTGCGCGCCAGATGTGGTCCGCCGACTTCAATCTCGCCATCCACCTCAGCCTTGAGCCGGCGGACTTCCCCTTCGATATCGTCTCCCAGCAGCGTTGCGTTTGGCCCGACCGTTTCCAATGTCCGCGAGACCACCCATTTTGGTGTGTTGCGCCATGCCAATGCGAATTCGCGCTTTTCTGCATCCCAACCAGGTTGATCGTCGTCCCAGTAGCTCATCAATTTGTACAGGCGGCGGCCATATAGGCTCCCCGCCAGGTTTCGCGTCTGGTCGATGAATTGGCGAAACAGCATCGGGCCTGGTGCGAACGGGAAACGATCGTGATCGACAAAGCCATCCAGGGATTGGTTCATTCCAAAGAAGAATCTGGCCATGCGGCAGCTCCCGTTGACCGGCGCGATCGATCGACCGCGTTCATTTGCGCCGAGACTATGGTACCAGTCGGGTCATGGTAAAAACCAACCCTATTTTGCAACCAGTTTATAGTGCCCTATGAGGCTTGGAGCTCCGGATCTATTGGAGCCCCAGACTCAACCGGCATGACTTGGGAATGGCTGCTTTGAGGATCGAGCGTTCCCCACCATCAATGACCGAGATGGGGTCGAAAGCGGACCTCTGAAACAGACTTGGCAATTCTGTTTCAGAAGTGGTTTCCAGGTGGTGCTAAAAGCTGACGTTTGGCCACCAACTAATTGCCGTCCAGCCCGCCGTAGGACCGCACCAGCCGCGCCATGTCAGGCGAGTTGGGCGCTTCGCTTTCAAGCCCCTCGGCAACGCCGGCGCGATCGGCGACCGGGCGGTTCTGACTGACTTTCCACTTGCCGTGGATTTCGGTGATTTCGATCTCCAGCCCGATGATGCCTTTGATCTGCGACTGGATGAATGGCGCAGGCGCGTCGGTCACCGCCCAGGGTGTCTCGCGGATACCTTCCTGGGATCCGGTCAGGTCGGCGATCTGCTGCGCCAGCCAGGCCTGGTCGTCGATGACCTTGACGGTACCGCGCACCTGGACGATGGCGTAGTTCCAGGTCGGCACGACCTTGCCGGTCTCGCGCTTGGTCTCGTACCAGGATGGGGTGACATAGGCATCCGCGCCCTGGAAGACGATCAGGGCCGGCGATGTCGGATTGTCGGCCAGCAGCCGCCATTGCGGGTTGGCCTTGGCGAGATGCGCGCGCAACCTGCCGTTCTGCCCGACGTCGGCGTCGAGCAGGAACGGAATGGCATTGGCAACGGGGCCATCCTGCCCGTTGGAAATCAGCAGCCCAAGCGGATGCGATCGTATGAGCCCGTGCAGGACGTCCTGCCGCGTTTCCTGGAAATGAGGAGGCTCGTACATCGCTATCCGCCTGCTTTCTGCCTTAACGGAGCCGCTTCGGACGCGGATCGGACAATTCGCCGGCAAGCCGGCGGTCGAGATAGTCCGCGCATTCCTCGAGCAGAAGATCGGCGTCGTTGGCGAAGAAGTGGTTGGCGCCGGGCAGCGTCTTCTGCGTGATGGTGATGCCCTTTTGCGTGTGCAGCTTGTCGACAAGCCCTTGCACGTCCTTCGGCGGGGCCACTTTGTCGGCGTCGCCATGGATGATCAGGCCCGATGACGGGCAGGGCGCCAGGAATGAGAAATCATACGTGTTGGGCTGCGGTGCGATCGAGATGAAGCCCTCGATCTCGGGCCGGCGCATCAACAGTTGCATGCCGATCCAGGAGCCGAAGGAATAGCCGGCGACCCAGCAGCTCTTGGAATCCGGATGCAGCGACTGCACCCAGTCGAGAGCGGCCGCGGCATCCGACAACTCGCCGGTGCCGTGGTCGAATTCGCCCTGGCTGCGACCAATGCCGCGGAAATTGAAGCGGAGCGTGGTGAAATCCCGCTTCTGGAACATGTAGAAGAGGTCGTAGACGATCTTGTTGTTCATCGTGCCGCCAAACTGCGGATGCGGGTGCAGCACGATGGCAATCGGCGCGCTCTTTTCCTTTGAAGGCTGGTAACGTCCTTCAAGGCGGCCGGCCGGACCGGTGAAAATGACCTCAGGCATGAAATACTCCACTTGGCATACGAATGCGCGGCGCCCGGAACTTGACTTCCTCTGGCCTTGACGCAGGGCGAGCGTCTTCTTAGAAGCTAGTTTAGAATTATTCAAAACTGAGTGGCCAGACGTCGAGCCCGGCCACCCGCGCCGCAAGCCGGGTAAATAGGACGCCTCGCCTTGGAATTTCAAGGAAATAACGCGATACGTCCGCGGAATGGCTTTGAATGGCACCAACAGGACGAAAATGGCCGGAATGCGCGCCTATCTCGACTATAATGCCAGTGCGCCGCTGCTTGCCGCGGCGCGCGAGGCTATGGTTGCGGCGCTTGATGTCGTGGCCAACCCGTCTTCGGTCCATGCCGAAGGACGCGCCGCGCGGCGCCTGATCGAGACCGCGAGGCGCGACGTAGCGGTACTGGTCAACGCCAAGGCCGCGCATGTCGTGTTCACCTCCGGCGCGACGGAAGCCGCCTCGACGCTGCTGACGCCTGATTGGCGGATGGGGCGTGGCACGGTTCGCATGAGCCGGCTCTATGTGTCCGAGGCCGATCATCCATGCCTGTTGAATGGCGGGCGTTTCCCGACGGCACAGGTGACGCGGATCGGCGTCGATGCCAACGGCATCGCGGATATCGACGAACTCACGGCTGCACTTGCGAAACATGAAAAGTCCGAAGGCCTGCCACTGGTGGCAATCCATGCCGCCAACAATGAAACCGGCGTCATTCAGCCGATCGACCGGATCGCCGAAATCGTCAAGGCGGCTGGCGGCATTTTCGTTGTCGACGCCGTTCAGGCGGCGGGGCGCGTTTCGATAGATATGTCAGCGGGTTACGCTGACTATTTGATTCTGTCTTCGCACAAGATTGGCGGCCCCAAGGGTGTCGGCGCCATTGTTGCGGCCTCGGATCTGATGATGCCGACGCCACTGATCAATGGCGGCGGCCAGGAAAAGGGCCATCGCGGCGGCACCGAAAACCTGCCCGCCATTGCCGGTTTTGGCGCGGCCGCGCGCGAAGCCTTGATCGGACTGCAAGCAATCGATGCGGTGCGCAATCGCCGCGATGCGATCGAAACCATCGTGAAAACGCTGGTGCCGGATACGGAAATCTTCGGAACCGGCGCGCCAAGGCTTGCCAACACGACATTCTTCGCTATTGCGGGCATCAAAGCCGAAACCGCGCAGATTGCCTTCGATCTGGCTGGTATCGCCCTGTCGGCAGGGTCGGCCTGTTCGTCGGGCAAGGTTGGGCCGAGCCATGTGCTGAAAGCCATGGGGTACGGTGACAGCCTTGGCGCCTTGCGTGTGTCGATCGGTGCAGTGACCGGCGCCGAAGATGTCGAACTTTTCCGCGCCGCACTGGCAGGCATGGCCGCGCGCCAGCTTGGCAAGGCGAGGGCAGAGGAAGAAAGGGCCGCGTGAGTGGCCGAACATATTCGGGCCTGACGGCCTGGTAGAGCCGTGCGTTTCATGCTGGCCGGGTGAATTTCCGGTCGGAACGCACTATATGGAACTTACGCTGCCGCGAGTGCCTGTTTGGCATTCGTTTTTTGGCGGTGCCATAGTTTGAAAACTGTCGGGCCTTGACCCCGGCGTGGATGGAGAACGC
>JBDSLV010000489.1:0-4831 GCA_039916205.1 Mesorhizobium sp. | reverse complement strand
GCACAGAAGCAGCGCCAACGCGCTTCCAAACCTGTTCATGATGACAGCTGTTTCCTTGTACCGGTTCCCGCCCCAACCTGCTCTGCGTGCTTTGCATTGCGCCTGCATTACACGGCTTGCGATTTGGGGCTGGAATCTTCCGGGCGCCTTCTTGCCGAAGACGGATCGCGATGGCCGACACTACAGATTGAGCCGCCAGAACTGTTTCTTCTGGCTTTGTGGTTGGTCCGCGATGCACAGGCACCGCGCTCTTCAGCTATCGTTTCATGCGGCGCAAGAAGGCCCTACCAGACCCAATCGCCCTTTCCGAGAGCGGTCACCGCATCGACAATGCGGGTGAAACTGGCGTGGGCGCGGCCAACGGTATGCCGTGCCCTGAGATAGCCGTGCACCAGTCCCGGCTCCTCGTGCCAGGTTGCCCGGCCGCCGGCAGCGGCGAGGCGGTCGCGATAGGTCTCGCCGTCCGATGACAGCGGGTCGCATTGCGCGGTGATCAGCACGGTCGGCGGCAGGCCGGCGAAATTCGTGTCGGCGAGCGGGGCCAGCGTCGCGTCGCCATCCCACTCCTGGCCGCCGGTACGGATGTGCTTGTAGAATTCAAGGTCGCGCATGGTCAGCATCGGCGCCTTGGCATGCGTCACATACGAACCCAGCGTGCGGTCGCCGCCGAGGCCGGGGTAGATCAGCACCTGGCCGATGGGCTTGCGCGCATGGCCGCGCGTCGCGTGGCTGACGGCGGCGGCCAGATTGCCGCCGGCGCTGTCGCCGCAGAGCAGGATCGGACATTCATAAGTTTTCGCCGCCCATTCGAAAGCGGTCATCACATCATCGAAGGCAGCGGGATCGCGATGTTCAGGCGCCAGCCGGTAGTCGACCGAGACGACCTCATGGCCGGTGCGGTGGCAGAGTTCGGCGCAGACGTCGTCATGGCTGTCCAACCCGCCGAGGATGAAGCCGCCACCATGGAAATAGAGCACCGTCACGGCAGCTTGCGGTGCACTTCGATAGATGCGGATCGGGATGTCGTGCGTGGGCGTTGCAATGGCCGTGGTCTGCACCGTCACGCCATTTGGATAGCCGGCAAAGAATTCGCGGCACATGCGGTCATAGATGCCGCGCTGCTGCTCGACCGTGTAGTCGATCGTGTCGGGTGGGTAGTAGGAATTGGTTCGCTCGATGAATGCCCAGGTCTCGGCATCGATCAGCTTCGTGTAGTCGGTCATGGGCGAGCCGCTCACTTGCCCTTCCACACCGGGTCGCGCTTTTCGGCAAAAGCGCGAAAACCTTCCATATTGTCCTCGGAGCCGTAGAGCGCATCGACCGTCGGCAGTTGCCGGCGCGTCACCTTGTTCATGGCATCCTGGAAGGTCAGGGACTCGGCCACCCGCGCCGTCTCCTTGATCGCGGCAAACACCAGCGGCGGGCCGCCGGCCAGCAACCGGGCGATCTCCCAGACGCGGTCCTCAAGCTTCTCCTTCGGCAGCACTTCGTTGACCAGGCCCCAGCGATGCGCCTCGGCGACGTCCATCCAGCGGCCAGTCAGCAGAAGGTCCATCGCGACATGGTAGGGAATGCGCTTCGGCAGCTTGATCGTCGCCGCGTCGGCCAGCGTGCCGGCGCGGATTTCGGGCAGCGCGAAGGAGGAATGATCGGAGGCATAGATGAGGTCGCAGGACAGCGCCAGTTCGAAGCCGCCACCCACCGCCATGCCGTTGACGCAAGCAATGACAGGTTTGTTCAGGTCGCGCAGTTCTTGCAGCCCGGCGAAGCCGCCGACGCCATAGTCGCCGTCAACCGCGTCGCCGCCGGCTGCCGCCTTCAGGTCCCAGCCAGCACAGAAGAACTTGTCGCCGGCGGTCTTGACGATACAGACGCGTAGCTCCGGGTTGTCTCGGAATGCCTTGAAGGTTTCGCCCAGCAGCCGCGACGTCTTGAGGTCGATGGCGTTTGCCTTCGGCCGGTCGAGCGTGACCTCGAAGATAGAGCCCTCTGTGCGGGTCGAAATCACATCAGACATTCTTCTTCTCCCCAAGCACCAGCAGCGCGTCGGCAATCCAGGCGCCCTTGCCCTCGCTGCAAACGATCAGCGGATTGATATCGAGTTCCTCGATCTCGCCGGCATTTGCCTGCACGAAAGCGGCAATGCCTGATATCGCCTCAATGGCGGCGGCAACATCAGCCTTGGGCCGGCCGCGATAACCTTCGAGCAGCGGGAACAGTTTGAGACCACGCAATGCCGCCTCGATATCGTCGCGCGTCGCCGGCAGCATCAGCGTGACGCTGTCGCGCAACAGTTCGACCAGCACGCCGCCGGTACCCAGTGTCATCACAGCGCCGAACATCGGGTCGCGGGTGAAACCGACGATCAGTTCGGCGACGCCATCGCGCACCATGCGCTCGACATAGAGGCCGGTGCCGAGCGGTAAGAGATCATGCGCCGCCGTGCTGACGGATTCGGCGTCCCTGAGATTGAGCCTGACAGCACCGACCTCGGATTTATGGGTGACACCGAGCGCCTTGAGCGCCACGGGGAAGCCGAGCGCCATCGAGGAGATCACCGCCTCGACGGCATTGCCGGCGCGCTCGCCCTTCGGCACCGGCAGGCCGGCCTTGATCAGCCTGGCCTTCGCTTCGGCCTCGTCAGGCGTAATGTGGCTGCCATCGGGTGCGCCCGAGGCTGATGTGTCGACCGGCTGCGCCTGCGGTTCGTGCCAGGCCCAGCCGATGAAGGCTGCTGCCTGGGCGGCGTCCATGGCTTCGGAAATTCCGAACAACGGCACCATGCCGCGCGCCATCAGCCCGGCGGTGTATTCCTCCGGCAGGTTTTCCGGCAGCGAGGAGACGATGGCGCCCTGCGCCTTGTTGGTCTTCAGCGCTGACTCGAAGGCACGCAGCGTCGCCCACCAGTCGGTGTCCGAGCAGCGGTCGGGGCGCGGGAAGTCGAGCACCAGCATGTTGAGGTCGAAGCCGCCCGATACCATGGCGGTGAAGGTCGCGGTCATCGCCGGCTCGTTGTTCCAGATGAACGTGTGGTAGTCGAGCGGGTTGGCGACAGCCACCAGCGGCCCGAGTGTCGATTTGACATGCGCGCGGTGCGTGTCGGTCAGCACAGGGAAATTGACCCAGCGGCCTTCGGCGCTGTCAGCCATGACGGAGGCTTCCCCACCTGAACAGCTCATCGATGACAGGCGATAGCCGGGCAAGGGCCCGGTGATATGCAAAAGCTTCAGCGCCTCGATGAAGGCCGGAATGGAATCGACACGAGCAATGCCCAGCCGCCGCAGGAAGGCCCCTGAGGCCGCGTCCGAACCGGCGAGGGAAGCGGTGTGCGAAACAGTGGCTTGCCGCGCCTGTTCGGAGCGGCCGACCTTCATGGCGATGATCGGTTTCTTCAACTCACGCGCGCGTGCCGCGAGCCTTTCGAAGCCGGCTACTGAATCGAAGGCCTCGATGTGCAGACCGAGCGAGGTGACGCGTTCGTCCTCGATCAGGCCAAGCGCCATCTCCGACAGGCCGGTCTGCGCCTGGTTGCCGGCGGTCATCAGATAGGCGATCGGCAGGCCGCGCTTCTGCATCGTCATGTTGATGGCGATGTTGGACGACTGGGTGATGATGGCGACGCCACGGCCACCCTCGGCCAGCCGGATGCCGCCATGCTGGTCGGGCCACAAAAGCGCGCCATCGGCATAATTGATCAGGCCATAGCAGTTCGGCCCGATAATAGGCATGGCGCCGGCAGCCGCGACCAGTTCCGCCTGCAGCCGTTCGCCATCGTCATCATAGGCTTCGGTTTCAAGAAAGCCGGCGGCAAAACACACGGCGCCACCGGCACCACGCTCGGCAAGGGCCTTGATCACCTCGATGGTCAAATGCCGGTTGACGCCGACAAAGGCGGCGTCGGGGGCGCCCGGCAGGTCGGCCACCGAGCGATAAGCCTTGCGGCCGGCAACCTCGTCCTTGGTCGGATGCACCGGCCAGATCTCACCGGCAAAGCCCATCTTGATCGACTGCGCGACGACAGCGGCGGCCTGCGCGCCACCGAAGACGGCGATCGATTTTGGCCGCAGAAGGCGTTCAAGCTTGTGCATTATCAGGCTCCGAACGGGCGCAGCAGCGCCCGCGAAATGATGTGGCGCTGGATTTCCGACGTGCCTTCCCAGATGCGTTCGACGCGGGCGTCTCTCCAGATGCGCTCCAGCGGCAGGTCCTCCATCAGGCCCATGCCGCCATGGATCTGGATCGCCTCATCGGCGACGAAAGCGAGCATTTCGGTGGCCTTCAGCTTGGCCATGGCCATGTCCTGATCGGTGACGGTCCCTTGATCGTACTTCCAGCCGGCCTCGAACACCATCAGGTCGGCGGCCTTCAGTTCGGTCGCCATATCGGCGAGCTTGAACGACACGCCCTGGAACTTGCCGATCTGCTGGCCAAACTGCTGGCGCTGCGCCGCGTATTCGACCGCATGGCCAAGTGCCCGCTCGGCGCGGCCGAGGCAGGTGGCGCCGACCTGCAGGCGAGTGGCGCCCAGCCACGAATTTGCGACATCAAAACCCTTGTGCACTTCGCCCAAAACCTGACTTGCCGGCAGCCGGCAATCGTCGAATTCGAGGATGGCGTTGGTGTAGCCGCGATGTGAGACGTTTCGGTAGCCGTCGCGCACAGTGAAACCCTTGGTGCCCTTGTCGACGAAGAAGGCGGTGATCCTCTTGCGCTTGCCGCGCGGCGAATCCTCCTCGCCTGAGGCCATGAAGACGATGGCGAAGTCGGCAAGATCAGCATGGCTGATGAAATGCTTGGTGCCGTTCAGTACCCAGTCGTCGCCATCCTGAAC
>JBDSLV010000488.1:0-2725 GCA_039916205.1 Mesorhizobium sp. | reverse complement strand
GAGCATCCCCATGTCGCCCAGCAGCCCGTCGTGCTCGACGTGGCCAAGCTGAACGCCAAGAACAAGAAGGTCGCATAAGATGGCTGAGCTTTCCTCGCTCGCAGAACTGGGCGCCGCCACCGGCAACACCAACACGCAAGCCGCGGCGCCTGTCTATGTTCAGAAGCTCGACAAGTCGGGCCGCGCCTATGCAACCGGCAAGCGCAAGAACGCCATTGCCCGCGTCTGGGTGAAGCCGGGTTCCGGCAAGATCGTCGTCAACGACAAGGAATTCGCGACCTATTTCGCGCGTCCCGTCCTGCAGATGATCCTCAACCAGCCGATCATCGCGGCCAACCGTTCGGGCCAGTACGACATCATCGCCACTGTCATCGGCGGCGGTCTCTCCGGCCAGGCCGGTGCTGTTCGTCACGGCATCTCCAAGGCGCTGACCTACTACGAGCCGGCACTGCGCGCCGTGCTCAAGAAGGGTGGCTTCCTGACCCGCGACAGCCGCGTCGTCGAGCGCAAGAAGTACGGCAAGGCGAAGGCCCGTCGTTCGTTCCAGTTCTCGAAGCGCTAAGCGTCTCGAATTTCCGATATCGAAAAGGCCGCCTCCGGGCGGCCTTTTTGCGTTGGGCTTCTGATCATCCCGAGGAAGCTTCGGTGTTCCGGATGAACAGGAATGCACAGACAGCCGAACCGGCCACGGCAAGCGCGGAGGCGAGGAAAGCCAGTCGCATGCCGTCTATCGTGCCCATCGTCAGGGCTGAGCCAAACAGCGCGACGCCGATCGCGCCACCCGATTGACGCACCGTGTTGAGGACGCCTGATGCGGTGCCTGACACCGCCGTTGGCACGGAAGACAGCAGTGCTGTCGTCATGGCGGGAACCGCAAGGCCAATGCCCACGGGAAGAAACAGCAAGCGCCAGAGCAACGATGCGTAGGATGTGTCCGTGTCAATCAGCGCCATGAGGCCGAACCCAGCCGCACCGACCAGCAGACCGGCGGCCATCGGCAAGCGCGCGCCATATTTCCCGGCGATCCGCCCGGCCGCGACATTCGATACGGTTACCGCTGCCATGAATGGCAGGAAGGCCAGGCCGGTCTGCTGCGGCGAATAGTGCCGCTCCTGCTGGAAATAGAGGCTGAGCATGAAAATCGTGCCGTAAAGTGTCAAGTTGACAACCAGGCCAACCAGGCTCGTCGCTGCTGGCACACGCCGGGCGAAAAGGTCGAGGGGCACCATCGGCGAGCGTGCCCTGCTTTCGACCATCACAAAGGCAATGCCGGCAGCAACGGCGATTGCCAAACCAACGATGACCAGCGGCGATCTCCAGCCGAATGGACCGGCTTCTATGAATGAGCCGGTCAGTGCGAACAGCGTCAGGATGGCAAGCCCCTGCCCGGCCCAGTCGATCGGCGGTCTATCGGTCTTGCGCGGTGTCTCATCGAGAAACCGGCAAGCCATCCATATGGCGAAAACACCGACTGGCAGGTTGACGAGGAAGATGCTGGCCCAGCCGAGCGAGGCGACCATGAAACCGCCCAGCACGGGTCCGGCAGACAGTGCTATTCCGCCAGCCGCCGTCCACAAGCCGACGGCGCGGGCTCGTTGTCGATTGTCTGATGCATAGGCGCGGTTGAGAAGTGCCAGCGAGCACGGCATCAGCAAGGTGGCTCCTGCCCCTTGCACCGCACGGGCCGCGATCAGCATCCAGGCGTTTTCTGCCAAGCCGCAAACAAGTGAGGCGATGCTGAACAGCGCCATGCCGCCGACGAAAACGCGTCGTGCGCCGATCCTGTCGCCCAACGCGCCACCGGTCAGCAGCAACGAGGCGAAGGCCAATGTATAGGCGTCGACGACCCACTGCAGCCCGTCGACCCCCATCGACAGGGCGGAACCAATCCTTGCCAATGCGACGTTGACGATCGAGACATCGAGCTGCACGACCACAAAGCCCAGGCTGGTGGCGGCTACTGTGACGGCATAGGTGGTG
Source organism: Mesorhizobium sp. (assembly GCA_039916205.1). Taxonomy (GTDB): domain Bacteria; phylum Pseudomonadota; class Alphaproteobacteria; order Rhizobiales; family Rhizobiaceae; genus Mesorhizobium. Next base: position 745 of record JBDSLV010000488.1, on the reverse strand, counting down.
GGCTGTTTCAAGGTCATGACGCCGCACCGTAACCTTGTCGTCCTGACAGCCTTCTGTCAGGAGGATGAGGCAAGCTTCGAACACCGGCCTTTATGGCAAGTGATCTTCAATTGATGCTGGCGGTCGCCGCTGGCTCGATGCGCTCGGATGGCGCGACGTAGGGCACGCGGTAGCCGTTCGCCGTCAGCCAGTCGATCGCCGCTTTCGGCTCATCGGTCTGGATGATGGTCGCGCCACGCTCGGCCCAGAACCCAAAGGTCTCGCGCGGCAGGCTGGCCTGAACCGCCAGCTCGTCGCCACGGCCGCCGGCAAGGAAACCGCCCGGCTTGTTGACGATGGCGTAGGTGTCGGCCCAGATATGCCAATTGCCCCGCACCGCCGCGGCGCGCATACGCGGGCTGAACAACGGCCCGCCGCTCTCGGTCAGCGTCTCCGCACCGGCCCGCCAATTGATAAGCTCGGCAGCGTGTATCGAAAAAACCCGATCGACCGTCTCGGCGAAACCGGCGTCATGGACCGCATCATCGGCAAGGATCGGCATGAACTGGAAGCCGCCGCCGATCCTGTCCATCGCCGCCTTCACACTGGCGATCCGGGCTGGATTCCAGAGATTTTCCTTGACGATCACTTGCTCTGCCATCCCCAGGTCGCGGGCAACCGAGATCATGCCGGCGAGGTCTCCGACTTCGAGCTTGTTGTCGAGGTTGATAAGGATCCGGCCCCGGGTCGCCAGCAGCATTTCGCG
>JBDSLV010000487.1:0-7741 GCA_039916205.1 Mesorhizobium sp. | reverse complement strand
ATGCCGACAGGATGGCCCTCGACGACCAGATGGGCAAAACGATGAAGCCGAAGGGTGGTCTCGATAGCGCCGCCGGCATGCGGCAGGCGGCACAAGGCGCTGCCAAACTGATCGCAGCCGACGACGGGCCGCGTGTAGCGGCATTGGCCTTCGATGGCTGGGACACGCATGTCAATGAAGGTGGCGCGACGGGTCGGCTCGCCACCTTGCTCGGCGGCCTCGACGGCGCTTTCGAGGAATTCGAGAAAGGCCTGGGCGAACGCTGGAAGGACACGGCGATCGTCGTCATCACCGAGTTCGGACGCACCGCCCAAATCAACGGCACTGTCGGCACCGATCATGGCACCGGTACCGTCGTGCTGCTGGCCGGCGGCGCCATCAAGGGCGGCCGTGTCATTGCCGACTGGCCGGGATTGAAGCCGGCTCAGCTCTACGAGCAACGCGACCTGGCACCGACAAGCGATGTCAGGGCGGTGCTGAAAGGGCTGCTCGCCGACCAGTTTGGCCTATCCGCCGCCGTGCTTGGCGACAAAGTGTTTCCAGAGTCGGCGGCGGTGAAACCGATGACGGACCTTGTAGCGTAACCCTCTTCCCTACAGCGTCGCCACCGTCTTCAGGGCACCGTCGAGCAAGTCGCCCTTCTCGTCCTTCAACGCCATCTCGCGCAGGCGCCGGATCCAGTCAGCGGCATCGGCGCGACCCTTGAGCAGGTCTAGCGCCGACAGCACGCGGTCGAATTTCGACTGCGCGCGGACATGGGTGTCGCTGTAGCCCTTGATCAGCCGGCGGCAGTTGAGGATCTCTACCGCCAGCGCATAGTCGGCCGGCACGTAGCCGAGCGCCAGCGCATACCAGCGCTCCATATGCGCGACCTCGACCTTGTGGCGCAGCAAGCCACGGCGCCAGCGGCGCAGGCCGCCAATAAACCACAAAGCGGCAAAGCCGGCGAAGCTGTCGGTGCGGATGCGCCGGCCATGGTTGATGCGGCGGTCGAGAAAAGCGGCTAGTTTTGGTCGGTTTTCGACATAGAGGCCAAGATTTGCCGGCAAAGTGCCGCAGAATTCCTCGATGCGCGGATGGAAATACTCGGTCACCTGAAGGATTGAGCCGGCCTTGACGCCGACCTCACGGCGCACTCGCGTGTCGCGCGTGGAGCGCGTCTTGAGATCAGCGACGCGGATCATGTCGTCGTAGCACATGGCATTCGCGAGATGCTTGGCGGCAGCGATCGACAGCGCGAAAGCAAGATCGGCACTGTCCAGTGCGACTGCCTTGTCCAGCCGGTCGACATATTCGCGGCCGTAGGCGGCATCCTGATAGTCTACGACCTTTCTCAGCCCTCTGAGCGCCATATCGCGCACCGGCTCCGGCAGTGCACCGACCCGCGCTGCCAAAGCCTGCCATCCCTGTAGCAGGCTTTGAGGCCCGCTGATCTTTCCGGTGGGACCGAGACCGGCCTCCCCGCCTTTCGGTTCTGTCGCTTGAGGGGCTGCCGCCGTACCGCGCACGCGGTCATGCGAAGCGCCGAAGGCAGCGAGGCTGGCCTTCACACCCCGGCCGCCGGCGCCGATCGCCTGTTCGTAGCTTTCGCGGGTGAACGGCAACGCGTCCGAACCGGCAAGCGCGCCAAGCAGACTGGCGGAGATCATCGAGCCGTTGTCGGCGGCGATCTTTTCCATGTCGAAGGCGATGAAGCGCCTGGCCGCCGCCTCGGCGGTGGCATGCACCTTGGACGACGAGGCGCGGCCATCGCCCGGTTCTATCTTTTCCGAGACAGCAGCGATGCGGTGCGACGAGGTGATCAGGGTGGTGCGGTTGGGCGTGACGAAGCCACGGATGATGGCGCGGCCGGCCTCCATCAGTTCCGCCGCGATCAGGATGTCGACGTCACCTTGCGAGGGAGACAGCGCGAAGATCGGCATGCGGCCCGTGTCTCGAGCCATCTCGATATAATAGATCGTGGCGCCAGTGCGCTGGGCGACGCCGGCAACCGAGGTCGACTGCGCGACATAGCCGTTACGCTCGGCGACGTCGGTGATCCAGTCGGCGAGCACGCCGCCGCCCTGGCCGCCAACCGCGAGCACGGCGAGCTTGATGACCGGCTCGTCAGCGGCGCCGGTGCGGGGGTGTGATGAGGGCACGGTGTCAAGCATCGGCGAAGGTCAAACGCCGGCTTTCGCGGCGCCTCTGCAACAGGCTGATGGTGGCGCGACGGGCGGATTCGAGGAATCGGTCCCAACGGCTGGGGTTGTGGACGACGTCGGCGCGGTAGAAGGAGGGGCAGAGCACCGCCGCGTCCGCCACCTCACCGCAATTGCCGCAACCGACACAGTTCTGGTCGATACTTGCCACCGGATCGTCGCGCAGCGGGTCGTCCAGCGACTTCACCGACAGCGACGGGCAGCCCGACAGCCGCATGCAGGCATGGTCGCCGGTGCAGATATCTTCATCGACACCAAACTTCGGTTTCACGACGCGTTCGCCGCCCTTGATCGCCTTGTCGACCAGCGGCTTTTCGCGGCGTTGCCGGTTGAGCATGCATTCGGACGAGGCGACGATGACCTTCGGTCCCTTCTCCTCCGTCGTCAGCGCCTCGCGCAGCGTGTCCTGCATCTTGCCGACATCGTAGGTGTTGTCGACATGGCGCAGCCATTTGACGCCCATGCCTTTGACCGCCTCGGTGATCGGATGCTTGGTCGACTTGGTCTTGTTGCCGGCGCGCGATGACAGGATGTCCTGGCCACCGGTGGCGGCCGAGTAAAAATTGTCAACGATGACGATGACGCCGTCGTTCTTGTTGAACACGGCGTTGCCGATCGAAGACGTCAGGCCATTGTGCCAAAAGCCGCCGTCGCCGACGAAGGAGATCGAGCGGCGTTTGGCGTCGGGCGAATTGAAAGCCGAGGCCGAAGCTGGTCCCAGCCCATAACCCATCGTGGTGGCGCCGAGCTCGAAGGGCGGCATGATCGAGAACAGATGGCAGCCGATGTCGGAGGCTATGTGGTGCTTGCCGAGCTCCTCCTCGACCAGCTTGGTCGCGGCGAAGATCGGCCGTTCCGGACAACCGATGCAGAAGCCCGGCGGGCGGCCCGGCACGACGTTGATCAGGTCTGCCGTGTCGACGCCGTCGCCGACCTTGTTGGGCGCGCGCACCTCGCCCGGCAGCAGATGCGGCGCCTCGGCGCGCAGGAACGAGCCGATGCCGTCGAGCATGACCTGGCCGGTATATTCACCGGCCATCGGCAGGTGCTCCTTGCCGACGATCCTGGTGCCACGCCCGGACTTGTGCAGCATCGAGGAGAAAGCCTGCTCGATGTAGTTGGGCTGGCCCTCCTCAACGACGAGCACGGACTGCTTGCCCTCGCAGAAGGACAGGAATTCATCATCGATCAGGGGATAGACAGCATTCAGCACATAGAGCGGCACGTCGGTGTCGCCATAGGTGTCGGCAAGGCCGAGGCGCTGCAAGGCGCGGATGACCGAATTGTACATGCCGCCCTGCATGACGATGCCGACCGAGCCATGATCTGGTCCGAAGATCTCGTTGATCTTGCGGCTGCGAATGAAGTCGACCGCCGCCGGCCAGCGCTTCTGTATCTTTTCCTTCTCGTGCAGGAAGGAGGCGGGCGGCAGCACGATACGGGCGGTGTCGCGGCGCGGCGCGTTGAGTGCATCGGCGACCGTCATTGCCGGCCGCTTGTTGTCCTTGGCGGTGAAATGGCCGTGGACATGGCAGCAGCGGATGCGGACCTGCAGCATGACAGGCGTGTTGGAAATCTCGGACAGCTCGAAGCCGTCCTCCACCGCCTTGACGATCGACGGCAGATTGGGACGTGGGTCGAGCAGCCAGACCTGGCTCTTCATGGCGAAGGCGTGGCTGCGCTCCTGCATGATCGAGGAACCTTCGCCGTAATCCTCGCCGACGATGATCAGCGCGCCGCCGGTGACACCACCGGATGCAAGATTGGCCAAGGCGTCGGAGGCGACATTGGTGCCGACCGTCGACTTGAAGGTGGCCGCGCCACGGATCGGATAATGCACCGAGGCCGCCAGCATGGCGGTGGCGGTGGCTTCCGAGGCACTGGCTTCGAAATGCACGCCGAGCTCACCCAGGATGTCCTGCGCGTCAGCCAGCACATCCATCAGATGACTGATCGGCGCGCCCTGATAGCCGCCGACATAGCCGACGCCGCACTGCAGCAGCGCCTTGGTGATGGCGAGGATGCCTTCGCCGGCGAATTCCTCGCCAGCACCAAGCCGCAGCTTCTCGACTTCCTTGGCAAAAGACCGTTCGGCCATGTTGGCCTCCTTCCGTCGCCGCCGGCATCCGGCGGCGCGTACGTCTAGATGTCGTGCTTGCGGATGTTCTTCAGCATCTTCAGCAGCGTCGCGATAAGTGCTGCGTATTCGGCGTCGTCGATATCGTCGAACATGGCTTCGAACGCGTCATGCATGGCCGGCCAGGCGCGGGCAAACTCGGCGCGGCCATCATCGGTCATGAACACATGGCGGATACGGCTGTCGGTGACCCCCTGCTCGCGCCGCACGAACCCTTGCCCTTCCAGCGTGTCGAGCGTCCGGCTCAAGGTCGACTGCTCGATGACCGTGAAGACCGAGAGGTCGTTGACGGTGACGCCATCCGTGACCGACAGCACGGCCAGCGTGCGGACCTGCGGGATGGTCAGGCCCTGCTTGCGGAAATCGTCGCGCAAGGTGGCGTTGTAGCGGCCCATGATGCGGTTCATCAGATAGGGCGCGAACTGCTCCAACCCGATCTGACCGAGCGTCGAGATGCGCTGGCGCTTTTCCGCGACCTTCTGCTCCATCACAACTTCCCCGCCAGGAGAAAGCCGGAGCCGCCGCCCAGGCCAGCGCCCGGATGCGTCGAAGCGCCGATATGGTAGAGTCCCTTGATGCCGGTCTGGTGGTTGCGGCTGGTCTTGAACGGTCGCCACAGGAAGGATTGGTCGATGGTCGACGAGCCGCCATAGGGATCGCCGCCAACCAGATTGATGTTCATGGCTTCGAGATCGGCCGGCGAGTAGGCGCGGCGTGCGATGATGCTGCCCTTGAACCCATCGATATGGTTGGCAAGGATGGCCTCGGCGCGATCGGCGTAAGCCTCGCGCAGCGCATCAGTCCATTGCCCGTCCGGCGGCGCCGATAGCTTGCCGGCGGCATCACCCTTGATCTGCCTTGGCGCCTCGGGCAGTTGCAGCCACAGGATCGCCTTGCCGTCCGGACAGCGCGACGGGTCAAGCGCATGCGGCTGGCCAACGCAGATCGTTGGCACCTCCGGCAGCATGCCGCGCGCCGCCTCGTTGCAGGCCTTGGAGACGCCATCCAGCCCGGGCGTCAGATGCAGCAGCGCGACTTTGCCCAGCCCTTCGCCGCGCCATGCCGGCGGCTTGTCCAGCGCATAGTGAATCTGGAAATTGCCCTTGCCATAGCGGTATTTCCGCGTCGCTTCGACATCGCCTTTGGGAGCGTCGCTGCCAAGCAGGCGGCCATAAAGCTGCGTTGGCGTCACGGAACAGATAACGCTCTTCCTGGCCGTGATCGTTTCGCCCGAGGCCAGCCGTACTCCCGTGGCACGGCCGCCGCCCTGGACGATGGAATCGACATCGGCGCTGGTGCGGATGTCGCCGCCGCGTTCCCGGATCAAGGCTTCGAACGCGGCAAGCAGGTTTTTCGCGCCGCCCTTGACGATCGGTGCGCCGGCGGCCTCCAGCGCAAAGGCGATGACCTTGGCGATCTGGCCGGAGAAGGCATCTTCCGGCCCAAGGCCGGCATGCAGCACCCAGGGCGCCCAAAGCGCCTGGATGGTTTCGGATTGGTAGCTGCTTTCAAGCCAGCCGCGTGCCGGCGCCAGCGCCTCGCCGAGAAAAGCGGCAAGGCCGCGCGGGCCGCGCCGCCAGGCGTCGCCAGCCAGAAGCTTCGCTGTCGGATAGGACCACAGGCTGCCACCGAGCAGACCGAACAGCAGCCCGGCATTGCGCTCGATGCCGCCGACATCCTCAGCGTGCCGGTCGCCGTCGCCGGCCGAAATCGCATTCAGCGCCGCTATATTGGCGGCACGGTCGGTGCCGAGCACCGCATGGCTGCCGTCGGGGCGAAGCACGCCGGTCGGCGTGCCGGTGTGACAGAATTCAAGCCCGTGCCGGGCAAGGTCCCCGCCAAGTGCTGCAAAGGCCGGCGACGTGATGAACAAGACGAAGGTCGTCGCCATCACGTCATGGATGAAGCCGGGCGCGGTGATCTCCTCGGTGCGCATGCAACCGCCGATGCGGTCGTTGCGCTCGAGGACGAGCACCCGCGCCCCTTTGCCGCCAAGCATCGCCGCGCAGACCAGCGCGTTGATGCCGCTGCCGACGATGATGTGGTCCGGCTGGCTCACCTCGGAGTGCCTTCGGTCAGGCTTTCGGCACCAAGGCCAGCGCGCGGATCGGGCTGCCGGTGCCGTGTTCGATCTTGAGCGGCGCGGCAATCAGGATTGCGCCTTTCGGCGGCAACTGGTCGAGGTTGCACAGGCTGGCCAGGCCGTAGCGGTTGGCCTTGTGCATCAGCGTGTGTGCCGGGAATGGCGGCTCCATGCCGCCTGCCTTGCCAGCATCCGTGCCGATCGTCTCGCTGCCCCAGCCCTTGATGTTCTTGCTGATCAGGAACTGGATGGCTTCCGCCGTCGGGCCTGGCGTGTGCGGGCCGGTCTCGTTGGCATTGAGGAATTCCGCTTCCGATCCGTTGCGCTTGTACCAGTCGGTGCGCATCACCACCCATTCGCCGGCGTTGATGGCGCCATGCTTGGCTTCCCACGCCTTGATGTGATCGACGGTGAGGAGGAAGTCGTGATCGGCGGCGGATTCCTTTGAACAGTCGATGACATTGACCGGGCCAACGAAGTTCTGCACCGGAATGGTGTCGGTGGCACCGTCGGCATAATCCTTGCCGGTGATCCAATGCTTGGGCGCGTCGAAATGGGTGCCCGAATGCTCGCCGAGCTTCAGCCAGTTCCACGCCCACCACGGGCCATTCTTGTCATAGGCGGAGATGGTGTGGATCTCGACTTTCGGCGTGTCTACCGCGAGTTCCGGCGGCAGCTTGATCAGCGGTGTGTCGGGGCCAAGCGGCGCCGACAGATCGACCACCTTGATAGCGCCCGAAAGAAGCTGGCCGGCGACTTCGCCGAGGAGTTTTTGCGTGTCCATGGTCTCTGTTCCCTCTTTCACGATAATGCGGAAGGCTCGTCTCGGCCCTTAATATCCTACTAGACGAAAACATATGCATCTGCAATTATCTTTAAGCATAAAGGAAAAATGGGAACGGGGCGTGAGCGAGTTCGACGCCATATTGATCGGGGCGGGCCACAACACTCTGGCATGCGCCGCGCATCTGGCGCTCAAAGGCTGGAAAACCGGGGTTTTCGAGCGCAGTGCAACAATTGGTGGCGCTGTGCAGACCCGTGAATTCACCCTTCCCGGCTTCCGCCACGATTTCGGCGCGATGAATCTCAGCCTGTTCGCCGGCTCTGCCTTCCACCAGAAATATGCAAATGAATTGAAAACGCAGGGCCTGGAGTTCGCTCCGGTGGCCGATTGTTTCGCCAGCGCCTTCCCTGATGGACGCTGGTTCGGCGTCAGCAATGATCTGGAAAGAACCGCCAGCCGCATCGCCGCTTTTTCCAAGGCGGATGCCGAGACCTGGCGGCGCCTGGTGGCTGCCTTCCCGGCTGAAGCCGAGCATC
>JBDSLV010000486.1:0-5127 GCA_039916205.1 Mesorhizobium sp. | reverse complement strand
CGTTCAGGCGGTCGAGGAGAGCGTTCCATTCCTTGTGATAGCCGGCGCGCAAGGCGTCGCTGGGCGGGCTGCCCGTGATCGCCGGTACATACCAGTCGATCAGGAGATCGGCCTCGATCATCATCGCATCGCGATCGAAGGGCGGCACCTCATGGACCACGCCGGGAATAACCTCCATGCGGTCGGCCCAGGTCCGGCCATGCATCATGGCCAGCAGTTCGGCAGCCGCCTGGTACCGCTCGGTCACCGGTTGCCCATGGCCGTCGAGAAAGCTCTCCGAGCCGAGATGTTCAAGCAGAAGGAAGCCCTGATCCAGATCCTCGGCTTCGATCACCGGCACACTGACCCCGCCGGCCTTCAAGGCACGGTCGATGGCGACAAATGCCGAGACCGACTGGGCCGTGTGGGCAATCACCGCATAGGGTTTGCCGTCGCGCACCGGCGGCCCCAGCACCAGCCGCGGCGAATTCATCAGCACCAGCGGCTGAAAGCCGTCGCGCGAGACGATTTCATAAGAGCGGGCCGAAGCGTCGCCGATGAAGTAGCGCCGCCGCGCTTCGCCCCAACCAGCGCCAACCAGAAAGTCGCGCATGGCCAGTGACCGCGCCGCGCGGTCGAACGCAGCGCCGTATCCAGACAGCCTCGCCAGCCGGCCATCGCCGTGATGGGTCAGCTCGATCAGAACCGATGTCGGCGGCAGATAGGCCTCGGCCCTTTCCGGCCATTCGACCAGGGCGGCTCCTTGCAGCAGCGTCTCGTCGAACCCGAGCTCATCGATTTCGGCCGCCGAGGACAGGCGATAGAGATCGAAATGGTGCACCGGAACGCGGGTGTCGTAGCTCTGCACCAGGGTGAAGGTCGGGCTTGGCACGTCGAGGCCGGCATCGTCGGCCAATGTCCTGATCAGCGCCCGTGCCAGGGTCGACTTGCCGGCGCCGAGATCGCCCTTGAGGGCGAGAACATCGCCCGGGCGCAGCGACAAGGCGAGGTCTTCACCCAGCCGTGCCGTCTCCGTTTCATCGGCAAGCAATCGCTCCAGCACCAAATCCGCCATCGAGCGCGCTACTCAGCCGCGGCGCGCATGCCCGGCGTGTCGGGAAAGGTGCAGATGACGGTCGTGCCCTTGTCCTTGCCGGTCTCGATACGAACGCTGCCGCCATGCAGTTCAACAAAGCTCTTGACGATCGAAAGGCCGAGGCCGGCGCCGCGCCGGCGGCCGCCGTTGGCACGCGGCTCGAAGCGGCGAAACACCGAATCAAGCACGTCCGGCGGCATGCCGGGCCCGCTGTCATGGACCGAGAACTCGACACCCTCCGCCAATTGCCGGCAGGCAAGCGTGATGGTGCTTGCCTCCGGCGCATAGTTGGCGGCGTTGCTAAGCAGATTGTAGAGGATCTGGCGAATGCGGATCTCGTCGCCGTGAAAGCTCTTCGGCGCCGCGGCGGCATCGACCTTGAGCGTGATCGAATGCTCCTCCAGCCGGTCGGCCACGAGCTCGGCGGCAGCGGCGATGGTCCGATCGATCCGCACCTCGGAGATATCGAGCTGCATGATGCCGGCATCGACGGTGGCCAGGTCGAGAATATCGTTGACGATGGTGAGCAGGACCGAAGACGACGAGCCGACATGCTCGACATATTCGCGCTGCTTCTGGCTCAGCGGCCCGGTGGCCGGCAGTGAAAGCAATTCGGTGAAGCCGATGATGTTGGTCAGTGGGGAGCGCAACTCATAGGAGACGTGCTGGACGAAATCATTCTTGATCTGGTCCGATCTCTGCAGCGCTTCGTTCTTGTCCTTCAGAGCCCGTTCGACATTGACGCTGTCAGTGACGTCGACAAAGGTCGTCATCACTTGCCCGTTGGGCAACGGAATAATGGCGTAGCTCAGCACACAGCCATTGTTGAGCTCAGCCTGGCCGTGACGGTCACGGCGCTCGTCGTCGAAGCCAGTAATGACGGCCACGAAGCCTGGCCAGGGGCTGTCGACAGCCTGGCGGTCGCAGAGGTCGCGAATCGTGGACACGTGCACATTGGGCTTGGCCGCTTCGGCACTCAGCCCCCAGAGCTTGGCGAAGGCCGGGTTCGACAATCGGAGCCGTCCGTCAGGACCGAAGACGGCCACGCCTTCGGCGAGATTGTCGAGTGTCTCGCCCTGAACGCGCACCGCCGTCTGGTAACGGCTTTCCAGGTCCATCTTTTCTGTCAGGTTCTCGAAGACCCAGGTCACGCCGCCCTTGGGCTGCGGATTTGCAACGACGCGGATGGTCTTGCCGTCAGGCAGATGCCACCAATGTTCCTGCGATTCCACCGCGCGATAGGCACCAAGCAGACCTTCCTTCCAGCGGCGCCATTCCGGCTGCTCGGCAATCTTGCCTTCGCTGCGCAGGCGGTCGAGCAACAGGGCGTTGTCAGGGGCACTGTGCAGGAATCCCGAGTCCAGGCCCCAGAGTTTCTGGAACGCCTGATTGAAGAACCGCAACTTCTCGTCGGCGTCGAAAATCGCGACGGCGGTGTTGAGCTGGTCAAGCGTATCGGCGTGGCTTCTCACCGTCCGCTCATACTCGCCGCGAATGGTCTCGATAGCACTGGTGTCGGAGGCAAGACCCGCCGAGCCATCGGCGCCGGCGAAGTCCGTCACGGCAAACATGCGCCGATCGCCCTCGATGACAGTGGAAAGCGCCTGGTCGAACACCGGATGCGACGTGTGCTGGGCTGCGATCGCATCGCGCGCCTGACCACCAAGGAACTCCTTGGCGTCACGGACCGCGGCATCCGCGCTTTCGGCTTCGACCGCATCGGCATAGGCCCGATTGACCCATCTCAGCCGTCCATCCGCCGTGCGCAGCCATGTCGGCATCTTCAAGGCATCAAGCAGGCCGACGATCGTCTCATAGTCGGCGGAGAGGCGCTGGTTCTCGATTTTCAGCCTGGCCTGACTGCGCTGTGTCTCCGACAGGGAAACGAAACGCACCAGTACATGAGCCGCGCTCTTGCGCCCATGCACTTCGAGTGGCGCGCCGGCCTGCGATTCGATGAGGAGGTCAAAGGGCTTTGCCTTTTCCCGCAATGCCGCGACGGCATGTTCGAGCGCCGCCGCCGAACGAGGCATCAGCCAGCGTCCAAAAGCGAGGAACGCAGCGCGGTCTTCCGGTGCGCCGCTTTCCAGCGGCAATGTACCGACAAGATCGGGTTTCTTGTTCTCAGAGGCCCATACCACGACGCGTTGGTCGCGCATGTTGAGCAGCGCCTCGGAACGCCGCAAGGCTGCATTGACGTCGGCCAGGCGGCTCCTGAGTTCCAGGTTCTGCGACGAGGTGCGCGTTCTTTCGCGGATCAGCACGAGGGCCGAAAGCAGCGCGGCGCCCGTTACCCCGACGAATACGGCAAGCTGAATGACCTCGACCGTGCTGAGCGACAGCCCCGTTGTGACCACATTGGCGGTTTCGGCATGCGCAACCGCGCCAAGCAAAGGGCTTGAAAACGCGGAGGCGGCAAGAAGCGCGCCAGCGCGGGCACGCCAGGAAACGGCCTCGCCCTTCACAGCCGAGTTGCTGATCCTCGAATCGTCATGGCCGCCGGAAACGGCCCGTCCCGCCTTGTGCGGGTGTTGCCCCGGCATGTCTTGGTCCTCTCCGCCGCCTGAATGCAAGACCGCCCTGATGCGCGCTTCTCTTTCCCCCTTTCGGGCTGGAAGCGTCGCGAATCACCTGACAATAAACCCTCGCCGAATCGGCGTGAAGGCGCTTGGCGCGCAAAAATAAAGCCGGGCGAAATGTCAATCGCCCGGCTTCAATATCTAGTAGTAAATTTGAGTTTGGTTAATAGCGGTAGTGTTCCGGCTTGAAAGGACCCTGCGGCGTCACACCAATGTAGGCCGCCTGTTCGCCCGAGAGTTCGGTCAGGCGGGCGCCGAGCTTGTCGAGATGCAGGCGTGCGACCTTTTCATCGAGGTGCTTGGGCAGGACATAGACCTTGTTCTCGTACTGGCCGGGCTTGGTATACAGCTCGATCTGGGCCAGCACCTGGTTGGTGAAGGACGCCGACATGACGAAGCTCGGATGTCCGGTGGCGTTGCCGAGATTGAGCAGGCGGCCTTCCGACAAAAGGATCATGCGCTTGCCATCCGGGAAGGTGATCATGTCGACCTGCGGCTTGACGTTGGTCCATTTCAGGTTGCGCAGCGCGGCCACCTGAATCTCGTTGTCGAAATGGCCGATGTTGCCGACGATCACCATGTCCTTCATCGAACGCATATGGTCGAGGGTGACGACGTCCTTGTTGCCGGTCGTGGTGATGACGATGTCTGCGGTCGGAGCAGCGTCTTCGAGCGTGACGACCTCAAAACCGTCCATCGCCGCCTGCAAGGCGCAGATCGGATCGACTTCAGTAACCTTGACGCGGGCGCCGGCGCCCTTGAGCGAAGCCGACGAGCCCTTGCCGACGTCGCCGTAGCCGCAGACCACGGCAACCTTGCCGGCCATCATCGTATCGGTGCCACGGCGGATGCCGTCGACCAGCGATTCCTTGCAGCCATACTTGTTGTCGAATTTCGACTTGGTGACCGAGTCGTTGACGTTGATTGCAGGGAACGGTAGCAGGCCCTTCTTCTGCAACTGGTAGAGCCGGTTGACGCCTGTCGTGGTCTCTTCGGTAACGCCGCGGATCGCCGCCTTCTGCTTCGTGAAGAAGCCGGGTGAAGCCTTCAGGCGCTTCTTGACCTGGGCGTAGAAGTATTCCTCTTCCTCGCTCTGCGGGTTGGAAAGCACGTCCTCGCCTGCCTCGGCGCGGGCGCCGATCAGAATATACATGGTGGCGTCGCCGCCATCGTCCAGGATCATGTTGGACGTGCCGCCATCGGCCCACTGGAAAATCCTGTCGGTATAGTCCCAGTATTCCTCGAGCGACTCGCCTTTGACGGCGAAAACCGGGATGCCGGCCTCGGCGATAGCCGCCGCAGCATGGTCCTGCGTCGAGAAGATGTTGCAGGATGCCCAGCGGATGTCGGCGCCGAGCACCTTCAGCGTCTCGATCAGCACCGCCGTCTGGATGGTCATGTGCAGCGAACCGGTGATCCGGGCGCCCTTGAGCGGCTTCTTGTCGCCGAACTCCTCACGGCAGGCCATCAGGC
>JBDSLV010000485.1:0-5910 GCA_039916205.1 Mesorhizobium sp. | reverse complement strand
GTGTAGCGATAGGGCATCATCACGGCGCGCAGCCGCTCCTCACCCAGCGCATCGACGGCAAGGGCGGCGCAGATCGCCGAATCGATGCCACCGGACAGGCCGAGCACGACATTCTTGAAGCCGTTCTTGTTGACGTAGTCGCGCAGCCCCAGCATGCAGGCGCGGTAGTCGGCTTCTTCCCTCTCGGGGATTTTCGACATCGGGCCTTCGGAACAGACCCAATGATCGGAAGTATTTTCATTTTGCGCGCCTGCGGCGACGCGGCTTCTCTTCCAAGTGGTGACGTCGACCGCCTCCTCGAACTGGCTCATCTGGAAAGCCAGTGTCTTGTCGGCGCCAACAGCGAACGAGGCGCCGTCGAAAATCAGTTCGTCCTGGCCGCCAAGCTGGTTGGCATAGATCATCGGCAGGCCGCATTCGATGACCTGGCGGATGACGACCTGGTGGCGGACATCGATCTTGGCGCGATAATAGGGCGAACCGTTCGGCACCAGCAGGATTTCCGCCCCGCTTTCCGCCAGGGTCTCGCAGATGGCGACGTCGCCCCAGATATCCTCGCAGATCGGGATGCCGAGGCGCACGCCACGGAAATTCACTGGCCCCTGCATCTCCGGTCCGGCCTGGAAGACGCGCTTCTCGTCGAATTCGCCATAGTTGGGCAGGTCGAGCTTGTAGCGCTCGGCCAGGATCTTGCCGCCGTCAGCAACGATGATCGAGTTGTGCGTGCCGCTCTTGCGCTTCAGCGGGGTGCCGATGATGACGCCCGGCCCGCCATCGGCGGTGTCCTTGGCAAAATCCTCCGCCGCCCGCTCGCAGGCCTTCAGGAAGGATGGCTTCAACACCAGATCTTCCGGCGGATAGCCGGCCAGGAACAGCTCGGTGAAAAGCACGATGTCGGCGCCCTGCCGGGCAGCGTCCGCCCTCGCCTCGCGCGCCTTGGCAAGGTTGCCGGCAATATCGCCGACCGTTGGGTTGAGCTGGGCGACGGCGATGCGCAGGATATCGGGAGCGGTCTTCTTGGTCATGCCTGCTGACTTAGCGCGGCGGAATTCGCCCGGCAATGGCGTTCGTTTGGACCAATTTCGGCGGTCAGTCCTCGCCCATATATTGGCGCAGCGTTTCCGGCGAATTGTTCTCGCCGATGGACATCGCCAGGATGCGTGAAATATGCCGGCGCGGCAGTCCGGTTTCCACGGCCCAGGCATTGACCTGTGCCTGGATCTTGTCGAGATCCTTCTTCGATGTCGGGCTGACCGCGATATCGAGGCCTGCATCGCGAAGTGCCGCCGCCATGTCGCCAGAGATGACGAAGGCGTCCCAGTCCAGCCAGCGCAGGAAATACTGACCGGTGTTACCACCAAGCCGGCTGCCATGCTTGCTCAGATAGGCCATCAGGCCGACCTGGTTGTCGGCCGGCCAAGCCGCGAGGAATTTGCCGAAACTGCCATGTTCCTTGGAGACACGCTCAACGAAGGCAGCGTTGTCGCGCACCGACTTGATCTTCTGCGGATTGCGCACGATGCGCTTGTCGGCTGTCAGGTCGTGCCAGAAATCGTCGGGCTGAAACAGCAGCCGCTTCGGCTCGAAGCCCAGGAACGCCGCCTCGAAGCCCGGCCATTTCTGCTCGATGACACGCCAGACGAAACCGGCGGCGAAAACACGCTCGGCCATGGTCGACAGAATGCGGTCATCCGTAACGCCGGCCAGAGCCGCATTGCTAGGCATCGGTCCCAGCAGCGACGTCAGTTCCCCCTCGCCGCCTTTGCGTTTTGCGGCGCGAGCGCGAATCTTCTTGAAATCGGCCATCGGTCCCTCGGCAACTCGAATCAATCTAACACTTCCCGCACGGCCCGGCAGCCTCTACGTCTATCAGTGTGGAGGACGGAGACGACCATGAACAAGACGATTGATGATCTGGCAAACCGCTGGCTGAAGCGGCGGCCTGACGGTCTCAGTGTGCTTGAGAGCCGCGTTCTGCAAAGCACGCTCGAGCGCACGACAATCTCCAGGGACACCAACAAGGCCGTCGCCTTCCACCAGACATTTGGCGACCGTCTGGCCGATACGATCGCGCGGATCGGCGGCTCGTGGTCGTTCATCCTGACCTTTCTCGCCTTCCTGGTCGTGTGGACCGCGGGCAATGTCTGGCTGTTGTCGCGCGATGCGTTCGACCCCTACCCGTTCATCTTCCTCAATCTCGTCCTCTCCATGGTCGCCGCCTTGCAGGCGCCAGTGATCATGATGGCGCAGAACCGCCAGACCGAGCGCGACCGCATCGATGCGGCCCACGACTACGAGGTCAACCTGAAAGCCGAGATCGAGATCATGGCGTTGCATGAAAAGCTGGACGAACTACGTCACAGCCAGATCATCGGCATGCGCAACGAAATCGTGCGCCTGGCCGAACAGGTGCAGCGGATCGACGACAGACTTTCGCAGCAGACGTCTTCATGACGGACCTCGTCCATCGTCTTGTCGAACATTATGGGCTGATTGCCGTTTTTCTCGGCTGTGTCGCCGAAGGCGAGAGTGCCGCCATCCTCGGCGGCTTTTTCTCGCATCAGCATATCTTCGTTCTGTGGCATGCGCTCGCCACCGCCGCCTTCGGTGCCTTTGTCGGCGACACGTTCTTCTTCATCCTCGGGCGAAGTTTCGCCGAACACCGCTATGTCACCAGGCTGCGCAGGCGACCCGGCTTTCGCCGCGCCTATCGTCTGCTCAACACCCACCCCAATATCTTCGTGCTGTCGAACCGCTACATCTATGGCATGCGCCTCATCGGCGGCGTGGCGGCCGGGCTCTCGCGCATCACCATGCCGCGCTTCATCATCCTCAACGCCATCTCGTCGATCGTCTGGGCCGGCCTGTTCGTCACCATCGGCTACGTCTTCGGACTGGGCGCGGAGAGCATCATCGGCCAGGCACTGGCTCGTCACGAGCGGCTGCTGATTGGTCTCGGCATCGGCCTGAGCGTAGCCGTCATTGCCTGGCTCATCGCCCGCCACATCGCCAAAAAAGAGCGCGCCAGGGAAGGCTGATCGTCAATCAGATCGGCAGGCCGGTGATCCGCTCGATGATGGCGATGCCCCAGACGCCGGCAACGATCAGCACCGAGATCAGCACCGCCAGCGAACCGCAATCCTTGGCCAACTGGATGTCGACATTGAATTCGCGGCTGAAGGCATCACACGCCGCCTCGATGCCGGTGTTCAGCACTTCGACCATGATTAGTAGCAGCACCGCGCCGACCAGCAGCGCATAGCCGCGCCACGACACCGAAACGAGCCAGCCAAGCGGCAAGGCAAGCACCAGCAGCATCAGTTCCTGCTGGAAGGCCTTCTCGCTGGAAGCCAGTTTGCGAAACGCCCGCACCGAATTGAAAAAAGCGTCGATCAGCCGCTGCATGCCCAAACCCTCTCCGAATCACCGGCACGGGATAATGCAATGGCTGGCCAGATCAATGGAAGAAGGCGACTTGTCCAAGATTCATTCAGCGACAGGGATGGAAGGTGTCGATTTTTCGAACCGCGGCAGCCCGTCGTCGATCGAATAATAGTCGCCCTTGTCCGCGACAAAGATGTGGCACTCGCCCTGGAGTTCCGTCGGCCTGTCGAACAGGCCCGCCATCACCGAGATATAATCCTGGTCCACCGGCTTCCAGAACAGCAACGACCCGCACGCCTTGCAGAATCCGCGCTTCGCAAAGGACGACGCTTCGTACCAGGTGATGTTCTCGGAACCTTCAACCACGATGTTGGCATTGGGAACATTGGTCGCGGCATAGAAATGCCCGCTCTGCTTGCGGCACTGTGAACAATGACAATAAACAACGCCACGCAGCGCCCCGCGCGTCTTGAAGCTCACCGCTCCGCACAGGCACGATCCCTTGTGATTGTCACTCATTCCATCCCCTTTCAGAAAATATCCTGTGACCCCAACACAGGCGGCAGGATTCCAGCTTTGTGCCGGCTATACGCAAGCAAATGCGACATGCAACGGGAGTGGCCGGGGATTTGTTGGTGCACAGGTTAAAGGCTTCTACAGCCACAGGTAGAGAAAAACACGCCGAGCCCGTGTAAATTAAGGAAACTTTAGCGCTGCCGCATTTATTGTCCCCGGCAAGTGAAAGCCGTGTGTGGGGACGCGGCTCTTCGCATGATGTTGTGAAATGCCGGATAGCGTCTCCCCAAGACGGCGACAGATGGAAGCCCGTGAAATTCTGCGTCGGGATCCAAGGGGGAGAGTGAGTCAGTCATGCAACCGGCAGCCGTCCCGACCGAACGAAACACCGACATCGCAGCCACGGTTGTCGCCACCATGCGTCAGCTGGGTGTGCTCGGAGTGCCGCGCAACTACGAGATCTTCTACGAAGCGCTGAGCGGCACCAATCGTGAGCTCAGCCTTGCCGTCGTCTCCTTGACCAGCCGCCCGACCCAGGATGAGCTTGACGCGATCGGCCGCACCTTCTTTGCCCAGAACCATGGGCCCAGCATCGTCGAACACGCTAGGGACGTCATCGCCAAGGAGCTTGAAGACGTCGCTTTGCTGTTGAGGAGCGAGCGCAGCCACATCGAAAAATACGGCAGGATTCTCGACGAGACGTCGAGCGGGCTTAGCGGCCGCAGCCTTTTGTCCCAGGATCTTCTGCAAAAGATCGCCAACGCCATGGCGACCGCCACCAACTCGACACTCGACCACGGCAGGCAGGTGGCCTCGACACTCAGCGACAAGACGGCCGAGCTCGAAAGCGTCAAGTCGAAGCTTGAAGAGTACAAGAAGCTCGCCGATACCGATCCCTTGACCCATATCTGGAACCGTCGCGCCTTCGACAAGGAAATCACCAGGATCTACAACAGCAACAAGGGCATCCTGTTCAACGCGCTGATCCTTGCCGACATCGACCGTTTCAAGGACATCAACGACCGCTACGGCCATCCCGTCGGCGACAAGATCATCCAGATCATCGCCGACATTTTCCAGACCAGCATTCTTGGCGACATGTTTGTTGCCCGCACCGGTGGCGAGGAATTCGCGCTGATCATCGAGGGCGCCAGCGAGGACACCACTTACGAGATCGCCGAGCGGATCCGCGCGCTGATCGAACAGACGGCGTTCACCAGCAGCCAGACCGGCACCAACTATGGGATGGTCACCGTGTCCATGGGCATCTGCATGGCTTCCGAGGCCGAAGGTCCCGAAGACCTCTACACCAAGGCCGACCGGGCGCTCTATCGCTCGAAGGTCAGCGGGCGCAACCGCGTGACCAAGCATTCCGCCATGGCCGGCAGGGCCGGCAAGAGCTGGCTGCTCTACAAGAAGGACTGACGCTTCCCGGCTTGCCGGACCGCATTGTTGACCTCAAATGAAAAAGGCGCCGGGTCTCTCCAGCGCCTTTTTTATCAACTGTTTCAGATCGTTATCAGCCGTTCGCAATCTGTTTGTGCTGCACCGGCTGGCTCTTCTTCAAAAGATCCGACACCAGGAAGGCCAGTTCGATCGCCTGATCGGCGTTGAGGCGCGGGTCGCAATGGGTGTGGTAGCGGTCCTGCAATTCCTCGGCCGTGATGGCACGCGCACCACCGGTGCATTCGGTGACGTTCTTGCCAGTCATCTCGACATGGATACCGCCCGGATGCGTGCCTTCGGCACGATGCACTTCAAAGAAGGTCTGAACCTCCTTCAGGATGCGGTCGAACGGCCGTGTCTTGTAGCCGGCGGCCTCGATGGTGTTGCCATGCATGGGATCCGACGACCACACAACGCTGCGGCCTTCCTTCTGCACTGCGCGCACCAGCTTCGGCAGGTGGTCGGCGACCTTGTCGGAGCCGAAGCGCGCGATCAGCGTCAACCGGCCCGGTTCGTTTTCCGGATTGAGCAGGTCGATGAGCTGCAACAGGCCATCCGGCGTCA
>JBDSLV010000484.1:0-24239 GCA_039916205.1 Mesorhizobium sp. | reverse complement strand
CTATGCCGACCACGCCACCGGCGGCATCCTTGCCGTCCGCGCCGAACACATCGTTGACGAACACATCGCCGTTGATGGCGGCATGGCTGCCGGATGGCACGTTGCCGATATCCGCATTGGCCGTCGGTACGTCATCGACGATCTGAACCGACAGCGTTCCGGGAACAGAGATGTCACCGTCGGTGTCGGTGACTGTTACCGTCAAGTTTTCGAAAATGGAATCGGTGCCCGAGCCGGGATGGGTCTCGCTGTGGACCAGCGTGTAGCTGTAGCTCACCTGGCCGGTGCTGGCGTCGTAACCGGTAACGGTCAGCGTATTGCCGAACGGCGTGGTGATGCTGACTGGGGTCGATGCGCTGTTGGCAAGAGCGGCGCCAGAGATATCCTGGCCGGCAATAGTCAGCTTGCCGATGCCGTCAGGCGAGGTGATGGTGAAAGTGCCGGTGCCGGTCTCGCTGGTGTCGGGAGCCGAGGTCAGTCCCTTTCGTATGCAACCGTGTCGCCACCATCCAGCGCGGGCGCCAAGTCGGTGATCGACGGCGTGGAATTCGGTTTGATGGGGCTCACAAACAGCTCGCGCCGGTCAAGCAGGCCAAACTGCAGGGCCGTTGGCGGCAACAATGCCGACAGGCCGAAGCCGTCACCGATGCCTCCGGCTGGAATTTCGAAGTTTCCGCCGGCACTGCTGGTGGTCGTGTTGCCGCCGGCCGAGATGGAGCCGTCCGCGCCAAAGGCAACGTCGACATGGCTGCCTTCCAGGGCCGCCAGCAAGGCAACGCGCGGCAGTTCGACGTCGCCGATGATGAAGGTCGGCACGTTCAGGGCGCCGTCCTTGATGACGATGACGGAGCCGTCGGCCTGCTCGAGCAGCAGGTTGTGGCCATCGACCTTGATGTTGTCGATCGAAACATTGGCGGGAAGCCTGACGATGTTGCTTGCGTCAGCCACGTATTCGTGGGGGGCGTTTGCCGCAGGAGGAGTGACCACCGGTGCGCCGCCGCCGACATCGACCGGCACAGGTTCCGCGGCGGCAGGCGCGGCCTGAGCCGCCGGTGCTGCTTGCTCGGCCGGAGCGGCCTGCGCGACCTGGAACGGCATCATCGGATCGTTGTGGTTGCTGGAAACGGAATGCTCGTCCCACGAGCCCGAAACATTATCCAACTCAATACTGGTCGCCATAGCTAAAACCCCTCCGGCATTTCCCGGAAAGAGACAGCCGGGCCCCAGCCTTTGCAACGGTCCGTCAATATATTAGATATAGCTGAATATGCGTGTAATGGCTTTTTTTACGCTTGGTAAACCGAGTAGATATACTGGGTTATAGGGCGGCTCAGGTAACGTGATTGCCGACAGCGCGACCAACGCCGGCTTGGTAAATAGAAGTATAAATACGTGTAAAATTTTACACAAAATAGACGAAGCTTCTTGCGTCAAAGTTATCCACCTTCCTTTCCAATAATTTGAGACAAGAAAGGTAGTGTCCACAGTCAAAGGTGGGCGCTATGAAAAAACAAAAAAACGCTCTGGGAACAACCAGGCTCAAAGTTCTTGTGCTGGCAATCGGCTTCGCGGGTCTGGCGATGCCTGCCCACGCCAGGACGGATTCCAGGGGTGAGATGCCTCGGGAGAGGTCGCTGGAGGCGGTCATGGCCCCGCCTTGTCTCGGCGGTGTTTCCCTGGAGAGATACCATCCCTGGCAGCCTGCCGAGGCTTATCAAAACGGCATTGTCGCGAGCGGCTACGGCCCGGCGCCCGCAAACGGCGAGCTCGACCCGGCAATGGCGCAGGATTCTCCTGGGATCGATCCCGTACAGACGGCAGCGATCATTCCGGGCGTGTTCGGGTCTGTTGCACTATCCATGCGCAACTTTCCCGTTTCGGCACGCTGGGCGCCTGTCTATCAGGCGATAGTCGGCTGCTCGGCAGGCAGCGCCTGCGAGCGCAAGAGCCCGGCCTTCGTGAACATGATTTCCGCGGCACAAGGCAAGGGCTTCAGCGAGAAGCTGTCCTTCATCAATAGCACCGTCAACCGGCTCATTGCCTACCGAAAGGACAGTGTTGTCTACGGTAAGCTCGACTACTGGGCAAAGCCTTCCGAAATTCTTGCCAATCGAGCCGGCGACTGTGAAGATTTCGCCATTCTCAAGATGACGGCGCTGCTGAGGGCCGGCATCCCGGCGCAAAGCATGTCGCTCGTGGTGCTCCAGGACCGCAAGCGAGGTTTCTTCCATGCCGTGCTGTCGGTCAGCACCGCGAGCGGCGCCTTCATCCTCGACAGCCTTGGCAACAAGGTGCTTAGGGATAGCGACCTGCCGGACTATCAGCCTCTGTATTCGTTCAGCACCGATCGGGCATGGATCCATGGATCAAGGCCTGGTGCCCCGCAGGTGGCCGACTTCAGGGGTGGCCTCCAGACGGTGGCGCCGGGCGAAGGATTGCAGGCCGATATCAGGTGAGAGCGCGCTTTCGGTGCAGCGGATTGCTGTCCGCCCCTCAGTCGTTGTCGCGAAGCCGATCTTGCTTTTGGCGATGCCTGTCAGCCGCTAAAGACAAACGCCATCAGCAATTCCGGTTCCAGCACCGGTGCCCGCACCGCGTTTAGCTGGCCCCGATAGCGACGATCGCCAGCACCGATGACGAAGCCGCTGACGACCGGCGTTTCGCCATTGGCGTCGAGGCGGGCAAATATGTCGATGACATTGAGATCCAATGCCAGCCTCAGGTCCTGTCGCGCATCGTCGTTCGGTCCCACGGGCAACTGACGCCTGACCAGTTGCTGGAACGGCGCGTTGAACGTCAGGATCTTCTTCGACGATGCCAGGGCGAAGGCAGGGGAGGGACAGGCGACCAGAATGGCGTTGATCGTCTTGATCGACGCAAGCCTTCGCAAAGTCAGATTTTCGTTCGCCAGCGCGCGTATGCAGGCCACCCTGATCGCAGAAGTCAGGTTCTTCTTGTCCATCTGACTTTCGGCGATCTCGTCGATCAGCATGCCGATCGTGCATTTGCGGCCTTCCGCCATCTGTTTGAGCGAGATCCAGAAAACCCGTTCCAGACGGATGCCGCGCCTTATGCCGCCGCGCGTCACAACCCGGAACTCAAGTCCGAAATCTTCCGATGCCAGCGGCAGATGCAGCCGGCCTAGAGGTAGGGTCGAGGTGGCGCTATCGCTCACTCATTGCCTCCTGACGCGCCTTGTTGATCGGCTTCAAAAGGTAGCTCAGGATTGTCTTGCGTCCGGTCTTGATATCGACGGAACAGATCATGCCGGGGATGATCGAGTACGCTTTTCCATCCCTCTGCAGCGTCGACTTCTCGGTTGCGACACGCACCTGATAGTAGGGCTCTCCGGTTTTCTGGTCGACAAGGCTGTCGGCGGTGATGTTGGAGACCTTACCTTCTATACCGCCAAAAATCGAGAAGTCGTAGGCGGTGACTTTAATCAAGGCATCCTGATCGGGGCGGATGAAGGCGACGTCACGTGGCGACACGCGCGCCTCGACGAGCAGGGTCTCGGAGGTCGGCACGATGCCGGCCACCACCGCGCCCGGCTGCACGAAGGCGCCGACGGTGTTCAATTCCATCGTGTTGACGATCCCGTCGACAGGAGAGCGGATGTCGGTCCGCGCCACCTTGTCGGTTGCGCCGCGAATGGTCTCGTCGACCACCGAAAGATCGGCCAGCGCCTGCGTCAGGTCATCCAGCGCTTCCTGTTTCAACTGCAGCCCCAGTTCCTCGACCTGCAACTGTGCCTCGACGATGGCCGACTTGGCCTTCTTGATCGTCTCGCCGGCCAGGTTCAGCTGGCCGTTGAGTTCGGTCTGCTCCTGCTCGACCTTGAGCTGCTCGGTTCTCGCCATCAGGCCCTTTTTGACCATCGATTCGACCAGCTTCGCCTGCTGGTCGCTCACAGCCAGGTTCTTGGTCAGGCGATCGGAATTGGCGATCGCCTCGTCCAGCTCCCTTTGGCGCTGGTCGAGGCGCGATTTTAGCACGGACAGTTTGTTGTCGAAGTTCTCGCGCCGGGCAACGAGCAGATTCTGCTCATTGTCGCAGATTTGCGGAGCAACCGACTGTATGTCCTGCGGACAGGGGAATGAGCCCGTGATATTACCGCTCTGTTCGTATTTGAGCCTGGCGATGCGCACTTCCAGCGCGCGTGCCTTGGCCTGCTGTTCACCCAGGCTGGATGTATTCAATGTGTTGTCGAGACGAATGATCAGATCGTTCTTCTTGACCACTTGGCCGATCTTTACCGCGATCTCCTGAACCACGCCCGGTTCAGTGGCCTGAATGATCTGGGTCTTGGAGGCGGGTATGACCTTGCCGTCGCCACGCGCGATCTCGTCAACCTCGGCGAATGATGCCCAAGCGACAAAGGCGATGAAAAGCGCCGCTATGATAAATATGGACGCCGTCGCGAAAAGCGGTGGGCGGTCTTCACTGGCAAGCATTTCCTACGCCCCACGATCATATCGAATTCAAGACCGATACAATTCTTTTGTTCACGCGCTGTTTTTTTGCAGCGCTTGAATGACTTGTTCTTTTGCACCGTCGGCAACTATTTTGCCTTGCTCGATAACAATAAGGCGATCCGCCAACTCGAGCATGCTGAAGCGGTGAGTTGAAACGATCAGCGTGGTGTTGTGGTCAAAGGCGGTCTTGAGTTGCCTTATCAGTTGCCGTTCCGAGGCAAGGTCCATCGAGCCCGAGGGCTCGTCCAAGAAGACAATCTTCGGCTTGGTGAGCAGCAGCCGCGCGATCGCTACTGTCTGTCTCTGCCCGCCGGAGAGATTGGTGCCCCGTTCGCCGACATTCATGTCGTAGCCACGAGGGTGGCGAGAGACAAACTCGTCGACACCGGCGGCCTTCGCGGCTTCGATGATCTGTTCATCGGTCGCTTCAGGACACGCCATCAGGAGGTTCTCCTTGATCGTGCCCGAAAACAGATCGCCAGCCTGCGCGACGATGCCCACCGCGCTGCGGACCTCGGACGGGTGGTATTGGCGGATATCAATGCCGTCGAGCAGCAGTTCGCCTGATGTGGGCAGGAAGAGCCTGCCGATCAGGCGCCCCATTGTTGTCTTGCCTGAACCGATACGGCCGATGATGCCAATGCGTTCTCCCGGCTTGACCGAGAAATTCAGACCCGACAAAACCTCGGTTTCCGACCCTGGATAGACGAAGCCGACGTTCTTGAACGCCATTGCGCCGTTGCGGATGGGTCGGTTGACGAAACCAACCGTGTCTGGCCGGTCTTCCGGTTGAGCCATGATCGAGTTCACCATCCTCAACGAGAGCATGGCCTGCCGAGATCTGGACAAGGTGATTGCGATCTGGCCTAGCGGCGCCACCGCCCGGCTCGCCAGCATCACCGTGCCGATGATGGCTCCGGTTGAAACATGTCCCTCGGAAAAGGCATAGGCCCCGGCCACGACCAGGGCGACAGTCACCAGTTGCTGAATGGCCTGGGTGATGTTGCCGGCGGCGGCCGAGAGCTGTTTGATCTTCTCGGAAGTGTTGGCGGCATTCTTGGAATGCTCGCCCCATTTCCTCAAGAGATAGGCTTCGGCGCGCAGCGACTTGATCGTCTCCAGCGTGGAAATGGACTCGACCAGCAGAGCCTGGCGTTGGGAGGCCTCGTTCATCGAGGCAGCGACCCGCTTGCCGATGCGGCGTTGGGTGACCAGACCGACAATCACCGACAACACGAAGGCCAGCGCCGGTATGATCACCAACCAGTCGCCTATCGCGTAGATGACGAGGAGAAAGACGAAGACGAAAGCCGTGTCGATGAAGACACTGATGGTGTTGGAGGTGAAGAATTCCCGCACGAACTCATATTGAGTTATCCGGTTTGCATACTCGCCGGTTGATCCCGGACGCGCCGATAGCGATGAGTTGAGCACCTTTTCGAACAAAAGGTAGGATATCCTGAGATCGGCTTTCCGCCCGGCATAGTCGATAAGAGAAGCCCGGGCCGTTTTCAGTAGCAGGTCGAACACGATGACGGCGCCAATCCCGATCGCCAGCACCCAGAGCGTCGAGATCGCCTTGTTCGGCAGGATCCTGTCATAGACATTCATGGTGAAGATCGGAGAGGCAATGGCCAGAAGGTTGATGAACACCGCTGACAGAACGACCTTCGAGTAGGTGCGCCAGAAAGCGCCCATCGTTCCCGTCAGCCAATGCCGCCGCTCGATCTTCTGAGCGGATCCGATTTTCATTTCCTCGGTGGCGTTGGCATAGGTGATCGAGAAGGATACGCCGCCGCTGATGTAGCTCGCGGCCAGTTCGGACCGGCCAATCGTCGTGCGCCCATCCTCCTGGGGAGCCGTGAGATATTCTCCGGCACTGGTTTCCGCCAGCAAGGCAATAGGCAGCTGGCTGACGCGGAAAAGCATCGCCGGAAGGTCGACCTTTCCGCGCAGGAAGTCACGATGATTGAATTCGCTGACCTCCAGGCCGATGCGTTCGGCGATATGCCTGATCTCGTTGACTTCAATGCGCGTCTCTGAAATCGGCACTCCCGCGAAGAGCACTGTTTCGGCGCTTGGCCTGCCCAGATAGGCGGCAATCGCCGAAAGGCAGAGTTTGAATGCCTCCTTGGGCGAGAGGATATGCGGCTGCTGATTCACGATCCGTACGCCAGGACTTTCAGTCAATCCTCATACCGGTTCACTTCTTCCTGACCGGTGCGAGGATGTCGAAAGGCAGGTCATTCTTCTGTTCTGACGGGGTTCGCGCGTAGGTCTCGGTGTCAGGGGTCGCGGGAACCGCGAACTCGGTTTGAGCATAGGCGGTGGCCTGCTTCGCCGGCTGGAGATCCATTGTCTTCAGCAACTGGCCGGTCGCCGCCAGGAGGCGATACTCCGCGAAAAGCGATGCGTAGGACGCCGTGTCCGCCAGCGTCGCGGTGTTGAACCGGGTGTTTTGCGCGTCAAGCACGTCGAGCAGGGATCGCTGCCCGACCTTGAACTGCTCGCGGTAGGAAGCGACCAGTTTTTCGTTGGCGGCCGCCTGCTGCTTCAGCGTCTTTGCCAGATCTGCCTGCCGGAAGCGGCGGTCCCACGAGGTGCGGACAGCTTCCTCGATCTCGCGCAAGACCTGGTGAACCGCAAGCCGCTGCTCGCTGTTGCGGCGAATCTGCTCTTGTTCGTTGGCCTTGTCGATACCGCCTCGATAGAGGTTCCAGCGCAGCACGAGCCGTGCCTGCAGATCGGATGCGTCGCCATTGTCGCCGTCGATATCATATCCGCCCCTGGCGCGGCCTTCCGCGATGATCTCCGGGCCGAACTTAGCCCGGGCGGCATCCACCTGGGCGGCGGAGGCATCAAGATCGCTGTTGGCCATGTGGACGCGCGGATTGTTGGCGCGCGCCAGGCCAAGCGCGTCGTCGAGCGATCTCGGCAGCGCGCTGGCGACAGAGGCGGGCCGCGATGCGCTTGTCAGCGGTTTGCCCACGGTCTTGAAAAACCGGATCTTGGACGCCTCCAGCTCTTCGGAAGCTTCCTGCATGCGTGCCTTGGCCGCGAAGAGCCGTTCCTCGGCTTGCTGCCGGTCGGCCTCGTTCAGTCCGCCACCTTCGATGCCCGCCCGGATATCGCTCAGGATAGCCTGGTGGAAGCCGAGGTTTTTCTTCGCCTCGGCGACGATCGAAGCCTGCAGCATGTATTCGAGATAATCCTGGACAACGGAGAGGCCAATGAATTCGGACCGTTCCAGGACACGGAAGGAGGCGCCATCAACCCGCGATGCCTGGCGGTTCAGCTCGGCCCGCCGTGCTCCATTGTCGTAAAGCTTCTGGGTGACGACAACATCGGCTTCCGCCGGATAGAGTGCGTCATCCTCAATGGACAACGCGCGTCGCGACGAATTGTCGAGTCGGCGTACACCCGCGGAGGCCTCGATATCGACGCTGGGCAGATAGAGCCCTTTCGCCTGACGCAATTCGAACTCGATCGCCTCGCGGTTTTCAATGGCCTGGCCGATTTCCGGATTGGACTCGACCGCGACCGCCATGGCTTCCCGGAGCGTAAGCGCGTCGGCGTTGCCGCAAACAAGCATTGAAACCGTTACGAAAAGACCAAGGCGCTTGCCAATGGTCGCGAGACTTGTCGTCTTCATTTCCCCACCCAAAGTTTCCCCCGCGCTTTTCAAAGCGCCGCAGGCCAAGGCAAGACGCCTGGCTCCGATCGATTATCCAACATATTCACGGAATGTGTGAGTGTTTAATGGTTTAGCAGTTTCTAAAATTCGCATTTTGGCTACATGTTTGGACAATGTAGCAAAAATGGTACACATTCGTGACCCGCCATGGTTGTGATAAAGCACCTATCGGCGAGGACAAGCAAGCGGAAGTACATCGCTGGCGCAGGTGCCTGTGGACGGCAGTCGCTGGTGGGTAACGGCTGCGCCTAGGTGATGCTTGACGTCAGCATAGACGACATCGAGATCCGTGCCATCGCGATGCGATCACTGGGGACCACTATCCCTTGCTGTTTTTCTTGATTCGGGTTTGCTTGCGGGTGACGTAGTCGCCAGATTTTATCTGGAAGAACGCGTCGGCAAGATTTCGGTGGCCGCTTCTGAACACATACCACTCGCCGCCGGAGGCCCGGCGCTGATAGAGGATTCTGCCGCTCTGGCGATGTTCGAAACAGCTGAGCGCGTTCGAGTCGCCGCCCGCCCCATGCCATTTGGCGCGGAAGCAGAGCTTGCCTCCGCCAGGGATGAACCAGATCCCGTCACCGTACCCCTGCTTGCCCTTGTCCGAGGTCCAGGCACTGAACTGGCGACGCTTTACGGCGAAGTATCCGGCACCGTCTCGGCCCCAGAGCCAAGTGCGGTTCTGATACATCTGGTAGATGCCCTCGTCGGAAACCACGTCGGCCTTCATGGCCAGTTCAGCGACCTTCGTCGCGGTCTTGGCCATGGCCGGTGCCTGGAGGGTGATGATCAATGCAGAGCAGGCAAACACAGTTGCGATACAGTTTTTCAATACGCTTTTCACGCCTCTACCCCAATCACTCATTTTACGCGATACGTTGTTCCGACGCTCTACCCGGGTGCTCAGTACAGAATGTTCTTGGTAATTCTCCAATCAGGCAGGCCATAGCCATCCGGCCAGGGCCACACTTCCTTCTGGTTGAAGTAGTTTACTGAAACCAGGGCCGGAAACTCCGCATAGCTCTTTCGTGAATCAATGTCCCACTGCGCGACGTAGTCCTTGCTTCCGGAATAGCCGAGTTCCGCCACGACGATCGGTTTCTTAAATGTCGCGGCGCGGTCATAGCCGGGCTTCAGGAGTTCCTCGAACGTCTGATCGCGGCCGAACTTGTCATTGTCCCATTTCTGCAAGCCGAATACCGACAGGCCTATGACGTCGACATAGCCGTCGCCCGGATAGTATTTTTCCAGGCCCTCCTCGCCCTTTGGCGACCACATGTATTTTGCGGTCGGTGCGGCCTTGCGGCAGATGTCGACGACACGCTGGTAGGCCGCGATGTAATCTTTCGGCGACCAGTTGGCCCAGGTAAAGCGGCCGGTCTTGCCTTCCATTTCCTGTGCCCAGCGAATCGTGACAGCGCTCTTCATCGCTCCAGCAAGGCCGCAGATCGCCTGCATGTTGGAGTCATATTTGCCGCCCAAGATGCCGTCGCGCAGTTCGTTGGGGGTTATTCGCCAGTCCTTGGACCATGTCCACGGTTCGATCGTGATCAGGAGCGAGCGGCCTCGTGCCTGTGCGTAGGCATCGGCGGCCGGGAGACTTGCCAGATCGACGTCTTCCCAGGGGAGGAACAGCCCTTCTATGCTGTCACTCTTGTCTGTGCTGAAATCCCCATAGGGATCATAGGCTCCAAAGGCCGGCCCGGTGGCACTCGTTTTGATGGGATCCGTTCCCGTCAGGGAGCCGGCGCCGCCGGCAACCGGCAAGGCCAAGGTTCCACCGAGGATGAGCGCTCCGAGAAGCGCGCTTGCCGTTGAGTGTTTCATGCCTGATCTCCTCTCCTTCGGCTTTTCGCGAGCTCGACCGGCGCCGAACCGCGCGCCACCGTGGCGCTCGTTACCTTGTGAATGTTGTTTCCCTGGTCGGCAGCGATCGCTGGCGGTCTGCCGATCTGAATGTGGGTGAAACCCGCCTCGCTGACACGCTCTCGGTCAAAACCATTTCTGAGGTCGACCAGGACGCGTGTGCGCATGCTTTGCGCGATGATCTTCAGATCGAGCTTCTTGATGACGGACCAATCGGTGACCATCACCATGGCGTCCGCCTGACAGACGCACTCATAGGGATCGGCGAACATTTCAACGTCGTTGAATATCGCTCGCGCCTTTTCCAGTGCCACTGGATCATAAGCCCGGATGATCGCTCCTGCCTTTTGCAGCGTCTCTATCAGCGGTATCGCCGGACTTTCGCGCATGTCATCGGTGTCGGGCTTGAACGTCAGCCCGAGCACGGCGACCGTCTTGCCGTTGATATCGCCGTCAAATGCGTCGATGACCTTCTGGGCCATGCGGCGCTTGCGCGAGTCGTTGATGAAAATGGTTTCCTGGACCAGCCGCATCGGCACGCCGTATTCCTGCGAGGTGCGCAACAGCGCCATCGTGTCCTTCGGGAAGCAGGAGCCGCCAAATCCGGGGCCGGCGTTCAGGAAAGCCTGACCGATCCGATGGTCGAGCCCCATGCCGATGCTGACTTCGGCGATGTCGCTGTCAGCCTGCTCGCAGACATCGGCCATCTCATTGATGAACGACACTTTCAGCGCCAGGAAAGCATTGGCCGCATATTTGATGAGTTCGGCGGTTCTGTTGGCGGTAAACTGCAGCGGCACCCCGGCCGCTTCCTGCCGGGCGTAGAGACGCCTCATTGCCTGCAGCGCGCGGGCATCCTGGGCGCCGATCACGATCCGGTCCGGACACTGAAAGTCCTTGATCGCACTGCCTTCACGCAGGAATTCCGGGTTGGACACGACCGTGACGTCGAGTTCAGGCCGCTCGCGGGCAAAGACGCGCCTGACCGCATCGCAAGTGCCAACCGGCACCGTCGATTTCACGACCACGATCAGGTCGGAACTGGCCCCGAGTGCTATTTCCTTCGCGGCACTGAAGACAAAGCTCAGGTCGGCCTCGCCATCGCTGAGCCGCGGCGGGGTGCCAACCGCGATGAAGGCCAGTTCGGTACCGGCAAGCGCCTGCTTCAAATCAGTTGTAAACGACAGGCGCCCTGCTGCCGCGTTCGCCAGGATAAGGTCCGTCAGGCCAGGCTCGAAGATCGGGACAACGCCCCGTTTCAGCCCCGCGATCTTGCTGGCATCCTTGTCGACACAAGCGATTTCATGCCCGCTCTCGGCGAAACATGCGCCAGAAACCAAGCCGACATAACCCGTACCCACCACTGCTATTTTCATTCGCCGCTCCCAGGCTTTGAAATCCAGCGGATTTCAAAGCTTCGCCGCCTGTGCCGATCGAGATCGGCACAATTACCCCAAGCAACCGGACCTATTGGCGTGGTTTGCGGGATTCGGAGCGACCCTGGACCAATGCACGAATGCTCGCACAAAGTTCCGCCCATAAGTGCTCTCTCAAGGCGCCCGAAACAGAGGCTCCACAGAGAGGGCGTTCGCCGCGATACTCACAAATTCGCGCCAAAATTCCGATACATCGTCCCTCGCTAAAGTAAGAGCCGGTTGGGCCTGAGAGTCAAGTGCAATTAGTGATTGCTTAACCATGGCAGCTTCAACATGGTTAACGCCGCGATTGGAACGCTGCTCGTTCAACCTCATGGCATTCCGAGGTCCGGCAGGGCGAACCGCTGACGATCCGCGGTTTTGATGCTGGTTTCCGACTTTTAACGACGGCCGATTTTACAAAACCTCCGCAGATCAAGGCGTTAGGTTAACCAAATCTAAAATACTTTAGTTAGCAAAATCTAAATTAGATTGACTTTGTTTAGCGAGAGAGCGAATTTATCACGGTGTTTTTGGCAGCTTGTCGGCCGCTGTTCGGCGTACGCCTGCCACGGGTGTCTGGGTCGTTGTATGGGTGTTTGTGCACACCATGTTATGCGTGGTCGCAACCGGAGGCTGAACCCAGCGTCTCCCGGTCAGCTTAAAACAGCCTTGACCGACGGCAATACAAAATCCCCGCGCTCCCATATCGGCGTCTCTGTCTGGCACCGCCTCATTGCCAGAGGGGGCGGCATGGAGTTGTTGCAAGGGATGCTTGCCGCGCAAGTGCCGGCGGGCGTCTGAAGATGTTGCGCGATGCTCCATCCGCGGAGATGCCAGGCTCACTGGCGCGTCCATTCACGTCGAGGCCCCCGGCCGACGCGACCGCCGCTATCGTCGGGAAGAGCAGCCCCTTCCTCGTGCCGGTTCTATCGGTGTCCCAGCAATGGGCGCTGAGACTGGGGCTTGCTTTATGGTTCGCCACGCTGGGATTTTTCTGGTTCTGGTGGCTGAAGCCGGAGCATATGGAGCATGTCGGGCCGTATGTGTTCGCGACGGTCGTTCTGTCGTGGCTGACGTTGATGCCGATGTATTTCTTCCTGCATGTTCATGCGTCGAAAAAGCCGTCGAAGCACCATGGGATTCCCGCGCGCTCGAGGGTGGCGATGGTGGTGACGAAGGCGCCCTCCGAACCCTTTTCGGTTGTCGCGCGGACACTCGAGGCGATGCTCGCTCAGGACTATCCGCACGACACATGGTTGGCCGATGAAGATCCATCCCCGCAAACGATGGTGTGGTGCCGCGAACGCGGCATCAAGATTTCGACGCGGCGGGGCCGCCAGGATTATCACCGCCAGGAGTGGCCGCGCCGAACCCGTTGCAAAGAGGGAAACCTGGCATTCTTCTATGACCACTACGGATATGAACGCTACGACTTCGTCGCGCAGATGGACGCGGACCACGTGCCGGCCCCAGGCTATTTGCGCGCGATCCTGGCTGCTTTCGCCGATCCGAAGGTCGGGTATGTCTCGGCGCCGAGCATCTGCGACAACAATGCCGCCGAGAGTTGGTCAGCGCGCGGCAGGCTGTTCGTTGAAGGAATGTTGCACGGGCTCTTGCAATCCGGCCATACCAACGGTGGTGCCCCGCTTTGCATCGGCTCGCACTATGCCGTGCGGACATCCGCACTGAAACAAGCCGGCGGTCTCGGCCCAGAACTGGCCGAGGATCATTCTACATCGATGCTGATCAATGCAGCGGGTTGGCGCGGCGTGCACGCCATCGACGCCATCGCGCATGGCGACGGCCCGCAAACCTTCGCCGACCTTGTCACCCAGGAATTCCAATGGTCGCGGAGCTTGACGACCATCTTGCTGCAATACTCGCCCCGCTACCTGAGCAAGCTGACCCCGCGGATAAAATTCCAGTTCCTGTTTGGTCAGCTGTGGTATCCGCTGTTCGCCGTACTTGCGCTGATGATGTACATCATGCCGATCTATGCGCTCTGCACTGGCCAGAATTTCGCCAATGTGACGTATGTGGATTTTCTTATCCACTACACGCCAAATACCCTCACCACACTCGCCATCGTGATGATGCTGAAGGGACTTGGCCTGTCGCGCCCGAGCACGGCCAAAGCGATCAGTTGGGAAGGCACGCTGTTCCATTTCTTCGCGCGCTGGCCCTGGGTGCTGGCGGGCACATTGTGGTCGGTTCGCGACTATCTGTCGAAGTCGTTTGTCGATTTCCGCGTCACGCCCAAGGGCAGCGGCCCGAAAGCGCTTCTCCCGGCTCGCGTCATCGTCCCCCATGTGGCGCTGGCGATCGGGGCGGCGCTGCCAGTTCTTGCCGTCGATCATGCCGCGGACGCAACGGGGTTCTACTGGTTCGCGGCATTCAATGCGGTGATCTACGGATTGCTCGTGGTCGTGATCGTGACAAAGCACCTCACCGAAAACAAGATTTCGCTGCGGCCCAATATGGGGAAATTCGTCTTGCAAGCCTCGCTCGCCGGCATCGCGCTTACAGTTCCGGTCGCCGCATTCTACGATCGTGGACTGGAAGGCATATATGGGCTGCAGCAGGGCGCCGGCGGGATGCGTATCGTCAAGGTAGCATATCCGGCTTCGGGCGCTGGTCGTGGTGAGCTTGGAGCCCGCACATTTCATTTCGATCCCGGCTGGGATCCGCAGCAGTGACGGTGAAAGGCGGCGGCGCCGGCTGGCTTTCGCCATCCCCACCACAGACGACATAGGAGTCTCCCGTGATCAAAATGATGTCGGTTCGCAACCTCCTCGTCCTTCTGGCGATCGCCGCCCAGCCTATGCGCGCGGGCGCGGTAAACAGCGTGCCGAACGACCAGGTGGATCAGGCAGCGGTCACTGCCGCTGCTCCGCTGAGCGCCTTTGAAATTCTACTGCTCTACGCGGACCGTACTTGGCTCTGGAAAGATGGTGCCGCCTATTTCGCCAAGGACGGCAGGCAGCTACGCGCCTGGACCGGCGGCGAGGGCGCATCGATCGGCGAAGGAAACTGGGTTGTAAGAGATGACGGCAAACTTTGCATGGACGCGTATTGGACCGCACGCACCGGCAGCGCCAAGGCACGGACCTGTTACAGCCTCCATAAATCGCTCGACACGACATATCAGAGGAAAGATCCAGATGGCCTCTGGTATGTCTTCAAGGCGCCAAACGAAAAATCAACGCAAGAATATGCGAATTTCAAATTCGGCGACAACACGGCCGAGTCCTTCGAAAAGGTCCGCAAGATAGTAAGGCCCGAAGAGAAGGCTGCACCGGCACCGGTCAAAGCCGGCGGCTGAACGCATTCTTCTGGTTCCAACTGCCATTGTCGTGTCGTGCCGCTGCCTGGCACCCACGCAGTGTCCACGGTCCTTGTTGCGTGGCCTTGATCGACAACGGCAAAGTACAAACCAAGGCATTTTCCGAGGGGCTGCCGTGCCCCTGCATCACGCTTGTGGAAGCGTCGGCGAATCATCTATCGTCCGTCAACTAGATCGGCTCGCTGTGGCGCCGGTGGGTGGCCGTATTTAAGCAATATTGATCAAACGGCATAAGACAAATTTCATCATGCCGTTTGCATGAATTTTAAGACGTGTCGCCTAAGGTGTATGCGATGTGAGTGGCGAGGGGCTATTCACGCGTCGTAAGAGCAGAGCGGATCATAGTATATCTCGATCCGGCTTTGCTTACACTATCGAGGACAGGGGGCATACAATGACCGCGTCCGTGACGAATTCAATTCTTTCGTGCAGGGATGGCGCTTTTGCTGTCGCGGCCTTCGCGCTGATATTGATGGTTTCTGGTT
This sequence comes from Mesorhizobium sp., assembly GCA_039916205.1. Lineage (GTDB taxonomy): Bacteria > Pseudomonadota > Alphaproteobacteria > Rhizobiales > Rhizobiaceae > Mesorhizobium. The sequence continues at coordinate 8,958 of JBDSLV010000484.1, read as the reverse complement.
GCCAGAGTGTCGATGCGACCAGGACAAGCTCCGTCGCCAGCATGGCCATGGTTCATCCGGTCCGTGCCAAGCCAGCGGTCCATGCGGCATACGTCAGGCCAGTGTCGCGTTCGTTGCGAGCCGAGTCTCTGGTGCAGCTGACGAGCATAACCCAGACATCCGCCAGGTCTTATGCCATGGTAAGACCGCTGCGGCTGAACTCAGGCATGCCGGCACCGACAAAGGTTTCTTTCAGTCCAAGCGATAGCCAACAATTTCTCGGCTCTTCGCCTTGGATATGCAGCCCCAGCGGATTTGGCCAGCGCGCCAGCTGCCGTGCGCGCATCTAGTCATCTCGTCCAGAAGTGACTTCGGTTTTGGCACGACGACGTGCATGAACAAAGGTCTAGATGGGTCGTTTCGATCCGTTTCGAGGCGAAGCGCGTTGAGCAAAGCAGTACTGCATCAGCGCTCTTGTGCCTCTACGGGCACCCTTCGACAAACGGGCCGCTGACCCATAGTGAGCCATTGCTGAACAGGCTCGCTCCGCTGTCGTCGATGAAGCCGACAGCTTTGTTATCCAGGTGTAGCCGGCTGCCAGGCAGCGTCCGCCCGTCCAGTTTGACGCTCTTTATGAACAGATTGCGGTCGCCAGCCTTGCCCTGACCGGCCCAGTGGTCGTTGGCATAGCGAAGTTCGATCTTCTGCGGATTTGGCACGGCGCCAAAGTCGAAACGAAACGGCTGGACGTGATTGGACGCCGCTTTCAATTCGGCGACAATGGCCTCGGATGTGATCGCTGTGCTTTCCAGCCCCGAGACTTCAGCCTCTCCAACCGGCTTTCCGTCGGCAAGGATATCGAACCGAGGCGACCCTTCGAAACTGGTACCAGCTGCATCGACCTCCAGGCTGGCGATGCCGCATCGTGCCGTGTTTTTCTCCGCGTTGGCGATCATGCCGGCTATCCGCCGTTTCTGAGACTGCACCCATCCCGCGATCGGCCGCAGCAAGGCGCTGTGATCGCTCGCGTCGTCCTTGACGAGGTTGACCTTTTCCTCCGGGTCCGCCGCGAGATCATACTCTTCGATCCTGCCGGTGGTCGCGTTGAAGAGCACTTTCCGGTTGTCCTCGCGGTAGCCGAACTGGAAGCCACTCCATGGAATGAAGAAGAACGTCTTGTTTGGCCGCTGCTTGCTGAACAGGCTGCGTCCCTGCCACGGATTCGGCAGTGACAGGCCGAGTATGTCGAAGATGGTTGGGGCTATATCGATTATTCCGCCAACAGCATGCGTGACCTCATCATGAAAGAGCTGGCTGTTGATCATGACCAGGGGAATGTGAATGTTTTCTTCATAGAGCGCGCTGGCATGGACGTAATTGCCGTGCTCGCCGAAGGCTTCACCATGATCGCCAAGTATAACCACAAGCGTTGAGTCCAGCTTTCCAGATTGCTTGAGCGAATCAAGTATCTGCCCGAGCGCCTCGTCGCCGATTTTCAAGGCATTGAGATAGCCATTGAATTTCTCGTCATCTGAATAATGGACCTGCTGACCGTCAACAGAGTAGGGATAGTGAGTCATGGCGGTGAACATGACGGCAAAAAACGGATTCTCAGCGTCCGCATTCACCCAATTGACAACCGATTGAGCTGTACAGAGGTCACTGTTGTAGTCAAAATTCTTCCATTCTTCAGAGCTGAGCTTGAATGTCGGAATGCCGCATTTCTGGCCGCGATAGTCCTGAATGACATCCAGCCCCTTGTTTAGCAGGAACTCGTCGACGCGCTGAAATCGGGAATCCGCGCTCCAGAAAAACCCGGTGCGAAAGCCGTTTGCCGCCAGGGCGTTCGAGATCGAATTCAGTGGCAGATCCGGGTGACTGGCGGTCATGCCGAAGTATGAGATTTCGTTGTAGAGCGAGCTGAACAACGAGAATATTGAGTAATTCGTAGAAGGCGTGTGCGCGTATACATTGTCAAATCGCATGGAATCGCCGGAATATTTTTTTATGTTCGGCGTGACGGGATATTTTCCACCAAATGTCTCCACATATCGGGCTGGCACCGATTCCATCATGAAAACCAGCACGTTCTTGATCGGATTGGGAGATCTCGCTTTGAAGTTCGATTGCTCTGCCGGACGCTCGCCAACGCTGGCAACGTCGGTGTTGCCGGGATCGGTCTTCATGGTGAAAACGATCGGCGTCGGATTGAGCAGGGCGGATTCAACAAAATGCACGATCGGATTTTCGACCTTTGCCGCAGGCAAGGCACTGGATTGCACATAGCGGCCGCTGCCAAGGGTGCCGGCGCCGGCGCAAAGGACAAGCGCGCCCAGAAGTACCGCGCGTCCGGCCGCGCCTAGCCGCAGGCACCACCTCGCCGCAGCGTAACCCAGAACGAACACCAGAGCTATGGAAAGGGAGGCAATCGAGAAGTCCCTCAGATTGAGCGCGTCGCCCATCGCGTTCTTGGCATCGGTGTTCTGCAAGAAGTCGCCATACACCAGCCACTGGTAGGTAAACGGCTCACTCAGCATCTTGACAAGATTGATGTTGGCAAAGCCCCAGCACAGAGTAACCAGCGTCGCGAGATAGAATGTACCGACTACCGCAATCGTGCCGAGACGATTTGCTTTGGTCAGGAAAAGCAGAGCCGATGTCACCGCTGTCAGGGATGCAACGAAAATTAGATCGTAGTAGCTAGACGCCATTCCGCGGAGGATGGATGCCGATAGGCCCTGGAGCGTCGTTTGCGGATCGACGATGAAGCCTCGATAGATACCCAGAAGCACCCAGGATAAGAATCCGGTACAGACAACCAGCAAGCTTGCGCGAAGAAAGCGTGAGTAAAGAGGGGCCTGGGTCTTCTGTTCCATCTGACGATTCCATGCGGAGACAACTGAGGCGTCTGGCGGCCTGCTTGTAAAGCATATGCGCAAAAGAAAGCTGCCGTCCCATAGCGCCTATCGTTTGCTGCGACGTGGTTGGAAATAGACGCTCCTTGAAGTGCCGCCGAGGCTTGTGGCGAGTACCGATTACCGCCTCATCTGTTTGCCTCCAGCCCAAAGAATGGAGCGGCGGTCCTGACGATCGTGTCGATGTCGGAGAACTCAGGCACGAAGCCGAGATGCTCACGGGCGTTAAGAGGGTCGGCGTAGAGCTTCGCGGGGTCTCCGGGACGCCTGGTCCTGTACACGGCGGGTACCGGCCTCGACGTCATGCGGCTGACAGCCTCGAGTATCTCCTTGATCGAAATGCCCCGTCCGGTGCCGAGATTGACCGACAGGTTTTCGCCGCCCGCCTCGAGGTGCATGAGCGCCTTCAGGTGCGCGCGGGCCAAGTCGCTGACATGAATATAGTCGCGCACGCATGTGCCATCCGACGTGTCGTAATCCGTACCGAAAACCTCGATCTCGTCGATCATGCCGGATGCGGCCATCAGCACCCTTGGGACCAGATGCGTTTCGGGTGAGTGCCACTCGCCCAGTTCTCCGTCCGGATCGGCGCCGCAGGCATTGAAGTAGCGCAGGATCGCATAGCGGGTGCCATAGGCCGAAGCGTAGTCCTTGATGATCTGCTCGCCCATCAGCTTCGTGCGCCCATAGGGACTGATCGGGTTCTGGGAGGAGGTTTCGCGAACCGGCAAGCTGTCTGGCACGCCGTATGTCGCGCAGCTGCTCGAAAAGATGATCTTATCCACCGCGTTGGCGCGCGCCGCGTCGAGCACGGAAATGGTGCCGGCTACGTTGTTGGAGTAATAGTCAGCTGGCTCGCTGACAGACTCGCCGACATAGGCAAGTGCTGCAAAATGGATGATCGCTTTCGGCCGGTGGCTTTTGATCGCATCCCGCAGCGCGTTCTGGTCACGGATGTCACCGATGACAAGCGGTCCCCAGGCCACCGATTTCTCGTTGCCGCGGCAAAGATTGTCGAAGACCACCGGCAGATAACCGGCTGAGGACAAAAGCTTGCAGGTGTGGCTGCCGATGAACCCGGCTCCACCCGTCACCAGGATCGCGGGGCGGCTCATCACATGGCGGCTTCTTTGACGGGCCTGCCGCGATAGAGCAGGGCATCGAAATAATCCACCGTATGCGCGAGGCCCGCGGCCAGGTTGACCCGAGGCTCCCAGCCGAGATTTGCCCTGGCGAAGGAAATGTCGGGCTTGCGCTGCCTGGGGTCATCAACCGGCAGCGGCCGGTGCACGATCCTGGATCGCGAGTTGGTGTATTCGATGACCAGTGTCGCCAATTCGAGGATGGTGAATTCCACGGGGTTGCCGAGATTGACCGGGTGCTTTGGCGCGGCCGGCGTGTTCATCAGGCGCACAAAGCCTTCAATCAGATCGTCCGCGTAGCAGAACGAGCGTGTCTGCTGGCCGCTTCCATAGACCGTCAGGTTCTCGCCGCGCAGCGCCTGGACGATGAAGTTCGATACGACACGGCCATCGTCAGGCTGCATCCGCCGGCCATAGGTGTTGAAGATGCGCGCGACGCGGACATCAAGGCCGAATAGTCTCGAATAATCGTAGAACAGGGTCTCGGCTGCGCGCTTTCCCTCGTCGTAGCAAGAGCGCGGGCCGTGCGGATTGACATTGCCGAAGTAACCTTCCGGCTGCGGATGCACCAAAGGGTCACCGTAGACCTCGGAGGTGGAGGCCTGAAAGATCTTGGCATTGTGCCGTTTGGCGAGTTCCAGCAGGTTCAGAGAGCCGACGACGCTGGTCTTCAGCGTGTGGATCGGATCCTCCTGATAGTGCGGCGGAGATGCGGGGCAGGCAAGATTGTAGATTTCGTCCACCTGGAAGTCGAAAGGCAGCATGTCGACGACGTCATGTTCAATGCAGGTGAAGTTCGGATTCCGGAGGACGGCATTGAGATTGTATCTCTTGCCGGTATGGAAATTGTCCAGGGCGACGACCTCATACCCATCGAGCAGCAGGCGCTCGCAAAGGTGTGAACCCAAGAAACCAGCGCCACCCGCGACCAGGGCCCGGCCCCGATTCTGATTGGCGCCCTTTGGACTGCTGTCGGCTCTGAGTTTTAGAACCTTGATGATTTTACTCATGCTCTCCCCTTACGCATTACACACACGCTACAGCCTGTCTCGGCACGGCAGAGACAAAGCTCTGCCGCCCGCGTTCTTGCGAAACGCGGCAACCGTCCGCCGAAGCGGAAATCACCACTGCTGATGTGCGCTAATTGCTGTCTTGAGTTCGCGGGGCCGATGCCTGTACGGTTTACAAGTTGCCGCTCAGGATCCTATGTCGCCCGAAATCGCCGCCACGCTCTTGGTGCCACCATCGCCCGATTGCTCGCCCAAATTGCACATCCCAACATGGCAAAAATATACCTGTGGAAAACCTAGTCAACTAAATTAGCACTTTGTTAAGTACAAACCTTAGTGAGTGGTTAACCGTAGGAGGGAGCCGTCGGCAGGCAGGCTAAGCCATCCGCTCCTGGCAATCAGGCGTGGCCGAAATTTCAATTACCATATGTGTTTCCAAGCCGAAGCGGTAAATTACTGTAAAAATAGGCAGATTTCTTTCAGTAGAAATCCAAAACAGATTTTTCATGGTTATTGCTTTTCACCGGTTCGAGAGAGCCGATTGTATTCAGAAGCAATGAGACCGCTGCCCAAATCCACTGGGGCTGCAGACAAATTCCGTGTTCCTATGCTCCAACATGTTTGTGGCGACGCCGCTTCGAATGGATGACACATCGCCGAAAGCATATTGTCCCCGATACGGGGATTTCAGGAAAATTCTATTGTCGAGCCAAAAATACTGGCAACCAGAGGTTGCCAAAAGGCTGAAAAGCACGAGAGCTTTATAAGCGATCTGGATCTTTGATCTCAAGTCGGATTGCCTCGCTCCACTATTGTGGTCTGCCATCTCAAGCTGCTGAAGCAGCGCGTTCATGCCACGCATGCCCATGATCCGAAAAACCGGCGGCGCGGATCCGAGGCTTGTCGAGCGACATAGGCACGCCGAGCGACCGCCGACAAGCAGCACGAAGCGAAACGCAGAGCCGCCCGTGGCTGGACCAAGGCAATTTCGTTGCCATCGCCACTTCGCCGCTCCAGGCCGGTTGACGCGCCAGGACAACCGCGGGTGTTATACAGAGCTGAGCCCAAGCGGAGTTGGAATGTGACCCTGACCAATCGAGACATCATCGAGTTGACGGCATGGCGGCGCAAGCTGCACCAGCATCCGGAAATCTCGAATGAAGAGGAGAAGACCGCCAGGGAGGTTGTCGACTTCCTCGCCGACACAGGGCCGGACAAGGTGCTGACCGGATTGGGCGGACACGGCGTGGCGGCGGTCTATGAGAGCGGCAAGGCGGGGCCGACAGTGCTGTTCCGTTCGGAACTCGATGCGCTGCCTATCCACGAACTCTCTGGTGTGCCGCACTCCTCTCTGGTGTCGGGCAAGTCGCATATGTGCGGCCATGATGGGCACACCGCGATCCTGGCGGCACTTGGCCGCCAGCTTGGACGGGAACGGCCTGCCAGCGGCCGCGTAGTGCTGATGTTCCAGCCTGCCGAAGAAACCGGCAATGGCGCCGCCGGCGTCGTCGCCGATCCGCGCTTCGGCGAGATCGCGCCGGACTTCGCGTTCTCGCTGCACAATCTGCCGGGCGTGCCGTTTGGCGAAGTGCGGCTCAAGACCGGCGTGGTCAACTGTGCCTCGCGCGGCATGCGCATTACGCTCGAAGGCAAGACGGCGCATTCGTCGATGCCGGAGACCGGCGTCTCGCCCATGATGGCGATCAGCCAGCTGATGCCTGCGCTGCCAAAGCTTGGGCGCGGGATCTTCGCGGACGACGATTTCAGCATGCTCACCGTTACCCACGCGTCGATGGGCGAAGCGGTGTTCGGCATTGCCCCTGGCGAGGCGCAAGTCTGGGCGACGCTGCGCACCCGGCGCGACGGCAATATGGCAAACCTGTGCGCGGCGACGGAAGCGCTGGTCATCGAGATCGCGGGGCAGCATGGCCTTTCCGCCCAGTGGGACTATCACGAGATCTTCGTTGCCAGCGTCAACGCACCGGATGCGGTGGAGAGCCTGCGGCGCGCCCTCGACGAAGAAGGTGTCGCGCAAGGTGAGGAAGGCCTGCCGATGCGTGCCTCGGAGGATTTCGGCATATTCGGCCACGGCGCGGTTTCGGCGATGTTCTTCCTCGGCGCGGGCGAACAGCACCCGGCGTTGCACAATCCGGACTATGATTTTCCAGATGACCTGATCCCGATCGGGTCGCGGATATTCATGCGCACGGCCCGCAATCTTCTGGGCTAAGCAGCGTCAGATTGTGTTGGTCACCTGCGTCAGCAGCCAGGCCGTGAAATCCTGCCGCAGCGGGTTTGTGCTCATGGCATCGGGCACGACGACATAGTAGCTGTTCTCGGTCCGCATCGGCAGGTCGAGCACAACGCGAAGCTCGCCGGAGCGCAATTCCTGTTCGATCAGGTAGCGTGGCAAAAGCGCATAACCCATGCCGGCCACCGCCGCCTCGATGATCATCGCGAATTGGTCGAAGCGGTGGCCCCGGTATGCTGTTTCGCCTGGTAGTCCGGCCCATTCCAGCCATTGCGACCAGAGCCTTGGCCGCGTTGCCAGGTGAAGCAATGGCTGGCGTAGCAGATCCGCCGGTGTCATCGCTTGCTCGGACATCAGCAAGGCGCCGCCGGCGACGGGAAGGATCGATTCACTGCACAGGTAAGTGCAGGTCGCTCTCGCCCAGACCGGCTGGCCGTAGTGGATGGCAACTTCGAAATTTTCTTCCTCGAAATCGAACGGCGCCGAGCGCGAGCCGACATTGAGAACAACGCCGGGGTGCTGACGCAGGAAATCAGGCAGGCGCGGGCTGAGCCAGCGGCTGCCGAACGTCGGCAAGGTGGCAACGCTCAGGCTTGATCTGGCGTCGGCTGACGACATGGCCCGCAACATCGTCTCTTCGGCTTGCTGCAGCAGCTTTCGTGCCTCGGGCAGAAAGCGCTGCCCATCTTCGGAAAGCACCACGCGTTGCCTGACACGCTCGAACAGCAATGTGCCGAGATGGCCTTCGAGATCCTTGACCTGACGGCTGACGGCACTTTGGGTCAGATTGAGCTCCCTGGCCGCGTGCGTGAAGCTTGCATGTCTTGCCGCGCATTCGAACGCCTGGATGGCGATCAGGTCGGGCATCAATTTTCTGCTCAATATCATGCGTAACTCGCATCAAGTCAGTCGAAATCGTCGCAATCCATAAGGCGAACAAATTGATATCACCCTTTTCAGGAATGATCTCTCTGTTTTTGAGAAGCGAGACAGCACCGTGCGAGACGCCGCGTTTGTAAGCTCCGATGATATCCGTGCCGCGTTTTCGGCGGCGATGTCGGCCATGTACAGAGCCGAGGTGCCGGCCTACGGCACGCTGATGGAACTGGTGGCCGAGGCGAATGCCAGCCTGCTGACCACAGACAAAGCGCTGCGCAAAAGCCTCGAAGACACTGTTGCACTGGAGCGCGTCTCGCAGGAGCGGCATGGCGCCATCCGTCTGGGAACGCCAGCCGAGCTGGCGATGATGCGGCGCGTGTTCGCGGTGATGGGCATGTATCCGGTCGGCTATTATGATCTCAGCACCGCCGGCGTGCCGGTCCATGCAACAGCCTTCCGCCCGGTTGGCGCCGAGGCGCTTAGCCGCAATCCGTTTCGCGTCTTCACCTCCTTGCTGCGGATCGACCTGATCGCCGACGAGGGCTTGCGGGCGGAAGCGCAAAATATTCTCGCGGAACGTCGGATATTCACGGAAGGCGCCGAAGCGCTGACCGGCCTGGCCGAAAAGCAGGGCGGCCTGCGTCGCGAGGATGCCGACCGGTTTGTCGCCGAGATTCTCGAGACCTTCCGCTGGCATGATCGCGCCTGCGTCAGCGTCGAGATGTACCACAGGCTGCATCAGGCGCATCGGCTGGTCGCCGATGTGGTCTCCTTCAGGGGGC
>JBDSLV010000483.1:0-9084 GCA_039916205.1 Mesorhizobium sp. | reverse complement strand
CGCCTATATCGGCTATGCCATCGACGAGACCCGCAATTTCAGCTCAAGTCCCTGGCTGCAATGGGCGATCCGCGTCCTCATCAGCGCCTGCGCACCCTTGGTCAAAGCGACCGGCCTCGACCATCAGGTGCAGGTCAACAACTGGCTCTTTTCAACCAATCCGGTGCCATTGCTCGACCGCCAAACGATCGCGGCAATGCGCTCCTGCCTGACCGCGCGTTTTCCCGATCGTGCGATCGCCATAAGATCGCTGAACGGGATCGCCGATCCGTCGACCATCTCGGCACTCAAGGCGGAAGGTTTTCGCATGCTGGCGGCGCGCCAGATCTACATTTTCGCCGACCGCAGTTCGGCGCCGCCCATGACGCGCGACATGAAGCGCGACCGAACCAAGCTGCGCACCACGTCGCTGAAAATCGTCGGCAACACCGACTTCAGTGAGGCCGATTACGCCAGAAGCGAAGACCTCTACAACATGCTCTATCTCCGAAAATACACGCCTCTCAACCCGCACTACACAGCGCGCTATATCGGCGAGGTGCACCGCCGTGGCATCTTGCAACTGGCGGGCCTGCGCGACCATGCCGGCCAACTCGTCGCCGTCACCGGCCTGTTCGAGAACGGCGCGACGCTGACCCAGCCGATCGTCGGCTATGACACAAGCCTGCCGGTCAGCGATGGGCTTTACCGCATGGTCATGGCGATGGCGCAGGACCATGCGACCGCCCATGGCCTGTTCTTCAACATGAGTGCCGGGGCGGCCGACTTCAAACGCCGTCGCGGCGCCGTGCCCGATGTCGAATACAATGCTGTCTATGTCGGGCATCTGCCGCTTCGCCGGCGTGTTGCGGTGCGCGCCATGGAGACCATGCTGGCGTTGATCGGCATCCCGCTGCTTCGGAGATTCGAGCTTTGACCAAGGCCGCTCACAAGGACTGTTGGCAGGCCGTGGCGCTTGCCGCCGATGTAGGCAGCAAGCCGAAGCGCATCCTGTTCGAAGGCGCGCCGGTCGTGCTGTTTCGTTCCGACAAGGGCATTGCCGCGCTGTTCGACCGCTGCGCGCACCGGCTGGTTGAACTGTCGACCGGCAGAGTGGTAGGCGGCGAGATCGAATGCCCTTACCACGGCTGGCGCTATGACGGCGAAGGCCGCTGCATGGCCATTCCCGGCCATGTCGGCAAGATGCCGAGCTATCGTGTACGCCGCTACAGCGCGATCGAGCGTGATGGCGTGGTCTTCCTCTCCGCAGGTGTGCCGACTGGCGAGCCCTATCTCCACTGCATGCAAGGCCAGGATGTGATCGTGCGGCGGGTGCGCAGCTCGACACAGTCGACGGTCATCGACGCGGCGGAAAACATTCTCGACGCCACCCACACGCATTTCACCCACAAGGGCCTGCTGCGGGGTTTAAGCGCCAAACGCCATCTGGTGCGCGTCGAGGTGACCGGCGGCGAAGGCTGGGTGGAAGCCTGCTATACCGGCGAAGAGCGCCAGCAAGGGCTGATCAGCCGGCTGCTGGAGGGTGAACGGACGAAAACCATCGGCCGGTTCCGTCATCCGGGGATCGCCGAGCTGGAATATTGGGGCAAGAGCGGGCTGGCGCTGGCGACAACCTTCCATCTGCGCCAGGCCGACGACAACATTGTCGAGGGCGTCGGCTGGCTGATTGGACCGCGACAGGGCGGACTTGGTCATCTCATGGCGCTCGCCTTCAAACCGCTGTTCAACATCGCCTTGCAGCAGGACCGCAAGGTGCTGAAATCAGCGAGCGACAATGCGCGCCATGCGCCGCAAGCGCTGCCGGTGATCGGCCCGCTGGATTTCCTGCGCCGCGACATCGCCGCCATCATGGCCGGCGAAATGCCGCCGGCTGCCTTGGAGCCGCTTGTCCATCACATCGAGCTTTGAAGCGGCCCGTTCCACTCGATGTCCCGTGTTGACGCTGCCTGCAGGCTGATCCGTTGACGCATTGCCGTACCGGCGATCTCCGCCAATGCCCGCCATTGTGCCTGCTTGGGTGCGGGGTCGTCCGGCCAGTCCAGCAGTTCATCGGCGTCATGCAATGCCTGGCGGAAGCGCCCGATCCCGCCGGAGCGCAGCGCCGCAGGCAAGCCAAACACCCACATTGCCAGCCGTACCGTCTGGGGCCTGGTCACGTCAGGTTTCACGTCACCGCCTTCAAACAGAGCCGCCGCGAAGGCTTGCGGATCGCGGAAGAAATGCAGGCCGCTGACGGCGCGTGGATTGCATTCCAGCGGCAGCACGGTGCCGTCCGCTTCGCGCATCAGATCGAAGGAAATCTGCCCGGTCCAGCCGGTGCCGGCGACGAAGGTCTCGACGAAGCGGCGCGCTGCGAGGTCCTCGACCAACTCGAACCAGATGCCGGCGCCCTTGCCGGCTCGATAGCGCGAGCGATAAAGCGCCAGCGCCTTGAGCTTGCCGTCGCGCGCCATTGCATGGGCGCTGATCTCATCACCGGCAACGAAACGCTGCGCCACCCAAGGAACAGTGGTTGTAGGACTGATGGTGTCGAGCGCGGCGGATGACGGGCGCAGCAAGACATGGCTGGCGAAGCGCGACCAGACCGGCTTGAACACGAGGTCGCCGGCACGGCTGCGCACCCTCTCGAGGTCAACATCGGATTGCAGCAGCGTTGTTTCCGGCACCGCGAGATCAAGGCTTTGCGCCAACTGGATGAAAGCATGCTTGTCGTGAACCCTGGCCAGAAAATCCATCTCGGGCGCGAACAGACGGGCTGACATCGCGCGATCGCGCCAGATGCGGCCGAGATAGAAAATCTCCTCGCAGGTCGGGATAACCAGGTCCACGCCTTGCCCGCGCACAAGCTCCTCGATGGACTGTGCATAGGCCTCCGGAGCAAAACGCGGTGGCGGGAGGCGATGGTACGAGGCACAGGCAACGCTCGATGCCGCGATCGGATGGGCTGGGGTATCGGCCAGGATCATACGGCAGCCTGCACCATGCAGCAGGCGCGCCAGATGCAGCGCTACCGGCGCCCGCGCTCCAGTGACAAGCACGGAGCTATTGTGCATCGACAGCCCGCTTCAAGGCCATTGGCCGGCCCAAGGCTCAATTCACGCCGCGTTTGCTGCGCCTAGCCTTGGTTGCGCCAGCACGCGCTTCAACGGCCTTTTCAATCTCGCGCTTCAGCTCGTCCTTGATCGCCACTGTCTCGGTCATCAAGGCGTCGATCTTCATGAAGTCGAGCACCCGGTACTTCGACACCGCCGGCCTGACCAAAATGTCGGGCCGGCATTGATTGAGTTTGTTGGCGATGATCGATTGCATCATCAATTGCGTGGCGCCGAACATCAGGTCGACCGTGGTCGGCTGCTTTTTATCGGCTTCCTCCGGTGCGCCAACCACATCGACACCGATGATGATGTCAGCGTCCTTCTCGATCAGGTCGAAGGGTACAGGGTTGTAGATACCGCCGTCGATCAGCAGCCTGCCGTCTCGCATCACCGGGCGAAACACCGCGGGAATGGCAGCCGACGCGGCCAGGGCCGAATGCAGGTCGCCATCGCCGAACACCGCGAGCTTGTGGCCGAAGAAATCCGTCGCCGTCACTTTCAGCGGGATTTTCAGCTCAGCGAAGGTTTCGGGAACCGCCTCCGGCAGAAAAGCCTTGAGGATACGCTCGATGTTGAACTGGCTGACCCTGATGCCGCCCTGCATCGCCTCGGCAAAAGTGCCGGGCCGTGCCCGCCACATGCGCGTCGCCACTTCGGCGCGGCGGCCAAGGATCGAGCGGGCATAGTCATGGATCTCCTTGCCGGCCATGCCCGACGCCATGCCGGCGCCCATGATGGCGCCAATCGACGAACCGGCTATGGCGACGGGCTTTATACCCAGCTCGTCCAGCGCCTCGATGACGTGGATGTGTGCCAGTCCCCGCGCGCCGCCGCCGCCAAAGGCGATGCCAAAGCTTGGGCTCATCCCTTGCCGGCCTCCGCCAGTTTCGGCCCGACGACCATGATGGCCGGCTCGGTTGTAAGCAGTTTCTTGGCCGCAGCCTTCACCTGGTCGAGTGTCACCGCGTTGATGAAAGCGGCGCGGCGCTGCATGTAATCGATGCCGAGATCATCGAGTTGCAGCTCAACCAGCGTCGCGGCAATGGCACTGGAGGAATCCAGATTGTTGATGGCATAGGCGCCGATCATGTATTTCTTGGTGGCGGCGAGTTCGGCCTCGGTCGGGCCCTCATCGGCCATTTGTTTCACCACATCGCGGACAAGACCCAGCGTTTGCGCCGCCCGGTCCGAGCGCGTCGCGGTGGTGATGATCAGCGCGGTCGCATGATCCTGATTGATCAGCGCCGAGGAAACCCCGTAGGCCAGACCACGCTTTTCACGCACTTCCTGAAACAGGCGCGAGGTGAAAGTGCCGCCGCCAAGAATTTCGTTCATCAGCACAGCGGGAAAGAAGTCCGCCGCCTTGCGCTTCACTCCGGGATAGGCGAGCTGCAGCGAGGTCTGCGGCAGGTCGTAATTGACCTCGAGATGCTGTGCCAGTTTTGGATCGATATCGGCCACGGGCCGCAGAGTCGGCTGCTGCGGCAGATCGCCGAAAACCATGTCGAGCTTCTTCTTCAGCGTCTCGGCATCGATGGCACCCACCACCGCGACATGCAGGCCGCCACGGGCGAAAATCGCCTTGTGGAAAGCCCTGATGTCATCCGGCGCAATCGTAGCGATGCTCTGCTTGGTGCCCTGGTCGGAGCGCGCATAGGGATGCACACCATAGATCGCCTCGGCCCATTTGGTCTGGGCGATCGTGTCGGGATCATTCTCTCCGGCGATGATGCCGGACAGGATCTGGGCGCGGATGCGATCGATCGGCGCCTGGTCAAAGCGCGGCTCATTGACTGCCATCCGCAGCAGATCGAATGCCTCGTCACGCTGTTCGGCCAGCATGCGCATCGAGCCGTAGACGCCGTCGCGCGTCTCCTGGAAGCTCATCTCGGCACCGGCATCATCCAGCTTGATCTGGAATGCGTCGCTGTCGAGCTTGCCGGCGCCCTCGTCGAACAGACCGGTCATCAGATTGGCCAGGCCTTCCTTGCCTGGCGGATCCTGTGTCGAACCGCCGCCGAAGACAAAGCGTATGGCGACAACCGGCACGGAATAGTCCTCGACCAGCCAGGCTGTTATGCCCTTCGAGGATGTCACGGACTGGATGTTCATCGCGGCGCGCGCGGAAAGCGCCGGCAGCGCCAGAAACAGCACCGAAAGCAAGAGGGTGGCCGCGGCGCGCGCACGGGGAATGCTGAAATGCGTCATCATGTCAGTTCCCCGCCTGGGTTTGCGGCAAGAGATAGCCGGTCGTCGAACGATCCAGCACCAGATAGCGCTCGGCAACGGCCTTGACCTCGTCGGTCGTGACCTTGCGGATACGGTCCGGCCATTGCTGGACATCCTGCACATTGCCGCCGGTGGCCAAGGTCGAGCCGTAGATATTTGCCATCGAATCCTGCTTGTCGCGGGCGAAGATCATCGAGCGGACGAAACGATCCTTGGCCTTGTCCAGTTCCTCCGCTGTGACGCCATCCTTGGCGATGCGCGCTATCTCCACGTCGACCGCTGCCTCGACATCGGCAAGCTTGGCATCACCGCGCGGCGCGCCATAGACGGTGAAGTTGGTGGCGTCGAGCATGGTGCCCTGGAAGTAGGCGCCGGCACTGGAGGCAATGCCTTGCTTGACCACAAGCTGCTGGTAGAGCCGGCTGCGATTGCCACCGCCGAGGATCTCGCCCAGGAGGTCGAGGGCTTCGGCTTCGCCAGGCTTACCCGTGTGGTATGACGGCACGACCCATTGCATCGAGAAGCTCGGCACGCTGACACGGGCGTCGGACAGCGTCACGGTGCGCTTGGTGTTCTGTTCCGGCTCGACGGGACGGACGCGTGGCGGCAGGTCAGGTCCGCGCGCCACCTTGCCAAAAGTCTTCTCGGCAAGCGCCCTCACGGCCTCCGGCTCGACATCGCCGGCCACGATCAGCACGGCGTTGTTGGGCCGATAGTATTTGTCATAAAAAGCGGTGGCATCGGTGCGGTTCAGCTGTTCCATCTCCTGCATCCAGCCGATGACCGGGATGCGATAGGGCTGGTTCTGCCATAGCGTGGCGTCGACTTCCTCGTCGAGCACGGCTTCCGGGTTGTTGTCGATGCGCGAGCGGCGCTCCTCAAGGATGACGTCGCGCTCGGTCTTGATGACGTCGTCGGTAAGGATGAGGTTGCGCATCCTGTCAGCCTCAAAACTCATCATCTGCTCGAGTGCCGACGGCGCCACCGTTTCGTGAAAGGCCGTGTAGTCATAGGACGTGAAGGCGTTGTTCGAGCCGCCGATGTCGGAGACCGCACGGTCGAACTCGCCAGCGGCATGGTTCGTCGTCGCCTTGAACATCAGATGTTCGAAGAAATGCGCAATGCCGGATTTTCCAGGCGGTTCGTCGGCGCTGCCGATCTTGTACCAGACCATGTTGGTGACGATCGGGGCGCGATGGTCGGGGATGACGACGACCTCCATGCCATTGTCGAGCAGGAAGTCCGTCACCTTGAACTCGCTCAACTTGCTGTCCTTGGATGCGCTGTCAGCCAGCACAGGGCCGGTAACCGCAAGCGCCAGCGACGTCGCCAGCAAGGTCGTTCGCAGCCATTCAGCCTTGGAAATCATCAATGGCTCCGGGTTTTCTGGAAAGACGATAGGCAGGCTCAGGGAGACAAGCAAAGTGAATTGTTCGTCATGTGGCCGCCAAAGGAGGCCGGAAAGAGGCCATTCCGGCGTCGCGAGATTTCAGACGGCCTCGATAAAGCGGATGACGGTCTCGCCATAGCCGCGCTCATCGAGCACCGAAAAGCCAGGACCTGGCTCGAAGGGCGCCGCGGCGGCCTCCTCGACCACGCAGAGCGCACCGGGGCGAAGCCAGCCGCCGGCCTTCGCCGACTTCAAAGCCAGTTCGCCGAGACCCTTGCCATAAGGGGGATCGGCGAAGACGAGGCCGAACGGCGCAAGTGTTCCGGCCTCCCCCAATGCGGTCGCGTCACGGCGGAATATCTTGGTGCGTCCGGTCAGGCCGAATGCTTCGACATTGTCGCGGACAAGGCCACGGCCTTCCGCCGATTCTTCGATGAACACACCATAGGACGCGCCCCGCGACAGGGCTTCGAGGCCGAGAGCGCCGGTGCCGGCGAACAGGTCGAGCACGCGCGCGCCGTCCAGCTTCTCGGCGAAGCGATGCGCCAACACGTTGAAGACAGCCTCTCGAGTGCGGTCGGTCGTCGGTCGGATGGCGCTGCTGCGGGGCGTCGCCAGCGGACGCCCGCGAAACTCACCGCCGACGATCCGCATTGTTTCCCCTCGGTCCCTTTGGGCCGCTGCGTGGCCGCTCACCACCATCCGGACGGTCACCACGCGGCTTGCCAAACGGCTTGGCGCCATCGGGCTTTCCCCGCGCTGGCTTGCCGGGTCCTGGCTTGAAAGACGCCTTGCGCGCCTTGTTCTCAGCTGTCTTGGCTGCTTCGGCTTCCGCCCTGCCCTTGCCGATCGGACGAGCACCCGGCGCCATCCAGACATTGGCCTTGCGCTGGCCTGGCGGCTCGATCGGCTTCTGCTCGCGCTCAGACTTCTTGCCGCCCGGTTTACCGCCAAAGCCGCCACGTGGCTTGTCGCCAAAACCACCGCGCGGCTTGTCGCTGCGTTCGCCGAACGACCGTTCCGGCCTCGGCCCACGCTCGCCAAAGCTCTTTTCCGGCCTGGCGCCTCTGTCGGGACTTGTCGACAGTTTGCCCAGCGCTTCGTCGCGGCTACCTTCACGGCGCTTGCGGTTCTTGATCAACCCGCCCTCGCCGATCGGCCGGCGCTCGCCGTCGCGGGTGAATTTCGGCCGCTCGGGCTCTTCTTCGCGGATCTCGGTGCGCCGTACCGGCTTGTTGGAAAACGGCTTGGTGATCTCGGCATCGAAGTTGGCGCCGGATTCCTCGACCAGGCGCTCGCCGAGCTGATCACGCAGCACCCTGCCCTTGATCTCCAGCACATGGCCTTCTGCAAGATCGTCAAGCTGGAACGGACCGTAGGATATACGGATCAGCCGCGTCACGTCGAGGCCAAGCGCACCCAGGATGTTCCTGACTTCGCGGTTCTTGCCTTCGCGCAGGCCGAGGGTCAGCCAGGCATTGGAGCCCTGCTCGCGGTCGAGCGTTGCCTCGATGGCGCCATAGAAAACGCCGTCGACGGCAATGCCTTCACGCAGGCCGGCCAGCGCGCTTTCCTCGACCTTGCCATGGACGCGCACGCGGTAGCGCCGCAGCCAGCCAGTGGCGGGCAGTTCGAGCACGCGCGACAGGCCGCCATCATTGGTGAGCAGCAGCAGGCCTTCGGTGTTGATGTCGAGCCGCCCGATGGTCATCAGCCTGGGCAGATCGGTCGGCAGCACGTCGAAGACGGTCTTTCGGCCCTCGGGATCACGGTTGGTGGTGACGACACCGGCAGGCTTGTGGAACAGGAACAGCCGTGTCCGCTCGATCGGCGGGATTTCCATGCCGTCGAGATGAATGATGTCGCCAGGCATGACGTTGAAGGCCGGAGAGGACAGAGCCCGGCCGTTGACCTTGACGCGGCCTGCCGCGATCAGCTCCTCGGCGTCGCGACGCGACGCGAGGCCGGCACGAGCCAGCCGCTTGGCAATACGCTCGCCGGCTTCTTCCGCCGCCTCGGCTGGACGTGCTCGCGGCTTGAAGCCGCCACCCGACGCCGGAGGCCGATCGCTGCTGAAATCGCGCTTGGGACGATCCGCGAAGTCCCGTTTTGGCCGATCGCTGGAGTCGCGTGGTGCACGATCGGCAAAATCGCGCTTGGGGCGATCGAAGCGCTTTTGGCTGTCAGCGGCACCTGGACGGTCTGTGCGTGGCTTGAAATCACGCTTCGGCCGCTCGCCATCAGCTGCCACCGGGCGATCCCCGCGCGGTGCGTAAGGCTTGCGCGGTCCTTCGCGCTTTTCGTAAGGCTTGCGTTCACCGTCGGCCGCCACTGGGCGGTCGCCACGCGGCGCATAGGGTTTGCGTGGAC
>JBDSLV010000482.1:0-4373 GCA_039916205.1 Mesorhizobium sp. | reverse complement strand
AAGTCGGCGCATTGCACAGGATTTGCAACTTTTGATCGCAAATTGATCAAAGCCGCGCACTCGGCTGGCCACGAAAGCGTCCACGAAGCCTAGCAACTTGCCGCGTACGCGGCCTAACGCCTTCGCTTCGGCTTCTCCAGCAAGGCAACCGCCTCGACATGCGACGACCATAGAAACTGGTCGATCGGCGTCACGCTTTTCAGGACATAGCCGCCGTCGAGCAGAATGCGCAGATCCCGGGCCAGCGTCACGGGGTTGCAGGACACGGCAGCGACAAACGGGACATCGGAGCGGGCGATCTGCTTCGACTGATCCTCGGCGCCGGCGCGCGGCGGGTCGAACACGAGACCATCGAAAGCGTTCAGTTCCTTGAATGTCAGCGGGCGGCGGAACAGATCGCGGCGCTCGCCGGTCACCCGCTTCAGCCCAGTGGCGAAACGCGCGCCCCGGTCCAGCGCCGAAAGGGCTGGCGCGTCGCCCTCCACCGCATGGACCTCCGACTTCGCCGCAAGCCGCAACGCAAAGCTGCCGCAACCGGCGAAAAGATCGGTAACCTTCTTGGCGCGTTTGAGGTGCGTCATGACGATATCGGCCATCGCCTGTTCGGCGGCTTCGGTTGCCTGCAGGAACGCGCCCGGCGGAATGGCAACGGCCACGCCGCCGAACATCACCACCGGCTTTTTCGGCTCGATGATGATCTCGTCGTCAATCGAAAGCCGGGCGAGCCCTTGTGCCATGACAAAGTTGGAGGCGACCCGACGCTGGTTCTCGCCGAGCTTGCCTGACTCATAGGCGGCAATATCCAGCCCTGAACCGGTCACCGTGACCGCCAACCGGAACGATCTGGTCGTGGCGCATATCAGCTCGCAGAGTGCCTTCAGTCGATCAAGCGCGGCGACGATCTCGGGCAGTGAGATCGGACATTCCTCAATGGGGATGATCTCAGGAGACAAGTGGCGATGGAAGCCGAGCAGCATGCCCGTATCCGTCCGCCGGGCGGCAAGTACGACACGGCGGCGCGTGTGCGGTGCGCAAGCGACCAGCTCAGCAATATCCGCATCCGCGGCGACGCCTTTCAAGGCATGCACGACCTTGCCGCGTTTCCACTGGCGATAGGCCTCGGCTTCGAGATGCTGGAGGGCACAGCCGCCGCATTCAGTGAAGTGGCGGCATGTGGGATCAATACGCCGCGGTGAAGCTTCCAGCACCGCCATCAGCATCGCGCGGTCTTTTTCACGCGCGGCGGTGACCGTTTCGCCAGGCAGCGTGAAGGGGATGAACAGATCACCGGTCTCAGTCTCGGCGATGCCGTCGCCCTGCGATCCCAGTTTTCGTATTGTGAAACGTGTGCTCATCGGTCCTTGATCCCTCCGAGCAGAAACTCGCGGTTGCCGTCGCCGCCCTCGATCGGCGACAGGTGCAGTCCGAGCGAACGCCAGCCCGGAACGGCATCCAGCCAATCCTGCAGCAGGCCGGCGACACGGGCGGCGTCATAAGGGTCTTTCAGCAGGCCGCCCTTGCCGATAGCCTCACGGCCGGCCTCAAACTGTGGCTTGACCAGAAACACGGCGCCAGCACCGCGCTTTGCCAGCGCGAGAGCCGGCGGCAGCGCCAATTTCAGCGAAATGAAGCTGACGTCGGAAACAATGAAATCCGGAACACGGCCAGCCAGATCGGCGGCCGAGAGATCGCGGGCATTAAGTCCCTCGACAACCGTTACGCGCGGATCACCGCCGACGGTCGGATGCATCTGGCCATGGCCGACATCGATTGCGGTGACGTGGGCGACGCCACGCTCGAGCAGGACCTGCGTAAAACCACCGGTCGAAGCGCCGATATCGAGCGCTTCACAGCCGGCGGGATTGAGACCGAAATGATCGAGGCCGCCGATGAGCTTCAACGCCGCGCGGGACACGTAGCCTTGCGCAGGGTCGTCCATGGCAATGAGACAGTTCGGCGAGACATTCTGGCCAGGCTTGCGGGCGACTTCGCCATCGACAGTCACGGTCCCGCGTTCAACCGCGTCGCGGGCGCGGGAACGGCTGGCAAACAGGCCGCGCTGGACGAGCAGG
The DNA here is from genome assembly GCA_039916205.1 of Mesorhizobium sp. Lineage (GTDB taxonomy): Bacteria > Pseudomonadota > Alphaproteobacteria > Rhizobiales > Rhizobiaceae > Mesorhizobium. Next base: position 2,301 of record JBDSLV010000482.1, on the reverse strand, counting down.
TCGTCGAGCCGCTGGCGTGTGCTGGCTGGCAGAGGGGAGTTCATCGACCTTCATGGCGAAAGCCGGGCCGTTAGGCAAGCGTCGTCAAAAAATGGTTCTGGAAACCCGCCGCTCGACGGCCGGCACCAAACCATCGTCAAGATAGCCTGACGCTTCCTTGCGTGAACGCTCGACAGGGACGGATGGCGCGGTGACGGCCTCCGGTACGACCACCAATTGCGGGGTCTGCTTGTAGGAGAAGCCGCCGCGAATATCGCCCATCTTGCTGGCGACGATGCCTTTCACGGCATTTTCTAAATTCCGGTCATAGCGCGTTTCGGCGGCGGCCGGCGCGGCGATGACGGCACAAAGCACCGCGCCGCATAGAAGCGTTCTCATTGTCCTTATCTCCCTGCCTGATCATGATCTAGCAGGACGCCGTTGAAAAACGGCCAAGAGACACGGTAAGCAAACCACCAAACAGAAGCGTAAACAATGTGTTACGGTTGCTTGCCGGCAAACCGATTCAACAGCTTGAGATTTTGATTCAGGCGCGCTGTGCCTGGGCGGAGCGCCCCAGTGCCACGAATACGGTGCGCACGATGCCGGCTGTATCGAGCCCGGCATCGGCATACATCTTTTCCGGCTTGGCGTGGTCAGTGAAAGCGTCGGGCAGCACCAGCGGGCGCACCTTCAGGCCGCTCTCCAGCAGCCCTTCATGGGCGAGGAATTGCAGCACGTGGCTGGCAAAGCCACCGACCGCGCCCTCCTCAACGGTAACCAGAACCTCATGCGAGCGGGCAAGCCGGCGGATGAGATCCTCATCCAGCGGCTTGGCGAAACGAGCGTCGGCGACCGTGGTGGAAAGCCCGGCCGCGCCAAGTTCCTCGGCGGCCATCAGGCAATCCTGCAGCCGCGTGCCGAAAGACAGCAAAGCCACCTTGGTGCCTTCCCTGACGATGCGGCCCTTGCCGATTTCGAGAACCGAGCCGCGCTCCGGCATGTCGACGCCGACGCCATTGCCGCGTGGATAGCGGAAGGCGATCGGGCCGTCATCGTAGCTTGCGGCAGTGCGCACCATGTGGCGCAGCTCCGCTTCATCCGCCGCCGCCATGACGACGAAGCCCGGCAATGTCGCCAGGAACGTCGTGTCGAAGGCGCCGCAATGGGTGGCGCCATCGGCACCGACAAAGCCGGCGCGGTCAATGGGAAAGCGCACCGGCAGTTTCTGGATCGCCACGTCGTGCATGACCTGGTCATAGGCACGTTGCAGGAAGGTCGAGTAGATCGCCGCGAACGGCTTGTAGCCTTCGGTGGCGAGGCCGGCGGCGAAGGTTACGGCATGCTGCTCGGCAATGCCGACATCGAATGTCCGCGACGGGAATGCCTCGCCGAAGAGGTCGAGGCCGGTGCCGCTCGGCATGGCGGCGGTGACGGCGACGATGCGATCGTCCTCGCGGCCTTCCTGGATCAGGCTTTCGGCGAAGACCTTGGTGTAGGCTGGTGCATTTGCAGGCGCCTTGGCCTGCGCACCGGTGATGACGTCGAACTTGTTGACGCCGTGATATTTGTCGGAAGCGGCTTCCGCCGGAGCGTAACCCTTGCCCTTCTGCGTCACGACATGGATCAGCACCGGGCCTTCGCCATTGTCGCGAACGTTCTTCAGCACCGGGATCAGATGTTCCAGATTGTGGCCGTCGATCGGGCCGATGTGGTAGAAGCCCAATTCCTCGAACAGCGTGCCGCCGGTGACATAGCCGCGGGCATGCTCGACCGCCCTGGTGATGGCGCGGTCGGCGCGTTTGCCGAGATAAGAGGTCAGCTTCTTGCCGAAATCACGCAAGCCGAGATAGGTCTTGCCCGAGGCGAGACGCGCCAGATAGGCGCTCATCGCACCGGTCGGCGGCGCGATCCACATGTCATTGTCGTTGAGGATGACGATCAGCCGGGTATCCAGCGCACCGGCATTGTTCATCGCCTCATAGGCCATGCCAGCCGACATGGCGCCATCACCGATGACGGCGATGACATTGTTGCGTCCGCCGGAAAGATCGCGCGCTGCGGCCATGCCAAGGCCGGCTGAGATCGATGTCGAGGAGTGGGCGGCGCCGAAAGGATCGTATTCGCTCTCGGCACGGCGGGTGAAGCCGGACAAGCCACCCTCCTGCCGCAAGGTGCGGATGCGGTCGCGGCGTCCGGTGAGGATCTTGTGCGGATAGGCCTGATGGCCGACATCCCAGATCAGCCGGTCATCCGGCGTGTTGAAGACATAGTGCAGCGCCACCGTCAGCTCGACCACGCCGAGACCGGCACCGAGATGCC
>JBDSLV010000481.1:0-4995 GCA_039916205.1 Mesorhizobium sp. | reverse complement strand
CCGCCACTGAGGAAGCAGTGACGGGCCTTTGTTCGTCCGCCCAGTTGAGGGAAGACCGGGCGCTGGAATAACTTGCCCGCTTTGAAAGGGTCCCATTCAAAAGCCTGCCCCTTTCGGCAGCGGAGATTGATTAATACGCAGAGCCCAGCCCTATTGTGGATCTATCGGCTTCCCCTGAGAATTGACCGCAACCGCAGTTACGCTGGACAGACGTTGACGCTTGGCCAGCCCAGGCTTCTCGTATGTCTTCTTCATGTGACCCACTCGATTTTGATTGATGTTATTTGTGGAAGTCAGGCTGTCATCGTCCATGAAACAGGCTGTTCCGCCGTTACATTGGACAACCGATCCCGCTTCATCAGCGTCGGCTTGACGTAAATCTTCTTCATTTTGAATCCCATAGCTAAACCCTCGATGCCAACTTGTTGCATAGCGTTTCGATGTCAAGGGTTTGCCGGCCACACTTCAATACGAAAAAGCCCGCCAGGGTGGGGCTGACGGGCGAAGTTCTGGAGTGGTGCTGGGATCATCCAGCATAGATCAACTTGCGATATCGGGAAGGTTTGCGGCATCGTTGACGAAAAAAGAGGCCACCCTGTGTCGCGGCGTCGACGTCTGTCCTCCAGAAATGAAAATTAAGACACATGCCCTCTCGTCGACTTTGGATAGAATACGTTGTCATTCTAGCCATGATCGCGTTCGCGATTTGGAGCATGGTCCATAACTGGCCGAGCCATCTAATATGAGGGCCGCGATAATCAGCCTGGTGGCTGCGGGCGTCGCCGGCGCAGCATGTCACGGATCGCGTGTCGCTATTTAGACTCTACGCCTTTTTCAGGCTTTATCCCGACGGTGTGACCGTCACCATGGACCTGATCCCAATCCCAGTCGTTTGTCTTGTCAGGTGTTTTTACGACCGCCTCTCCCGTCTCGCGGTCTGTGTCCTTGCGAGGTTTTGCACCTGGCATGTCGCGGCTTGATTTTGGTTCCATGGCTTCTTCTCCTCTTCGGACGATGAACCCTGCTGGGTGGTTTAGGTTCCGAGTGGACGTCACCGCACTGGCCGGCCGAGCGCCTCCTCAACCTTCTCCGCGAGATCCTGAAGGCTATCCTAAATTTCTCGTTGCATTACGACTGCTATTCGGCCACGTCTGCTGTAACTTGAGCTCCGCTATCAACGCGGCAACCGCCTGACGGCAAGCGGCGGCCTCGGAAGTAATGCGCCCATGCCTGCCCATACCGTGTGCAGAGTCCCTTGGTGGCTCCGCCGCTCGCACCGTGAAACTTGCGCACCCGCCAATCGAATCGAGCGACAACCTTGCCTTCTTCGGCGGCGACCTCAACGAACGCCTTGCGAACATCGTTAGGCGCATTCACCTGCCAGACAGAGACATGCAGGCGCGCACCGTAAGGTCCCATTAGGGCCACACCGGGCTGGCTCAAGAAGTTCTTAGCCGCTCCTCGACCTTGTTGCCGCCGCAGGAGATGTCCGCTCCGCATCCCGACTTCTGACGGGAAGGCGATGGACAGCCAATCGAGAGCATATGCCTGTGCTCAACTAGAAGTTCCCTTTGGCAAAAGCAGTACCCCTTCTTCCTTAGCGGCAGATCGGAAGGCCTTTCGAGCCTCCTGCGCGGTCGCCTCACCGGCCAGAGCAGCTGTACAAACGCGCATCGCCAAGGCCCATTTTGGGCCACGCTTGGTCCACGTCTGGAGATGCTCAACCGCACTTTGCACGTTGTGACAGATGGATTGGTCATCTGGCCGGTTAGTGGTCACCGTGACAGCGGGGGAGAACCAATGCAGCGCCATGGTGCCTAGGGGCGACCGGTTTCTTCGGGATCGCGATTATCGAACTGTACCGCACAAGACCAGTAGGCCGCCTGCCTAACAATTCGTTCTGTAAGAGCGTCATCGGACTCGTGCCAGTCAGGGGCGATCCTGCGAAAGGCTTGTATGCCTGCTTTGACTGAAATGATGTTACCATTCCGTGCCTCGGGAAAAATCGAGGTGAGGAGGTCTTGGACGTTCAGAGCGGTGGGATCAACGGGGCGAGAGAGGTCCATAGTATGCGGCCCAAAAGCACCAAAGATTTGGGATTCATATCACTAAATTTGGGAATTTCTAGAGGGGTTACGCGACCGGGACCTTCCAGACATTTCTGTCAGTTCGTCATATCCCCTCGGGACACGCGGCGCTTCACGTCTTGGACGTTCAGCAGGTCTACAAGATGATCAGCCCAGTCCATATCCAAGCCGACCGCAGGTTGCCCCGCGGGTCCGGCGGGCTGTCCCGTGAACACGTCGAAAACAGTCCAGGTCCCATCGCATTCTTTGCGGAGATCGTAGCGCTGTTGCCCCATGGTCACGGACCTACCAAGTCTGTCTCACCCTCATAAGTAGGCAGCGAGAGCCTTAGTTCGCTCGGAAATCCTGCGATCAGCAGCTGCGGCTCCGGCCCAAACATTTTGACTAGCGGCCGAAGGATAGGGGCGAGCGAGCGACAGTGTCGGACAATCTCCTCGACCACGCTTTCGAGGCATCGGCACCGAACCAGAATGGATCGCCGACTTGACCTACATCTGGACCGCAGAAGGTTGGCTCTATGTTGCCGCCGTGGTCGACCTCTTCTCTCGGCGGGTCGGCGGCTGGCGATGAAGGCCGAGATGACAGCCCAACTCGTAACCGATGCGCTCATCATTGCGCTCTGGCGCCGGGGCAAGCCCGACAGCCTGCTGCATCATTCCGACCAGGGATCGCAATATACGAGCGAGCAGTTCCAGCGCCTGATGGCCGACCACGGCATTACGTGTTCGATGAGCCGGTCGGGCAATGTCTGGGACAATGCTGCGATGGAGAGCTTCTTCTCGTCGTTGAAAACCGAACGCACAGCCCGCAAGGTCTACAGGACGAGAGATGCCGCCAGGGCGGATGTGTTCGACTACATCGAGCGCTTCTACAATCCTCGGCGGAGGCACTCGACGCTGGGCTATCTGAGCCCCGTGGAGTTCGAGGAACAAGCTATGTTAGCTTAACCTCGTGTCCGAAAAACCGGCAGCAGGCCACTGACGCAACTTTGGTGGTGACTACTGCTACGCAGCGCCAATGACCCGGGCCTGAAGTAGGTCGAGCTTTCCTCGGCCGTACATTTGGCGTTTCACGAGTTTGAGTTTGGTAATCTGCCCCTCGGTTTGGCCATTGGACCAGGGAGATGTAATCGCCGCGCTCACGGCCGCTCGGTCCTTGACGACGCCGTTGGCGAAGGGGGCGACTAGGCCGGATCGAGCTTGCTCCAGCCATGGCTCAAGATCGACGAGAGACTTCTTGCGGATCATGGCCTGGAAGGCGGCGATGATTTCCCTGGCGTCTACCAGCTGGGGCACGCCGCCCTCTATCGCCGCGACAATGACGGTTTCGGACTTGGAGAGGTTATCGCGACCGATGGTCATAAGCCGCGCAACGGTCCGCGCCGAGGGCGCCCGGCTCAAGGCGGCGCCGTCGACCTTTTCCGCCTTCCGACGGCGCGTGGTCCACTCGGTGACAACCCGAAGGCTGCCGCGGAACCCTTGGACCGCGAGCCGTCGCCACAGCTCGGCGCCGTTCCGCTGTCCGGCCGACCACTGGGCGTCAAGCCATGGCAGGTACAGTTCGAGCGAGCTCTCGCGGACGCGGAAGACATCCGAGCGTTGACCACGCAGCACGCGACGAACCAGGCCGCGGCTGTACCCGGTCCGGCGAACGATCTCTTTGATCGTCACTCCGGCCTTGGCCAGGCCGAGAATGGCGGCGTTGGTGTCTTCGCGGTGAAGATATCCCTCATATTGGATGCGCTCGGCGGCGGTGAGCAGGTCGGGATTGATCGTGGTGGCGCCGATCGCGGTCCGAATCTGGCGCATGGATTTGCGCACGGCGTCGAGGAAGGCGCGGCTGGCGTTCTCCATCAAGTGCCAACGGTCGGCCACCTGGGTCGCCTTCGGCAGCGCCTTGGCTGCAGCCATCGCGTAGCCGCCGCCGCGGTCGCGCGCGACAATGCTGATCTGAGGCTGATCGGAGAGCCAGGCCTGGGCCGTCGCTGGCTCCCGGTCAGGCAGCAATGCGATGGTCTTGCGTCGCTCCAGGTCGCAGATGATGGTCCCATAGCGTTGGTTGCGTCGCCAAGCCCAGTCGTCGATCCCGATGATGGTCGGCGGAACAAAACGCGGGCTGCCGCGCCGCCGCACGACACGCAGCAGGGTGTCGTTGCTCACCGGCAGCATCAGCCTCTGGGCGAAGCTCGCTGCCGGACGCCCGCCGAGAACAAGCCCAAGATGATGGACGATGTCATCGAGGCGAGCGGTTCGTCGGGCCCATGGCGCGAGGACGTCCTCGTCAAAGCGCTCGGCAAAGATTCGCCGCCCGCAAAGCACCGCGTCGCAGTGGAACCGGCGTACCATTACGACCAGCAGAACAGGCTTGCCCGCCATGGGCAGATCCGCCAAGCGCTGCGGATACCGACGGTGGATCCGTACCGATCTCGTTCCACAGCCCGGACAGGCGCTCGTCATGCTTAAAGGACGGACCGTGATTAGCGTCTCGTCGGCGCCACTGGCCGCATCATCGACCACAAAGCCGCGAGGGACGAGGGTCGATGGTCGGAGGGTCTGGCCCATAGCACTGATTCCTCTGTCTGAAATCGGTACCAACCAAACCCGAATGTCATCAAAAGTGAGTCAGAGCCCTTATTCCACGCCGAAACACACCGTGCTGTCGTGCAGCTCAAACGAGCGGGATGGAACATTCCAGAATCGCTGTTGAAGCACATCTCGCCGCTCAGTTGGGAACACATCAACCTTACAGGCATCTATACCTGGGATACCCAGCATCAAATGCCCGAAGGCTTCCGGTTGCTCAGATTGCCCGCGCGCCGACTTCGCGCAGCTTGACGTTCATGCTTCGTTGGGTCTTGGCGTGCCTGGGAAAGCAGATCTTGTTCGACCCCTATGCTGCGATACCTCCG
>JBDSLV010000480.1:0-7026 GCA_039916205.1 Mesorhizobium sp. | reverse complement strand
AGACATTGGCGAGCGAGGTGCGGCCCTCGGCGTCGACCTTGATGCGGCCGGCTTCGAGGTCGATCGATGCACCGCTGCCGTTGAGCGCGGCCGGCACAAAACTCTGGCCGATCGCCTTGAACACCTGGTCGGCGACCAGCGTTAGCGCCTCGCCGGTGCCGGCAAGCTTGTCACCCTTCATCGCGGTGTACTCAAGTTCGATGGCCGACACTTTGCCGCCTTCGGCGATGACGCGCTTCGGCCGCAGCCAGTGGCGGATGGTCACGCCGTTGGCGGCGGCCAGGTCTTGTTCGAATTCGGACGCGTTCATGTGCTCCTGGCCACGCCGGTAGCAGATCGTCACCTCCTCGGCGCCGAGCAGCTTCGATTGAACAGCGGCATCGATCGCCGTCATGCCGCCGCCGATGACGACGACACGGCGTCCAACCGGCAGGCTCGCGAGATCGCTGGCCTGGCGCAGTTCCGAGATGAATTCCACCGCGTTGGTGACACCATCCGCGTCCTCGCCGTCGGTGCGCAGCGCATTGACGCCGCCAAGGCCCATGCCAAGGAACACGGCGTCATAATTGCGCATCAGGTCCGACAATTGGTAGTCGCGGCCAAGCGCCTTGCCGTTCTGGATGTCGATGCCGCCGATCGAGGTGACATAATCGACCTCGGCCTGGGCGAAATTGTCGACGCTCTTGTAGGCGGCGATGCCATATTCATTGAGGCCGCCGGCCTTCGGGCGGGCTTCCAGCACCGTGACCTCATGGCCATGGAGGGCGAGCCGATGCGCGGCGGCAAGGCCGGCCGGCCCGGCGCCGACGACGGCAACCGATTTGCCGGTCGAGTCCGCGCGCTTGTAGAACTGCTTCTCTTCGGCCATCGCCACATCGGTGGCGTAGCGCTGCAGGCGTCCGATCTGCACCGGCTTGCCTTCCGCTACCTCGCGTACGCAAACCTCCTCGCACAGCGTCTCGGTCGGGCAGACGCGGGCGCACATGCCGCCCAGGATGTTCTGGTCGAAAATCGTCTTGGCCGAACCGATCGGATTGCCGGTCGATATCTGGCGAATGAACAGCGGAATGTCGATCGAGGTCGGGCACGCATTCATGCACGGCGCATCATAGCAGAAATAGCAGCGGTCGGATTCGACCAACGCCTCGTGATGGTCGAGCGGCGGGTGCAGGTCGGCGAAATTGTCGGAATATTGTTCAGCCGAGAGCCGTCCGCCGGCAATGCCTTCCCTATACTGGCCTTCTGGCATCGTCAGTTCCCCATGTTTTCGTTTTGGGGAAGGCTAGCACGTTTTATTTTTTTATCAATTGGTCAATTTTTGGCATAAGCCATTGAAAAGCATCGATAAAAATGTGATACTTTTACTCATGTTATGGGCAGCCCTGCCCCTGGGGCAGAACCGCGTTGGTCGCCATGGATCGACCTGATCTCCTCGGCGACCAGTTGCTGCAGCCGCCACAGATTGCGGTCGCGAATGCCGAACTCCTCCAGGTGGAGCACGGTGTTGTAGAGATATTCAGCACCTGAGCCGACATGGCCGCAGGCCCGCGCCAGCACCCTTGCCACCGCTTCCAGTGGCAAGTTGAGGGAAGTGCCCTCGCCCGACACGCCGACCCAGAAGCACAAGGCTCGAAGCTTGCCTTGCGCCGTATGCACGGGAACCCACCGGACCGAGCCGACGCTTTCATGATCGCTGATCTCGCGCCGCAGCAGCGCTTCGATCTGCATCGCCCTGTCTTCCTCCGGCAACCGGTAGATGACGCCATCACAGCGGCCGCCGCGTTCCAGCGCCATCATCAGCCCTGGCTGTTCCGCGCTGCCGCGCCAGCGCACCATGTCGAGGCAGAACGATCGATGCCAGCCGAAAGCGGTGGCGCGTTGCTGTTCGACGGCTTCGAAGGCCGGCTTCCAGATCAGCGAGCCGTAAGCAAAGACCCAAAGCGGCCCTTCGTCCGCCTCTCCAGCCAGCCGCGAAGCGATCATTCTGTAGTCGTCGTCGGAAAGCTCGGTCCATTTTGGATCCGGACCGGGATCGGGCTCGTCACGATGACAGAGCGCGACAAGCTCCGAAGTAAGCGACATCTGGCGCATGCGAATGGCGACCCCTCTCCCGCCTTCAGGAGAACCGAAAGCCGCAAGGCACGCAAGTCCTGGAACGCCTGGCCTTTGCCATCGTTATTTTCTGGTCCAGTTGTCGGATTCCTGTCCCCGGGATCGTCCTTGGATGGATCGCACTGCGATCGATACCTGAACCGGTGAGGAGACCGACAATGCCAAAATCCCCAATGCCCTTCTTCTGGTATGAATTGATGACCACCGACCTCGACGCAGCCGAGGCGTTTTACACCGCCGTGGTCGGCTGGAAGGCGGAACCCTTCGACAAGGCGCCCGGCATGCCGCGCTACATCGTGGTGAATTCGAGCGAGCGTGGCGTGGGCGGGTTGATGACGATGCCTGAGGACGCCGCCAAGATGGGCATGCCGCCCGCCTGGGTCGGCTATATCCACACTAAGGACGCCGACGCCTCGACGAAAGCGCTTAGGGATGCCGGCGGCGCTGTCCATCGCGAACCCGACGATATCCCTGGCGTCGGCCGCTTCTCGGTCGTCGCGGACCCACAAGGCGCGACGTTCATGTTCCTGCAGCCGAACAGGCCCGACCAGCCCACCCTTCCGGCCACCACGCCGGGCCATGTCGGCTGGCACGAACTCTTCGCGTCGGAACGGCAGGCGGCCTTCGACTTCTATGCCAGCCAGTTCGGCTGGACCAGCGCCGGCGATTTCGACATCGGCGAGATGGGCATCTACCAGACCTTCAAGGCCGGCCCGGAATCCGGCGGCGGCATCATGAACAAGCCGTCACAGCTTCCGGTCCCCGTGTGGCAGTTCTACTTCAATGTCGACGCCATTGATGCAGCGGCCAAGCGCGTTGCCGACAATGGCGGCAAGGTCATCATGGGTCCGATGGCGGTGCCGACCGGTCAGTGGATCGTTCAGTGCCAGGACCCGCAAGGCGCGCATTTCGCGCTGCTGGCGCCGTTGCGGTAAAATCTGGCAACGCCATGCCGTTAGTTGGCGTCGGACTGTTCTGGCGCCAACACCGCCACCTTGAGATCCCTAGTGTTCGCGCCACTGAATTGGATCGTTGCCTGACCGGCCGACAGCTTGAACCGCAGGCTTTTGCGGATGCCGGGGCAGGTTTTCACCCTGCTGAAACCCACGGACTTCATCGCGTGGCCATCCTGGATCACATCGACCCATGCTTCATCCGAAAGGCTCAACTGCAACTGCCCTTCTGGCGGCACGGTCACGCTTGCCAATGCACCGAAAGTACCTGCAACCGGGGCGTGTTCTGGCGGCATCGCAAAGCTGATCGTGTCGACCGGCGCGAGCGCGAAATTCACCGCCTGTCCAACCGCAAGGGCAGCGCCGGGTTGCACGGCGGGCGCCGCTGAAAACAGTGCCTGCTCGCGTGCCACCGGCCATTTGAAGGCGGAACAGCCGGCGTCGTCGGCCATGGCGCAGCTGGTACCGGCAAGGATTGCGAAGAGCGTAATGACAAGTTTTTTCATGGCAAAGGGAGTCCGCATGATTGGTGTGGCTGCATCTTTATGCAACTATAACGAGAAAATATGAGAACGCCAGAGGCGAATGCGTTGGCAATCACCGATTGTTGATGGCAGGCCGCGGGAAGTGAATGGTCCACCACCGAACGATCATCTATGGCCGAACCGGGAGGGTAAAATGGAGTTTCGGATGAAGCTTTTCGACGGCCTTTCCCAATACCAGCCGCTGGCGCTCGGCGTGCTGCGCATCGTGACCGCTTTGCAGTTCATCGAACACGGCTCGCAAAAACTGTTCAATTTTCCCGTCAGCGCCCATCCTGGCGCTCTTAACGGACTGACGACGACAGCCGGCATCCTTGAATTCGCCGGCGGCATCCTGCTGGCGCTCGGCCTGTTCACCCGGCCGGTCGCGTTTCTGTTGGCCGGCGAGATGGCGATTGCCTATTTCATGGCGCACTACCCGCGCGACTTCTTCCCGGTCAACAACAGCGGCGATGCGGCGATCTCCTTCTGCTTCATCTTCCTCTATCTGGTGTTTGCCGGCGCCGGCGCCTTCGCGCTGGACAACCGCCGCGACGCCTGACCTTCAGGCGCGCCCTAGACCCTCAGCCGCGCATACGCTCGAAATTGGCATCGAACAGTGGTGCCGGCTGCATGCGCGCGGCATGACGCTTACCGAGAAGCTCGATCTCGAAGCCGTCGCTCTCGTCAGCGATCTCCTTTGGCACATAGCCGATGGCGACGGATTTCTTCGAATGATGCGCGTAGCCGCCCGAGGTGACCCAGCCGCGCACCGCGCCGCCGAACCAGATCGGTTCGTCGCCAATCATGTCGGCGTCGTCTGCATCAACGACAAAGGCGCGCAGGCGCAACTTGCCGCCTTGGCTGCGCTCGGCCAAAGCCGCTTCCTTGCCGATGAAGCCGGCCTCCTTGCCATAGGCGACAAAGCGATCGAGCCCGGCTTCGAGCGGCCCGTAGATCGGCCGGTATTCCCGCCCCCATGAACCGTAATTCTTCTCCAGCCGCAGCGCATTCAACGCCCGCGAGCCGAACAGCCCGATGCCGAACTCTTCGCCCGCCGCCATCAGCGCCTGGAACGCGGCACGCTGGTATTCCGGCGCCACCCAGATCTCGTAGCCGAGATCGCCGGTGTAGCTGACGCGACCGACCAGGCATGGCGCCATGCTGACGTCCATCCGGCCTATGGCCATGAAGGGAAACGCCGCGTTCGAGACGTCTGAACGTGTCACCTTGGCCAGCACGTCACGCGCCCTTGGTCCGGCAATCGACAGGCCGGTGAGCTTCGCTCCAAGGGCATCGAGGAGAACCGAACCATCATTGGGCAGATGCTTTTCGAACCACCGCATATGATATTGCTCGGCAATGCCCGAACCGGCCAGAAACCAGCCCTCGTCGCCCAGATTGGCGAGGGTGAAATCACCGATCAGCCGGCCGTCTTCCTTCAGCATCGGCGCCAGCGTCATGCGGCCTGGCTTCGGCAATTTGCAGGCAAGCATCCGGTCGAGCCACGCGGCGGCGCCCTCACCCGTCACCTTGTACTTGGCGAAGCTCGAAATCTCCGCAAGGCCGACGCCGTCACGCACGGCGCCAACTTCCTTGGCGACATGGGTAAAGTCGCTCGAACGCCGCCAGGAGAACTCGTCTTTCACGCCCTCCGGCGCGTACCACAGCGGCACTTCCAGCCCATAGGCCACGCCCCATTGCGCGCCCTTGGCCGACAAAAGGTCATAGACCGGTGTCGTCTTGAGCGGCCGCCCGGCAGGCAGTTCCTCATTGGGGAAACGGATTGAAAACCGCCTCGAATAATTCTCGCGCACCTTGGCGTTGGTATAGGCCATCGTCGCCCAGTCGCCGTAGCGCGCGACATCCATGGCCCATATGTCGGCGCCGGGATCGCCCTCGATCATCCAGTTCGACAGCGCTAACCCGACGCCGCCGCCCTGGCTGAAACCGGCCATGACGCCGCACGCCACCCAGAAGCCCGGCAGGCCGCGCACCGGGCCGACCAGCGGGTTGCCGTCAGGCGCGAAGGTGAAGGGGCCGTTGATGATCTGCTTGATGCCGGTGTTCTGGAAGGCCGGGAAATGCCGGAAGCCAACCTCCAGCGACGGTGCAATGCGGTCGATGTCGGGTTCCAGCAATTCATGGCCGAAATTCCACGGCGTCTGGTACTCGGACCACGGCTTGTTGGCCTTTTCATAAGTGCCCATCAGCATGCCGCCGCGTTCCTGGCGCAGATAGAGCTCGCCATCGAAATCGACCGCATGGATGATCTCGGTGCCGGTCTTCTGGTTCCAGGCGGCGACTTCGGGCATGTCCTCGGTGATCAGGTACATGTGCTCCATGGCAAGGATCGGCAGCTCCAGTCCGACCATGCGGCCAACCTCGCGCGCCCACAGGCCGCCGGCATTGACGACATGCTCGCAAACCACCTCGCCCTTGTTGGTGATGACCCGCCACATCCCATCAGCGCGCCGCACAATGTCCTCGACCTTGGTGAAGCGCTCGACTTCAGCGCCGAGCTTGCGCGCCGCCTTGGCGTAGGCGTGGGTGACGCCGGAAGGGTCGAGATGACCATCCTCCTTGTTGCGCACCGCGCCGACGAATTGCTTGGGATCAAGCAACGGCATCAGTTCGGCTGCTTCGTTGGCGGAGATTTCCTCAAGCTCGATGCCGAGGTAACGGCCCTTGGCGACGACGCCGCGCAGCCAGTCGAGCCGTGCCTCGGTCGCTGCCAAAAGCACACCGCCGGTCAGATGCACGCCGGTGGCCTGGCCGGAGAGTTCCTCGATCTCCTTGTAGAGCGAGATCGTGTATTTCTGCAGCTTGGCGACGTTGGGATCGCCATTGATCGTGTGCATGCCGCCGGCCGCGTGCCAGGTGGAGCCGGACGTCAGCTCATCGCGCTCCAAAAGCACGACGTCGGTCCAGCCGTGACGGGCGAGATGGAACAGCACGGAGCAACCGACGACACCGCCGCCAATGACCACGACCTTTGCATGCGATTTCATGGGATTTCTTCTCTGATGTCAGGGAGTTGGATGGATTTTCGGATTCTGAGCGAAAGCGGATCGGATTAATGTCGCGCTCCGTCCAGCACCCCTCATCCGACCGAGCTTCGCTCGGCCACCTTCTCCCACAAGGGGAGAAGGAAGAGCGCGCCTGACCTTCTCCCCTTGTGGGAGAAGGTGGATTGGCGCGAAGCGCCAAGACGGATGAGGGGTGCTGGACGGAATGCTACCTGTCACGGCTCACCCTGCCCGATCGCCTCGCGCCGCTTGGCCATATAGGCCTCAAGCTCTTCGCGTATGGCGATGTCCATGACCGGTTCGACATAATCCTCCAGTGCTTTCTTCCACAGCCGCGTCGCGCGTGCGGTTGCATCGAGCCCGCCGGCCTCTTGCCAGGCCTCGTAATTCTGCCAGTTGGAGAGCATCGGC
>JBDSLV010000479.1:0-6371 GCA_039916205.1 Mesorhizobium sp. | reverse complement strand
GGTAATCATGAGATCGCGCCAATTGCCGATCCCGTCGACGGCATAATCCGCAATTTCGGGGCAGGCCTTCAGCACCATCCCCAGCGGGTATGTTTTCGGCGCCTCTGCGGTTCTCGTCCTGGGCTCGGCCGTCGCCCCGCTTTTTTCTAAAGCAGGTTCAAATTCAAAAATAGAGTCGGTATTTGAATCAGATTGCTGCCGCTCGGTTTGAGAGTCATTGCCGCTCGGATTCGTGGATTTCATATGAATTTCCAGCAGCTTATCCACATCGTCACGCAACGCGGCCAGATCGGCAACGATAGGCTCGAGCTCGGCAATGCAAGCTCGGCGCGGAATTGCCTCCACAACGCGGCGGAAACGCTTCCACAGGCCTCCCCAGTCGCCTGGGACATCTTCGTCAAGGGCCGCCTCTATCAGCTTGTGGATGTCACGGCGGTACAAGGTGATCCGCTCGCGCATTAGCCTGAGCGCCCGGTTGTCGGCACGAACACGCTCGGCCGCCGCCTGGAATTCGTAAGCACGGGCCAGCAGCGGCGCCAGGGAGAAGCCGAATGCTTCCTCGATCTCCCCTCCTCTGCCCTTGCGGGCGTAGCGCTTGCCGTTCGGGCTATCCCGACGGATGATCAGCCCGCAGCCCACAAGAGCCGCCAGATGCCGCCTGACTGTGGGCTCGGGCATTCCGTGCGCCCTGAGCGACAGCTGTGCGTTCGAGGGAAAGACGATGAGGTCGTTTTCCTCACTCAATTCGCTGTCAGGATAGAATGACAGCAACGCATTCAGCACGGCCAAAGCGCGATCGCCGATGCCAACGATGCTCTTACCCTCGCAGAGGTTGCGGTAAATCTGCCACTTGTCGACGACCCTGCCCTTGGGAATTTCACGTGAATCGTTTTGCGCTGCCAGCATGGCAAGCGACATCGGCCGCCGCCCAAAGGGCGTCGTTGCAATACCCGTCTCCATTTTCTTTCACCCTCTATTAGGCAAAAGAAATCTGCTCGCCAAAACGACGCCCATGACTCTTGACAGTGATTCGGGGAAATGCGATTCTCAGCTTGCGACAGACGAGAAGGGCTTCCGCGACGGTGACGTTCGGGGGCCTTTTTCTTTTGCGGTTCAGTCTCCTGTTGATGTCTTCTCCGACTTTCTGAACGCCTCATAGAGGTTGCCCAGATTATCGGAAATCCACGTACCAAAGCGGCTGCCGTCCATCTCCTTCACGGCGATCGTGATGGCCTTGCCTGCCTTTTTGACGCTAACGCTAACTGATTTGTCCTCCGGGACCCAGGATTGTGCTTGGGACTTCACAGCTAGCTTGCGAACCGGCTTCCCCTTCGCATTCAGGGCTCCTAGCAGCCTTTCGAAGCGTTCGTTGCTTTCCAACTCACCGAATTCTGGTTCGGACAAGATTGCATTAACCATATCGAATTTCTTGCCGGCGAGCAGAGACAGCTCAACCCACCGCTCGCGGCCCACAGACGGAGCGGATCCTATCTTGCCGATCACAGACGCCGGAAGTCTTGTGACGACTGATACCATCTTTGATACCGCAGCGGCGTTCGAGGCCAATGCTGACGAGATCACATCTCTGTCGTACCCCAAATCCTCAAGACGCTTTGCGAACATCGCCTTCTCGATGAAGCTAAGATTTGCACGAGCGGAATTCTCCTGACCCTGGGCAATCACATGGGTCCTGTCGTCGATCTCCTTGACGACCGCCCTCACCTTCCGTCCAAGCTCACGAGCGACCCGGACTCTGCGATGGCCGAAGACAATCATGTAGCGGCCGTCGGAGCCCGGATGCGGACGGACAAGTATGGGAGAATCCTGCCCCCTTTCCCGAATCGCTTCCAGCAGCTCTTGGTACTGCTCCTGGTCGTCGCCCATGCGGTCGGAAACGAACGAGCCGTCGACTGCGCTGGGGTCGAGTTCCACGACATGCTCGCCCTCAAGATACGCATCCGCTTGCTTTGCCAACTCGTTGACCGAGCGGATCATGGATTTTGACGCTCCGCGGATCGGATATGCCGCAGCTGCGGCAGATGACTCCCGCTCGCCGGCTTCCGCTTCTACGAGGCCTGAAAGAAGATTCTTACGTGCCATATTCTACCTCCAGGCATCGTAGGCCGTTGAATACATTTGGAAAAGGCGTACTTTTGTCAGCAGACAAGTCAACGCCCCCATGCTTCATGAATCAAAGCTACGATTTCGCCATTAACGACGTCCAAGGCTTCCATTGCCCGCTCGTATGTGGACCGGGTCATCGCATTCTTTTCGACTTCGTAGAGGGTCTGCTTGGTAATCCCCGCATCGGAAATCGCCGTTGATTTCAGCATCTGGTTCTTGAGGATGAATTCGCCGAACAGCGTATGCAGGAATGCCACCATCTGCGCTTGCGGCTGATCCGTGGGTTCGAATCGGGTAACAAGATAGCGATACCACTCCAGATTCACCTCCGCACCAGCCGCCCTGATCGGCTCCAGGATGTTCCCGAGCATCAGTAGAAACTGGCCCATGCTCATCACATCGAGCATCTGTGGATGGATCGTGATCAACACTGAGGTCGCAGCGGTCAGTGCGGTGATCGTCAGATAGCCAAGCTGCGGCGGACAATCGATAACTATGACATCGTAGCGATCGTCGACCTCCATCAATGCCGTCGAGATGCGCGTGAAAAACGCCCTGCCCACATTCGAAGACTTGTCCGTCATTGCTAGAGGCGTGTCGTATTCGAATTCCTGCAGCTCTAGGTTAGCAGGGACGATATCCAAGCCTGGGAAATTCGTCGGCTTGATGATTTCCGAGAGAGGCACCTTCTCATTGTCATAACGAATCGCGTCGTAAAGCGATTTCGTCTGATCGAGTTCAGGTTGGAACCCATGCAACGAAGAAAGCGACGCCTGCGGATCGAGGTCAACAGCTAGGACACGGTGGCCGGTAAGCGCAAGATACTGGGCGAGGTGGGCTGCGGTAGTGGTCTTCCCGCTGCCGCCCTTGAAATTTACCACAGCTAAAATCTGAAGCTTCTCGCTCGGCCGCCGATGGGGAACATACATGCGGGCGTCAGATCGGCCGTACTGGTCGAGATACTGGCGCAGCTCAAGCATCTGCTCAGCACTGTACGAGCGCCTGCCCGACGTCGAGGTTTCAGGCACCGGTCCCTTTCCTTCCAGATGCAGTTTCTTCAGATGGCTCTGAGAAACCCCCAGGTAGGCGGCAACCTCCGCCAGCGAAAACGAACGAAGATTCTTCTTTGCGTGGGGAGGGAAGCGCTGCATCGAAAGCAGGTGCAACTTCTTCGATATCTGGTCGCCCTGATCGAGGATGCTTTTCTCGAACAGCAGCGGGATTTTCGTAGGAACGGGCGAACTCACGTTCATTCGATCAAGACTCTCTAAAAACGATTTTTGACGTAAAGGCGCCAACCAACCGTCATTATGTCCGATTCGTTCGCCCGGGCAAGAAATTTAAAGTTAACAAAAGCTTAACGGTCTAGGGACGAGATCGCATCACTCCTCATACAACTGAATATGCTATACAATTCGCTGATTTTGTCTGCGGACAAACCCTTGCTTCCCTAGGGGTCATGCAGTTCTTAACGGGGTACCTGTACAACCCGCACCGCTGCCACAGCCTGGCAAGTGATCACGAGATTGAGCTTTTGACGAATATCTGCAGATGAAACGCGACCACATACTGACCGGATGTTGCAAATCAGCCATGTCATCTTTCGTTCCCTTGAAGAAGCTAAGCGAAACGTGTCAGCTGATAGCTGAGGGGGCAGCGCTCATCAGCCACCACGATAAATGCCAAGTGTCAGGACGAATGGTGGGTCGATTTCGCTGACCAGACGAAAACTAGCTACCGTCGCGCAGCGGCCTGATAGGGAGTTTTTCAGAGACCGGACGCCTTGGTCAGATTGACCCGAAAACGGTCACGCCGGCGTTGGTACTTGCGAGTCATCTCCGCCGAGGCGTGACCAAGCTGCTTTTGCACATAACGCTCGTCGACCTCGGCTGAGGAGGCGAGGCCAGCGCGCAGCGAATGGCCAGAAAACTTTTGGCCGCGCTCGTCCTCGGAAAGATCCCCGCGCAGGCCGGCGGCCAAGGCCGCGCGTTTGACCAGCCGCGCCACCTCCTGATCGTTCAGCCGCTCGGCCCCCACCGCTTTGCCCTGACCGGTGACGCGGCGGAAGAGGGGGCCATGCGCGATACGGGCCAGCTTCAGCCAGGTCTGCAGGGCGACGACCGGGCAGGTGGCGTCGGACGAACCGCGACCAATTTCGACCTCGCGCCAGCCGGTCTTGCCTCGCAACGTAACCAGCACGCCCTTGTCCGGGAAAAATTCAATCCAGCCGCGACCGTCCTCCGTTTGATCGCGACCAAGATCAAGGCCGACGATTTCGGAGCGGCGCAAGCCGCCTGCGAATCCCAAAAGTAGCATGGCGCGGTCACGCAGGCCGCGCAGCGTGCCACGGTCGAGCGTCTCCAGCATGGCGATGAGATCGTCGCGCAGGACGGCCTCCTTTTGTCGGGGAGGGGCGGCGTGTTTGTTGCGGATGCCAGCAAGGACGGTTGCGATATGGCGGTCCTTGCGGTCTAGCGGTTGGCCACGTTGCGTATAATTCCAAGTCAGCGACGACAGGCGGCGCTCGATCGTCGACACCGACTTTTTGACCCGCTCCGATCCCGAGGCCTGGGCGGTGATGTAGAGGCCGACAACTTGTGGATCTGGCGGCAGCGGATCGAACGATTGGCGCCGGCACCAAGCGGAAAAATGCTTCCAGTCGGCGGCGTAGGCGCGACGGGTGTTTGCTGAACTGGCTGCCTCGACATAATCACGCGCGCGGTCGGCGAGCTTTTCGAGATGCGTAGGCAACGATGCCCGCAGCGGGTCGAGGACCGGCGGGGAAGGGGAGGGGTCTTCATCCGGCCGCCCCATCTCCATGACGACGTCGACAATGTCCGGCAGGTCATCTGGGTCGATTGCGGCGGCGGAAACCATCAAGTTGCGGGCATTGCCCATTAAGTCTCGTCCATTTTAATGTCGCAGCACTGCGATTCTTGGGCCAAGGTGCTGCCAAAGCGCGGAATTGTCCACAGCGAGCTGCGTGGCGGAATAGCTGCGAGATTTGCGTCCCGTCGGGTCCGGGTATCGCATCACCGGGAGCAGGCCTGTCCTATTCAGTGATGACCTCTTAGGAGGTGGTCTCTCCTTGCTTTCATGTTCAACATTCTTTATATTCCGTTCAACAGATGGAGATCCCAACAAGATGGCCATACGCGGCGCAGCGGCAGATGCAAGCGAGGAGCGGATCGCCCACACCCGGAACCGCCTCGTGCTTGAGCAGGCGAGGGCGGTCGGCCTGCTTGGCGCGGCCAAGAACACACGCCTTTCCGGCAGGGTGCCGTCGGAACTGATCGAGGCGGCAAAGAAGCGCGCGCATGTGACCTCCGACACCGAGCTGCTTGAGCTCGCCTTGTCGCGGCTTGCCATCGAGGACGATTTTGGCGCCCGGCTCGTCGGCCGCAAGGGCAGCATCCCCGCGGACATTGATCTTGGCGTTTGATCTAGGGAGCGCGCTGCGTTCCCTCAAGCCACAGCGGCGTACCGGAGGGCTGGAACGGCGGCCGGATTCCGCTCTGTCCTGGGCAGGGGACCAGCCGCCTGTCGGTGGTACCCTGCTTCTCGACACCAGCGTCTATCTGGATGTCCTGCAGGGACGCACGCCCGAAGTGGTCGATGACCTTCTAACCTATCGGCTTTGCCACCACTCCGCCGTTTGTCTTGCCGAGCTCAGCCACGTGTTCGGCCGGCTCGACCCGGCGCACCCGACGACGAAGCCGGTCCTGAAAGTGGTTGCGGACACGATCGAGGATATCCCCGCGCACCGGCTGCATGCACCAGACGCCACCGCCTGGGGACGCGCCGGCATGCTTGCCGGCCTGTTGTTCCGACTGAGCCATCTGCCGAAAGGGGAGGGGCACGAACGCCGCTTCCTCAACGATGCGCTGATCTTTCACCAAGCCGGTCTTTTGGGAGCGACGGTCCTGACGGGCAATGTTGGAGATTTCGATTACCTCAGCCAGCTTGTTCCGTCGGTGGGGGTGATCTTCTACCGGCCGGCGCCAGGTTTGCATCCGTAGGGTTGAAAGCGTCGGTGGGGAGATACGCACCTAAACCGTCACCGTACTCGCATGAGAGGCCGTCGCGCTGTGGGACGGCCCCCAACGCGAACCCGATCCGCGCAAGAACGCGAATTCTCGTCGATCCTGACGCCGAAAGGGGGCGTCCGGCGATGAAAAACGAGCCACTGAGGCCATTTCAGGCACCCATTTCCAAAACGAACGATAATGCAACATTATCGTTCATAA
>JBDSLV010000478.1:0-5913 GCA_039916205.1 Mesorhizobium sp. | reverse complement strand
CGATCAACCGGCTGTTCACGCCGGAGTTCCGCAACCGTCTCGATGCGATCATCCCGTTCGGCTCGCTGCCGGTGCCGGTCATCCATCAGGTGGTGCAGAAGTTCGTCATGCAGCTCGAGGCCCAGCTCTCCGAGCGTGGCGTCACCTTCGACCTGTCGCCCGATGCGATCGCCTGGCTGGCCGACAAGGGCTACGATGAGCGCATGGGTGCGCGACCGCTTGGCCGTGTCATCCAGGAGCACATCAAGAAGCCTCTGGCCGACGAAGTGCTGTTCGGCAAGCTCAAGAAGGGTGGCACGGTGCGTGTCACCGTTGAGAAGAAGGAGACCGGCGAGACCGGCCTGAAGCTCGAAACGCTCGCCGATGAGGCGCCGGTGACGCCGAAGAAGGAAGAGCCGGAAGACGCACCCAAGCCGAGCAAGGCCGTGGCGAAAAAGCCGGCTCCGAAAAGGCTGGTGGCGCAGAAGCCGGAGCCCAAGGGCAAGGATGGCGGCAAGCGCAGCCTGGTGCCGCAACTGCCAAGAAAGAACTGACTTTTATCGAAGTCAAAAAAAAGCCCCGGAAACGGGGCTTTTTTCATTGGTGTATGAGGTGATGCATGGCTGGACAGATCATCATCCTGAACGGTGCGCCGCGATCAGGGAAGTCGAGCATCGTTGCAGCCGTCCAGAAGAGTCTTGATGCCCCCTGGATGAATCTCGGCGTCGACAGCTATGCTCGGATCACACCGCCGCGCCATCGGCCCGGAATAGGTTTGCGGCCCGGCGGCGAGCGTCCCGATCTCGAAATTCTCATTCCGAGCTTCTATGCCGCACTCTACGAATCAATCGCGGCGCACAGCCGGCTGGGATTGAATGTCGTGGCCGATGTCGGCCACCACGACAGCTATACGCGGCCTCTCGGTTGTCTTGCCGGTTGCGGTTACTCGGCCAAGTGCGTTCGAGCAATTGAGGCAAACAGCGGCCGATTGAACTGGTTCCAGTTCGAAAGGCGCGTCAGCTTGCCAGCGCGGCGCGTATCTTGCCGGCGTTTTCGGCGAGGATCTCGGGCTTCTCCATACCGCCACTATGCGGCTTCAGGGCAACGCCTTCAAAGCGCGGGATGACATGAACATGAAGATGGTAGACCGTCTGGCCCGACGCCGGTTCATTGAATTGCAGAATGGTGACACCGTCGGCGCCAAAGGCTTGCTTGACCGCCAGCGCCACTTTCTGAACGATCTTGAAAAGCGGTGCTAGCGTCGATGGAGCAGCGTCGAGCAGGTTGCGTGAAGGCGCCTTCGGCACCACCAGCGTGTGGCCAGGCCCTTGCGGCATAACATCCATGAAGGCCACGACCGCATCGTCCTCGTAGACGCGGTGCGACGGAATTTCGCCACGCAGGATCTTGGCGAAGATGTTGTCGGTGTCGTAGGCGGCTTCAACCATGGCGAACGCTCCGGATTTGCTTGGAGGTGAGCATAGGCTGCTCCATTCGCTTCGTGTAGCGAAGCCGCTGAACGCAGGCAAGACGATCAGGCGAGATCGACGAGGCCGGCTTCGACGAGCGCGCGATGGAAACGCCTCTTCGGCGCCGAGGCGAGGTCAAAGTAGGCGGACGGATCCTTGTTCAACAAGGCGGCACGGGTTGTGAAAACCGGATCGAGCGGTATTTGGGCAGCCAGCAACGCGAGCGTCGACAGGTAGGTTACATCGAGAATCGGCGGTGCTGTGAGATCCGAAGGGAGCGAGCAGTTCACCGCCTCGATCGCGTAGAACGTCTTGTACAGTGCCGGATCCGATGGCGGCAAACCGGTGAGCTGCGCGGTGAAAGACGGCTGGTGGTCCCCGTAGCGGATGATGATCGCAGGCTGGCCGTCCAGCCTTTCGTGGAGACCTTCGCGGAATGCACCATAGGCTTCGACGCTCTCGGCAAGACGGACGATGTATTCGCCATATTGAGCATCACCGGTCGCGGCGACAGCTTCGCGGCGAAGCTCCTCATGCCGTTCGGGCGGGAAGATCCGCCGGACATGATCGCCGTGGTTCATCAGCGTCATGATGGAGAGAAGGCATGGTTTTCCAAGCGCCGCCCGATCGGAGAACAGGCCAAGCGCGTGATCGAAGAGTTGCTGGTCGTGCTGTTCACGCTCCCAGCGTCCTGTGTCGAAGGGCGGTGGCAGCATTTCGGCATGGCTGACATGCTCGATCCCGATCGATTTGTAGAAATGGCCGCAATTGAAACTTGCCGGCGCGTCGCAACTCACATGCGAAACGAGATATCCGGCGTCAGCCAGGAAGGATGGGAGCGAATGACGGATTCGCCCCGTCAGAAGATAGTAGACGAAGCGGCTGTTCATGCCGAATGACAGCGATGAGAGGCCGGTTAGCGCGGAAAACTCGGTCTGCTGCGTGCCGCCGCCGAAGACGTCGACATGCAGCGCGCCGGATAGACTGCCCTCAGGCGAAAAGAATGGCTCGAACATGTCATCGATCGGAAGGCCGAAGCGCCTGGGATCGAACGTCGATTCATGCAGGATCATGATGATGTGCGGTCGTCGTTCGCCCGCCGTTTGCCTTGGCGGCAGCGGCGACAAAAGCGGCAAAGGATCAGGGTCAATGTCGACGAAGGCGGGTTGGCTTAGCCCGACGCGAAACCATGAAGCCATGAAAACGGAAAGATGTGCACGGTCCTGTGTCAGGAGATGAAAGCGGAACCGCCGCGATCCTCCACCCGCCACAAACAGAATGACGTAGAGAAGCGCCGCGGCGCTAACGATCTCCAGGCGCTCCTTGAGCGAGTCCGCCGGTTCGCGCAGGACGGCCGCAAATGCGCCAAGGCTGGCGAGGATCACGACTGCTCCAGAAACGTAGAGGAAGACAAGGCGCCTGTAGTCTTTGAGCAGCCTGCGGAGGCCGCTTGTCGCGAGGTGGCTAATGTCACCCGCCAGGAGATTGAACCCGAGGTAGCGATATTTGAGTTTGGAGGCGGCGCCAATCACGGCGACCAGCACCAGCGTTGTCCACATTGCCCCGATCTTGCCAGGGAACAGCAGATGGATGACACCGAACAGAAGAAAGAATGTAGCGAAGCCGAGATGCCAAGTCGCGGGCCGGCGCTCAAGCCAAGCGACCAATAACAGCGCGGCCGCAATTCCCACCCCGCCGAGCCATTGCCCGGCATCCCAAGATGCCAAACCCTGCATGCCAACCCCAGGGTGTTGTACACCCATGCCTGTGTTTGGCTTAGCGGATTCCGGCAAGGCGGTAAACAGCAGCCCTTTTAGGGCGATGCGGCCTCTATTCGGCCAGATCTTTGCGGAACGGCGTGTGCTCTTCCAGATACTCGCCCATGCGCTCCACTTCGCGCCGCTCCCGCTTGAGATAGTCCGCTACCGCCTTGCGCAGGCCGGGATGAGCGATGTAATGCGCCGAATGCATGGTTACCGGCCGATAGCCGCGTGCCAGCTTGTGCTCGCCTTGCGCGCCAGCCTCGACCACCTTGAGCTTGCGCTCGATGGCGAAGTCGATGGCCTGATGATAGCAGACCTCGAAATGCAGGAAGGGGTGGTCTTCGATGCAGCCCCAGTTGCGGCCATAGAGCGCGTCCGAGCCGATGAAATTGATAGCGCCGGCTATGTAGCGCCCATTGCGCTTGGCCATCACCAGCAGGATGTCCTCGGCCATACGCTCGCCGATCAGCGAGAAGAATTCGCGGCTGAGGTAGGGCCGGCCCCATTTGCGGCTGCCGGTGTCGGTGTAGAACGCAAAGAAGTCGTCCCACACCTTCTCGGTCAGGTCCTTGCCGGTCAGCCGGTCGATCGAGATGCCATTGGCAAGCGCCTCACGCCGTTCCTTCTTCATTGCCTTGCGCTTGCGCGAGGCAAGCGTGGCGAGAAAATCATCGTAGGTCGAAAAGCCTTCGTTGAAGAAATGGAACTGCTGATCGGTCCGATGCAGGAAACCAGAGGCTTCCAGCGCCTCGACGTCGTCTTCTGGAGCGAAGGTGACATGCGCGGAAGAGACGCCGAGCTTTTCGGTCACCGCCTTCAGGCCTGCCGCGAGGGCGGCTTTGACAGCGCCGCTGTCCTCGCCTTTGCTGACCAGCAGGCGTGGGCCAGTGACAGGCGTGAACGGCACCGCGCATTGCAGTTTCGGGTAGTAGCGCCCGCCGGCGCGCT
The DNA here is from genome assembly GCA_039916205.1 of Mesorhizobium sp. Taxonomy (GTDB): domain Bacteria; phylum Pseudomonadota; class Alphaproteobacteria; order Rhizobiales; family Rhizobiaceae; genus Mesorhizobium. Next base: position 1,754 of record JBDSLV010000478.1, on the reverse strand, counting down.
CGAAGGCATCCGACCAGCCATGGTCAAAGACGTATTCGCCCTGACTATGCGACTTGAGATAGCAAGCGACCGCACCAAGGAGCTTGCCTTGGGCGTTCTCCAGCCGCAGATGATGGCCCTGCCAGCCGGTGCGCCGCACGGCGCAGCCCGAATCTTCAAGCGCGCTTAGAAAAGCGAATGAAACAAGAGGGTTGTAAGTGTTCTCCTTGTCGTTTCGGGTGGTGCTGGCGAAGCCACTCCATTCTTCGCTGGTGAAGGCGCCAATACCCGAGGCGACGCGGATCGAGTAATCCGCGTTCGCCGCTTGCCCATCATCGTCATCGCCCTGATCCATGAGGCTTATTTAAGCTCCACGGGGGCTCGTACAAGTCACGTTTCAGGCAATCCGAGTTCAGGCCATTTTGACTTGATCGGGGTCGAACCCTTCGAACGTCATCTGGTCGGCATATTTGAAGGTCAGGTCCACCGCCGGTTGGTCATGCACGGTCCAGGTGATGACCGGCATCTTGAGCTTTTCGCGCACGAAGCTGACGAACCGGTTGGGCAGGTCGCCAGCGGCATAGGAGGTGAAATCGATCTCATGCGCCAGCATGGCGAAATGCGCCTCGATCAGTTGGTTGTCCTTGCCGTAGGCGGTTAGCCCCGCGGGAATGCCAGGAGCATGTCTGGGGAAATCGCGGATCAGCCAGTGATCGAACGACATGATCGCTGCCTTGCCCTTGTAGCGCTTGAGCATCTTGCCGACGCGTGCCACCAGCCCTTCGTCACGACCGGGAACGCCTTTCAGCTCAACAACCATCGGCACGCGGCCGTCGACGAGATCCAGCGCTTCCTGCAATGTCGGAACATGGTCGGTTGTGCCACCAACCTTTAGCGCCCCCATCTCCGCCGCTGTGCGCTGCCAGACGAAGCCATCTTGACCGGTCAGCCTCCGCAGGTCGCCGTCATGAATGATGACGGGAACGCCATCCGACGACAGGTGGACGTCGCATTCGATTGCGTAACCGCGTTCGGCGGCCGCGGCAAAGGCTGAGAGCGTGTTCTCCCACCGGGTCTTGTTCATGTCGTGAAAGCCGCGATGGGCAACGGGCCGAGCAGTCAGCCAGGACAGGTCGGTCATGTCCTCACTCGACTTCGAAGATGGCTTCGATTTCAACCGCGGCATTAAGCGGCAGCGAGGCGGTGCCGACCGCGGAACGGGCATGTTTGCCGCGCTCGCCGATCGCGGCCACCAGGAAATCGGAAGCGCCGTTGGCAACCAGGTGTTGCTCGACAAACTCCGGCGTCGAAGCGACGAAAACGGTGATCTTCACCAGCCTGCGGATTGTTTCAAGGTCGCCAAGCGCGGCCTTGGCCTGCGCCAGAATGTTGATCGCGCAGTATTTCGCGGCTTCCTTGCCGGTTGCCGTGTCGACATCGCGGCCAAGCAAGCCGCTCGCCTGGAGCTTGCCATCCTTGAGCGGCAGCTGACCGGCGGTGAACAGCAGGTTGCCTGTCCTGCAGTAGGGCACATAGTTGGCGGCGGGCGCGGCGGCGACGGGAAGCGTGACGCCGAGATCGCTTAGCCGCTTTTCGATTGTTTCACTCATGGTATTTCCCTATTGCTTGACGTCGCCGCTGGAGGCAGGGCCGAAATTGCTATTTTTGCCTCGCTTCCGCCACGACTTTTTTTAAGCTGGACCATCTTTCCCTGCGGCCTGCCATCAGCCGCGACGATCGGAGTACCTCATGCGCGCAACGCGCCTTGCATTCCA
>JBDSLV010000477.1:0-4309 GCA_039916205.1 Mesorhizobium sp. | reverse complement strand
CGAGTCCGGAGCAAGGCCCGTCCCCCGCCTATCCCGGACAATTGCGGCAGCCTATCCCCCCTCTCCGGGCTGCCGCATCGTTTCGAGTAAAACGCCGCCGTGGTTCCCCTCCACCACGGCGGCATTTTTTTCCCCCAGATAGGCATTCACAGCCCGTGGTCCAATGATCGCGGGCTTTTCGTTTTGCCGTCCTGCCTTTACGGTCCCGGTTCTGAATCGAAAGGCTTTGCACATGTCATCCGTTTCCACCGTCCTCGACCGTCTCGACAAGAACCTTGACCAGAGCTTGGAGCGCCTGTTCGGCCTGCTCAGGATCAAGTCGATCTCTACCGATCCGGCCTATGCAGCCGACTGCCGCAAGGCAGCCGAATGGCTGGTGGCCGAGCTTAAGCTGATCGGATTCGACGCCAGTGTGCGTGACACGCCTGGTCACCCGATGGTGGTCGCGCATCATGACGGCCCGGCCGGTTCGCCGCATGTGCTGTTCTACGGCCATTACGACGTGCAACCGGTCGATCCCATCGAACTGTGGGAGAGCGACCCGTTCGCCCCCGCGGTCAAGGAAGTCGGGCCTGGCCACAAGGTAATCACCGGGCGTGGCTCCGCCGATGACAAGGGCCAGCTCATGACCTTCGTCGAAGCCTGCCGCGCCTGGAAGCAGGTGCATGGCAACCTGCCGTGCCGCATCACCATCCTGTTTGAAGGCGAGGAGGAGTCCGGTTCGCCATCGCTGAAGCCGTTCCTCGAAGCCAACGCGGACGAACTCAAGGCCGATTTCGCTCTGGTCTGCGATACCGGCATGTGGGACCGCGACACGCCATCGATCTGCGTCGGGCTGCGCGGGCTTGTCGGCGAGGAAATCACGGTCAAGGCGGCTGATCGTGACCTGCATTCCGGTCTCTATGGCGGTGCCGCCGCCAACCCGATCCGCATCCTGGCCAAGATCCTTGCTGATATCCACGACAAGGACGGCCATATCACCATTCCCGGTTTCTATGATGGCGTCGAGGAAACGCCATCGCAGATCCTGAAATCATGGGAGACGCTGGGCGAGACCGCCGAGACATTCCTTGGACCCGTCGGCCTGTCGATTCCATCGGGCGAGAAAGGCCGCTCGGTGCTGGAGCTGACCTGGGCGCGGCCGACGGCCGAGTTCAATGGCATCATCGGCGGCTATACCGGCAAGGGATTCAAGACGGTGATCGCGGCTGAGGCTTCGTCGAAGGTCTCGTTCCGTCTCGTCCACAAGCAGGACCCCGGAAAAATCCGCGACGCCTTCCAAGCTTTCGTCAAGGCGCGCATTCCGGCTGACTGTTCGGTCGAGTTCCACCCGCATGGCGGCTCGCCGGCAATCCAGCTTTCCTATGACTCGCCCTTCCTGGCCAAGGCCAAGAACGCGCTGTCGGATGAATGGCCGAAGCCGGCGGTGACGACGGGAAGCGGCGGTTCGATCCCGGTGGTCGGCGATTTCCAGACCTATCTCGGCATGGAATCGCTGCTGGTCGGGTTCGGTCTCGACGACGACCGAATCCACTCGCCCAACGAGAAGTATGAGCTGAGCTCGTTCCACAAGGGACAGCGCTCCTGGGCCCGTATTCTGGAAGCATTGACGCACTGAAAGGGCGAAGAGCCAACTTTCTGTTGATTTTTCAGCGGATCGCGGCGAGGACGGGTCACCAATTCAGGTTCTGCAGCGCCCTTGCGTTTCGATCGCGCGGGCCGCTGCAGGCCGCGACCGGAGAAGACAATGGCCGACATCCGTTTCCACAGAAATGACCTGCCCGATCTCAAACACTACAATGTCGACGCGGTCGCCATTGATACCGAGACCCTTGGGCTCAATCCGCATCGTGACCGGCTCTGTGTCGTGCAGATTTCGCCTGGTGACGGCAGCGCCGATGTCATCCAGATCGATCCGGGCCAGAAGAAAGCGCCCAACCTCGTCAGCCTGCTGAAGAACCGCAATGTCACCAAGCTCTTCCACTACGGCCGCTTCGATATCGCCGTGCTCTACAATGCATTCGGGGCAATGGCCGAGCCGGTGTTCTGCACCAAGATCGCCTCGCGGCTGACCCGCACCTACACCGATCGGCACGGGCTTAAGGACATCTGCTACGAGCTTCTCGGCGTTGGCCTGTCGAAGGTGCAGCAATCGTCGGACTGGGCGGCGGAGACATTGTCGCCCGAGCAGCTCGAATATGCGGCTTCGGACGTGCTCTATCTGCACCGGTTGCGCGAGGTGCTGGCCGGGCGGCTGGCGCGCGAGAACCGGACGAAGGAAGCCGATGCCTGCTTCCGCTTCCTGCCGACACGCGCCAAGCTTGACCTCATGGGCTGGGGTGAAGAGGATATCTTCGCCCATAGCTGATGGCCGGAGGGTAGTGGGCCCTCCAAAAGGCCCTCGCCGGGAACCAGGCGCGCGCCGCCGCGTTGTGTCGGATCAAAGAGGGGATCTCATGGCAGACCGCAAGCCGATATCGACCGCTCCGACGGATGGCTCCAAGGTCACCGTCACGTGGAAAGACAGCGACGGCGTGATCAATGAATCCATCGCGCAACATCGCGACGATGGCTGGTGGGTCTATGTCGACAGCCATACGCAGAAGAAGGTCGAGCCGACCAGCTGGCGGCCTCCATCCAGCGATGGCGACGACGACTAAAAGCGCGTCGCGTCGAAACGGATTCAGGCGACGCGCTTTAGGTTGTTGATTGATGCATGTCGTCGTCGCAAAACCGAGGTCACTTTTGCGCGACATGCATTTGGCGAGCCGCTGGCGGGGCCGCCGGCTTTCGAATAGCCTGAAATCGTTGATATCGAGGCCGATTCGGAGCCTTCCGCTCCGGTATTGCCCTCATGCTCGGAGGAACGCTCTATGGGTGTCGAAAGCCTGCTCGTCGTCATCATTATTGGTGCCATCGCCGGCTGGCTCGCCGGTCTAATCGTCTCAGGATTTGGCTTCGGCCTGATCGGCAACATCATCGTCGGCATCGTTGGCGCGTTTATCGCCGGCTGGCTTTTCCCGAGAATCGGATTCTCCATCGGTGGCGGCATTCTCGCGTCCATCATCCACGCCACGCTCGGCGCCATCATCCTGTTGGTGCTGGTCAAGGTTTTGAAACGAGCGTGAGGCTCGACAACACAAAGAGCGCGCCATGAAGCAGAACACTCTCTATCTCCTCATTGGCGCGCTCGTCGTCGTGGTCATTGCGCTCGGTGCCTATGTGTACCGCGAGCAGACCAAGCCGAAGGGTGTCGAGCTTAAAATCGACGACAAGGGCATATCCATTCAGCAGAATTGAACGGCGGCTGCTCTAATGCAGCTTGGCGCGCTTGACCGGCCAGCGCCGTATCGTGCTTAGTCGTCGGCTTGCTCTGTACGGCTTTCCAGGTCAGACCCTCAGGTGATTTCGCAAATAGACTTCCACGCCAGCGATGCCGTGCGGGCGGCGCTTTCAGCCGTTGGGCGCACGGAAGACCTGCGTTTTTCGCCTGACAATCGCTGGCTGGCGATTGCTGGATACGGACGCAGGCGCTGCCTGATCCTGCGCATCGACATCGAGCCGACAGGTGTCGGCGCCCGGATCACCATCCCGGACTTCATGGAACTCACTTCGGCGAGCATGGGCGATGTCCATGGCATCGATTTCATCGACAACCAGACCCTTGCGGTCGCCAACCGCGATGGACTGGTCGCGATATTTGCCTTGCCGCAAGGCGAGCCGGCTGGCCGAAGTCATGAAGTCGCACCGCTTCGACGCATCAAGGGCGGCATTTTCTGCAAGTTGAAGTCACCCGGTTCAGTTGCTGTCAGCCAGGAAGCGCACGGCAAGGTCAGCCTGCTGGTCTGCAACAACTATACGCACGTGGTCACCCGGCATGTCGTCAACCGGTGGCTAGGCTACCGTGCGACCAGGAACCAGCTTCTTCTGAAGCGCGGCCTTGATATACCTGACGGTGTGGCCGTCAGCCACGACGGCGCGTGGATCGCTGTCAGCAGTCACGGTACAGCGGATGTGAAGATTTACAGGATGTCCGCCTCGCTTGGGCCGGCCACTGAACCGGACGGCATCCTGCAAAACGCCAACTATCCGCACGGCTTGCGCTTTAGCGCAGATGACCAGCACATTCTGGTTGCCGACGCCGGCAGCCCGATGCTGCATGTCTATGACCGTGGCGCCGGTTGGCATGGACATCATATGCCGCGGTCTGTCGCCGTTCTCGACGAGGAAACCTTTCTGCGCGGTAGGGCCAATCCCGAGGAGGGCGGCCCCAAGGGTCTCGATATCGATCGATCGAACAGCGTTGTGG
>JBDSLV010000476.1:0-2533 GCA_039916205.1 Mesorhizobium sp. | reverse complement strand
TCTCGTAAACCGGTTCGAGATTCACGTGAAACGTTTTGCCATCCAGGGCCGCGATCTCGGGTGCGGTGATCGGTGTCAGCAGCGGCCCTCTTCCTTCCTCGAAGCGGACATCGCGGCCAAGCGCATGTGGAACAACAAGGATATCGGAGAACAGGATCGAGGCATCAAACCCGAATCGTTCGATCGGCTGCAACGTCACTTCAACGGCAAGGTCAGGATTGTAGCAGAGATCGAGAAACGATCCCGCCTGCCTGCGTGTCTCACGATACTCAGGCAGATAGCGCCCGGCCTGACGCATCATCCAGAGCGGAGGTGGAAACACCGTCTCGCCCTTCAGGACGTCCAGCATGATCCGGCTTTTCGGCATCGAGCCCTCGCCTCTCCCGGCCTTCCTATAATCTTAAAGATTCTTATATCTAAGATTCTTCTGATTCTAAGAGTCTGTTGGTTGTGGTGGTTGTCACCTGTCCCGCTTCATCAGCCAAAAAGCCAGCAAGCATATTGTCGCGCGCTTCTTTCTCCCGGATGTAGGGCTCTGGGGATAGTTTGGAATCCACCACTGGAGTCAAGGCGTTAGGATGCCCCGGGAAAAGTCGGCCCTGTGGACAGCGCCAGGCCAAAGTTCGCCCTCCCCGGATTTGTCCCCAGCCGCCCGACGAAGCCGACAGCGCATCGAATTGTGGACAAACCGCCTTCTGATACAGTCGCTCCCGACCGGCCTGTCTTTCCATCCCGCTTTATCCACATCCGCCCACAGCCCCAGGTGTACCCTGTGAACAAACCCCAGAGCTTCTTCCATCTGCACCTTATTTCGGACGCGACCGGCGAGACGCTGCTTGCGGCCGGCCGTGCGGCTTCGGCGCAATACAAGGATGCGCGTGCCATCGAGCATATCTACCCGCTGATCCGCACCGAAAAGCAGGTCACCAAAGTGTTCGAGGACATCGAGGAGGAGCCGGGCATCATCCTCTATACGGTCGTCGACCAGAAGCTGGCGCGCGGCATCGATGAGCGCTGCGCCGCCATGGGCCTGCCTTGCGTATCGGTGCTGGAACCGGTGCTGACCGTCTTCCAGTCCTATCTCGGCACGCCGGCCGGCCGCCGCGTCGGCGCCCAGCATGTTCTTGACGCCGAGTATTTTCGCCGCATCGATGCGCTCAACTTCACCATGGACCATGATGACGGCCAGCTGCCGGCCAATATGGATGACGCCGACATCGTCCTGATCGGCATTTCGCGGACGTCGAAGACGCCGACCAGCATCTATCTCGCCAACCGCGGCATCAAGACGGTCAACATCCCGATCGTACTCGGCGTGCCGGTGCCGGAAAGCCTGGTCGCGGCGACGAAGCCGCTGATCGTCGGCCTGATCGCCACCGCCGAGCGCATCTCGCATGTCCGGCAGAACCGTATACTCGGCAACAGCAGTTCCTACGAAGCAACCGACTATGTTGACCGCGCCTCCATCACCGAGGAGCTCGCCTATGCCCGGCAGATCTGCACGCGGCACGGCTGGCCGATGATCGATGTCAGCCGCCGTTCGATCGAGGAAACGGCGGCGGCCATCGTTGCCCTGCGCGGCAAGACGCGCTAGGGCGTGTGATATTCAGGTGATGCCGGCCTGCAAATGGCGGCTTCCTGCGCTTCCGGTGCTCACGTACGAAAAGTACGCTCCGCTCCGGTTCTCGGGAGCCACCATTTTCGGCTCGGCCTGACCTGAATCTCGACACACCCTGTAGCGTGCCGGAAACCGGGACAAAAAATGACCGAGAAAATCATCCTTGCCTCAGGCAGCCCGTTCCGCAAGGCGATGCTGGTCAATGCCGGCATCGATGTCGAGGCCGTCCCAGCCGAAGTCGACGAGCGTGCGCTTGAGGCGCCGTTGCAGGACAGTGGCGTGTCACCCGAGGATGTCGCCCTGGTGCTCGCCGAAGCCAAGGCCACGGAAGTCAGCGAGCGCAAGCCAGGCGCCCTGGTGCTCGGCTGCGACCAGACGCTGTCACTCGGCGATGAAGTGTTTCACAAGCCGGCCGACATGGAGGGCGCGCGCCGCCACCTCCTGGCGCTGTCGGGAAAGACGCATCAGCTCAACAGCGCTGCCGTGCTGGTCCGCGATGGCCAGGTTCTGTGGCGGCATGTCGGCATTGCCAGCATGACCATGCGCAAGCTCGACCCGGCCTTCATTGGCCGCCATCTGGCACGTGTCGGCGCAAAGGCGCTATCCAGCGTCGGCGCCTATCAGATCGAGGGCGAAGGCATCCAGCTGTTCGAGAAGGTCGAGGGCGACCATTTCACCATTGTCGGCCTGCCGCTGCTGCCGTTGCTTGCCGAGCTTCGCACGCTTGGGGCGATCGATGGCTGACGCATCCAAAAAGGCCTTTGTCACCGGCCACCCGATCAAGCATTCGCGCTCGCCGAAGATCCACGGCCATTGGCTGGCGAGCCATGGCATCGACGGCAGCTATCAGGCGATCGACGTGGCGCCGCGGGATTTTGCCGAATTCCTCAGCACCTTGCAGGCCAACGGCTATCG
>JBDSLV010000475.1:0-3060 GCA_039916205.1 Mesorhizobium sp. | reverse complement strand
GTGCCGATGGTGAGACCGCGCGCGACGCGTCCTACGATTACTACAAGGTCACGCCCTACTGGCATTGAAACGCTGCGTTGACATCCCCCGAAGCCGGGGGCCTTTCAATGCAATAGGCTGGGTCGCTACTCGGCAGCGTCAAGGGTGGACAACTGCGTCGCCGCCTTTGGCGACTGCTGACTGTCGCACGACGTCAGGAACGCCGCCGCGATCAGGAACAAACTCACAATACCGCTCAACTGGGACATGGCGAAACTCCTCCTGTTTCGCCCCGCGCGGTCGCGATCATAGACCAGAAGCGACGATGCCGTGCATGACTTATGATGACAGAAATTTGCGCTTCGTGAATCGGGCCCGCGGCACTATTTGCGAGCGCCCCGATTGCCTTTTGCAGCACTTTGGCTAAGACGTGCGCGACGCTTCGTCAGATCAATTGGGGACATCGCAATGACCGCCATCATCGATATTGTCGGGCGTGAAATCCTGGACAGCCGTGGAAACCCGACCGTCGAGGTCGATGTCATACTCGAAGACGGCTCGATGGGCCGGGCAGCGGTGCCTTCGGGCGCATCGACGGGAGCCCATGAGGCGGTTGAGCTCCGCGACGGCGGCGCCCGATATCTCGGCAAGGGCGTGCTGCGCGCCGTCGAAGCCGTGAATGGCGAACTGTTCGAGGCGATCGGCGGCATGGAAGCCGAAAACCAGATCCATATCGACCAGACCATGATCGAGCTAGACGGCACGCCCAACAAGAGCCGGCTCGGCGCCAACGCCATTCTGGGCGTCTCGCTGGCGGTGGCCAAGGCCGCTGCGGACGCTGCTGGCCTGCCGCTCTATCGCTATGTCGGCGGCACCAAGGCGCATGTTCTGCCTGTGCCGATGATGAACATCATCAATGGCGGCGCCCATGCCGACAATCCGATCGATTTCCAGGAGTTCATGATCCTGCCGATCGGCGCGCCGACGCTGCGCGAAGGCGTTCGCTGGGGTTCGGAAATCTTCCACACGCTGCGCAAGAAGCTGAAGGATGCCGGCCACAACACCAATGTCGGCGACGAGGGCGGCTTTGCGCCGAACCTGAAAAGCGCACCGGTGGCGCTCGATTTCATCATGGAATCGATCGAGAAGGCCGGCTTCAAGCCGGGCGAGGAAATCGCGCTCGGCCTCGATTGCGCCGCGACCGAATTCTTCAAGGACGGCAACTACGTCTATGAAGGCGAGAAGAAGACCCGGGACCCGAAGGCGCAGGCCAAATACCTGGCCAAGCTCGCTGCCGACTATCCGATCATCTCGATCGAGGACGGCCTAGCTGAGGACGACTGGGAAGGCTGGAAGTACCTGACCGACCTGATCGGCAAGAAGACCCAGCTGGTCGGCGACGACCTGTTCGTCACCAACACGGCGCGCCTGCGCGACGGCATCCGCATGGGCGTCGCCAACTCGATCCTGGTCAAGGTCAACCAGATCGGTTCGCTGACCGAAACGCTCGACGCCGTCGAAACCGCTCATAAGGCCGGCTACACCGCCGTCATGTCGCATCGCTCGGGCGAGACGGAGGATTCGACCATCGCCGATCTCGCTGTCGCCACCAACTGCGGACAGATCAAGACTGGCTCGCTGTCGCGCTCGGACCGCATGGCCAAGTACAACCAGCTGATCCGCATTGAGGAACAGCTCGGCAAGCAGGCGCAGTACGCCGGCAAGTCGGTCGTCAAGGACTGATCCGGGACATCATCCCGATGCGAAAGGGCGGGTCATCCCCGCCCTTTTTCGTTTCAGGGCCGCCAGGCGCATCATCCGTAACCGTCCGTTAAGCACAATCAGGCGAAAAACATCCTGGCCGTTTGAGTTCGCGGCCGCGAGGAGCCGAGTCATGTGGACGCGTCAGCATAAGCAGAGAAACACCGGCCGGCTGATCATTCCATCGCTTTGCGTGGCGTTTTTGGCCTATTTCGGCTTCCATGCCTATCACGGCGAATTCGGCATCTATTCGAAATACGCGCTGGAAGCGCAGACGGCCGAACTGCAGGGCGAACTCGATGCGGTCAAGGCGCGCCGCATGGAACTTGAGCGCCGTGTTCGGCTCATGCATGACGGCACGCTGGAGAAGGACATGCTCGACGAGCAGGCTCGCAGGGCGCTCAATGTGTCCCAGGCGGACGAAATCACCATCATGTTGCCGGCTTCGGCAAAGTAACTAGTTTTCAGTTAATCACCAATATTTTCAATGATTTTAACTGCTTAGACGCATGTCAGCTATGCAATTTCGGCATGGCGGAACGCTTTCCAGCGTGTTAGCCTCCCATAAATCGGTGGGGAGGAGCTGATCTCCCCGGAGCAGATTTCATCTGCTCAATGTCCGCGAAGAGACGCCAACAGGGAGTGATGCATGGCCACCGCCGCCAAAAAAGCGCCTGCCAAATCCAAATCGGATGGCAAATCGTCGGGGATTTCGACTCCCAAGCCTTCGGAATTCACCAAGGACGAGGAGCTTGCCGCCTACCGGCACATGCTGCTCATCCGCCGCTTCGAGGAAAAGGCCGGCCAGCTCTATGGCATGGGTTTCATCGGCGGCTTCTGCCATCTCTATATCGGCCAGGAAGCGGTCGTCACCGGCATGAAGATGGCATTGGTCGACGGTGACCAGATGATCACGGCCTATCGCGACCACGGCCACATGCTGGCGATGGAACTGTCGCCGCGCGGCGTCATGGCCGAACTCACCGGACGCCGGGGCGGCTTGTCGCGCGGCAAGGGCGGCTCCATGCACATGTTCTCCAAGGAGAAGCATTTTTACGGCGGCCACGGCATTGTCGGCGCGCAGGTGTCGCTTGGCACCGGTTTGGCCTTCGCGAACCGCTACCGTGACAACAAGAATGTGTCGCTGACCTATTTCGGCGATGGCGCGGCCAATCAGGGCCAGGTCTATGAAAGCTTCAACATGGCTTCGCTGTGGAAGCTGCCGGTGATCTACATCATCGAGAACAACCGCTACGCCATGGGCACTTCGGTGTCGCGCTCATCGGCCGAGACCGACTTTTCTCATCGCGGTGCCTCCTT
>JBDSLV010000474.1:0-5956 GCA_039916205.1 Mesorhizobium sp. | reverse complement strand
CTCGCACTGCTGTCGGTACGCCGCAACGTACTGCGCTCTTTCCTGACGCTGCTCGGCATCGTCATCGGCGTTGCCGCCGTCATCGCCATGCTGACCATCGGTTACGGCACGACGCAAAAGGTCAAGGCCGACATTTCCAAGCTCGGCTCGAACCTTCTCGTCGTCCGCGCCGGTCGCGCTGCCGGCCCCAGCGCTACCGACAGCGTCGTCCGCCAGCTTGGCGACAAGGACGTGGCGGCGCTCACCAAGCATCTCGTTGGCGCACGCGCCATCTCTCCCGCTTCGCAAAAGCAGGTGCGCGTCGTCTACGGAACCCAGAACCTGACCGCCGGCATCACCGGCACCGACAGCGCCTATCTGGTGGCGCGCGACTGGAAGCTGGCCTCGGGCCGCGCCTTTTCCGATTCGGAAACCCGCAGCGGCACCGGCGTCTGCCTGATCGGCGAGACCGTGCGCCAGCAGTTTTTTGGCGCCGGCGACCCGGAGGGCGAGATCATTCGCGTCAACCGCACCTCCTGCAAGATCATCGGCCTGCTTGAGCCGAAGGGCTATACCGGCTTTGGCCAGGACCAGGACAATGTCGTGCTGATGCCGCTTGCCGCCTATCAGCGCCGCATCGCCGGCAACCGCGACATCGACAACATCTATGTCGCCGCCGACGACAGGACGCCGACGACCGAACTCTCGCCGCGCGTCGAGGATATCTTGCGCGATGCCCGCCGCCTGACGCCCGACCGCGAGAGCGATTTCTCGATCCGCGACATGACCCAGATCGCCGATGCCATGGCCAGCGCCACCACAACGATGACAGGCATGCTGGGCGCGGTCGCCGGCGTCAGCCTGCTGGTCGGCGGCATCGGCATCATGAACATCATGCTGGTCTCGGTCACCGAACGCACACGCGAGATCGGCATTCGGCTGGCCATCGGCGCGCATGAAAAGCACATCCTCATCCAGTTCCTGGTCGAGGCAACGGTGCTGTCGCTGCTTGGCGGCATCATCGGCATCCTGATCGGCCTCGGTCTGGCCGGCCTCGCCTCGGCGACACTGGCGATCCCCTTCGCGCCGAGCCCGGCGGTCATCCTGCTCGCCGTCGGCTTCTCGGCGTTGATCGGCATGGTGTTCGGCTTCTTCCCGGCCCTGCGCGGCGCAAGGCTCGACCCGATCGACGCGCTGCGGCACGAGTGAACAGCTAGGCTCAGATGGCTTCAGGGTCGGTTGTCTTGCCGATCACCCACTTCATTGTCAGCCCCTGCACGATGATCGAGAAGATCACCACGGCATAGGTCGCGGTCAGCAATACGGGCTTGGCCACGCTGCCGGGCAGCGACAGCGCCAGCGCCACCGAAACGCCGCCGCGCAGCCCGCCCCAGGTCAGCACCGGAATAGAGCCGGGGGAGAAGGTCTGCCGCACGGCCAGCAGCGAAATCGGAATCCACACCGAGGCAAAGCGGCCGGCAAGCACGATCGGGATGGCGACCAGCACGATCCAGCCATGCGACGGGTTGAAGGATAGCACCAGAACCTCCAGTCCGAGCAACAGGAACAGGATCGAGTTCAGCATCTCGTCGACCACTTCCCAGAACGCGAAGAGATAGTCCTCCACCGTCTCGCTCATCGCGTGTTCGGCGCCGTGATTGCCGATCAGAAGGCCGGTCACCACCACGGCGATCGGTCCCGAAAGATGCAGGCGGTGGCAGAGCGTATAGGTGCCGACGCAGACAGCCAGCGAGATCAGGATCTCGACAATATGGTCGTCGACCGCCAGCATGGCGCGATAGGCAATCCAGCCGGTGATGAAGCCGAACAGCGCGCCACCGAGGCCCTCATAGACCAGCAGCTCGGCGATATCCCAAAGGTCGGGTCGGTGCTGGCCGGCGGTCGCCAGCGCCACTGTCACCAGCACGCTGAAAGCAACAACGGCGACACCATCGTTGAACAGCGATTCGCCCGCGATCTTGGCCTTGATCGATGCCGGCACGTTGATGGATTTGAGCAGGCCGAGCACGGCCACCGGATCCGTCGGCGATATCAGCGCCCCGAACACCAGCGCCCACGGCAAGGGAACATTGAAGCCGAGCGCGCCGGCGGCGAACCATAAGGCGACGCCAACGACGGCCGTCGAGATGACGACGCCAATGCTTGCCATCAAGGTGATGGCCCATTTCTGCCCTTTGAGCAGGTTGAAATCGACATGCAGCGCGCCGGCGAACAACAGCAGCGACAGCATCCCGTTCATGATCGCCGAGGTGAAATCGATCTGTTCCATGACGGCCTGCAGCGTCGCGGTGATGCCAAGGCCTGGCGCGATTTTTTGCAGTGCCAGGAGCAGGAGAGACGCCGACAGCGCCATGATCAGCAGGCCGATCGTGTGCGGCAGTTTAAGGAAACGCAGGTTCAGCCAGCCGAACAGGGCCGACAAGGTCAAAAGCAGCGCGGCTATTTCGAAGACTGACAGCATGCGGCCCCCGCCGATTCGTCAAACCCGATGTAAGTGTAAAGGTCGATCGGTCGAGACGGCAACCTGTGACCACCTCCTCCCGAACCAGAGGTGCTATCCGCCGCCGGCGAAATGCCATTCGATCAGCGGTTTCATATGCGGCATCAGCCCGTCCGGCAGGTCACCGGCATGCCGAATGATGACCGGGCCTTCGATCTCGGGCTCGGCCTCGGTTGCAACGAAAGCACGGATGCGCCGCGCGAGCTCGTCGGCGGATGCGGTCTCGCGGTAGCGGCGGAAGATCACCGTGCCCCTTGCCGTCGACATGGCGTGATAATGCATATCGCGGCCGGCACCTGACAGGTCGAGGCCGGTTTCCTCCCGCACTTCGCGGATCATGTTGAAATCGACATCGACCAGGCCGTCGTGGAAATCCATAGGCTCGAAGGAGCCGGCGGCGAAGTAGACACGGCCGGGATTGGCGGTGTGAGCTCCCATGCGGATCGCCACCAGCGCATTGTCGCCGGCGACCAGCATGGCATGGCCATAGGCATGCTCGGCGCCCGAACCGGCCCGGCGCTGGCGCCACAGCATGAAGGTCGAATATTTGACCGCATGGCAGCGGCCGGACAAGCGGCGGTCGTGCAGGGCAAGCTCGGACAGCAACACCACCGTGCCATCGAACAACGCCGGATTGGCCGCGATCTCGCGTTGCCAGTTCTCGGCGATGGCCTGGCTATTGTCGCATTCGAATGGATGCGGACCGGAGTCGAGCCTGACGTCGATTGCATCGACGGGCAAAATGACGTTGCGCGGCAGGTCGAAACTCACGCGTGCCTCAAACCATGTCCAGGGAAATCACGACCGGGCAATGATCCGAGGCTTTCGGCCGGTCCCAGCCGGCACGCGGAAAGCGCTCGACCTCCTGGCCGGGCGGAAAGATGGTGCGCCAGGGCTGGCCGTTGCGGATGATGTCGGGAACAGCCGCCGCATTCCTGGCGGCGAGGCCCTTCGACAGCAGGATATAGTCGAGCTGGCACAGATGCCGCTCTTCCGGGCCGCGTGTGTGGTAGAAACTCCAGCGGTTCATTTCCGGCCGCCGCTCGACCACGTTTTCGCAGAAACCGCCAGCCGTCAGCACATTGATGCAGGATTGGCTCTCGTTGATCACCTCGAAGCGGTAGCCATCGATAGTGTCGCCGGCGATCTTCACGCGCTGCCGGTAGTCGTTCATGTCGCCACAGATCGCCCAGCGCTTGTCGGCTGCTCCATTTTTGTCAGGGGTGTCCTTGCCGAAACGCTCTTCGATGATGCGGCGCACGGCTTGTGCCTCGGCGACGCGCACCGGTATCGTCGCCTCACGGCCATCAAGCCCGTTTCGCGGCGAGCCCATCGACTTGAAATGCACGAGATAAAGCGTCAGCGGCACACCGCCGACAGTGACATCGACCTCAAGGCAATCGCGCCTGAAAACGCGCTCATTGGCCTCGTGCCCGAGTGCCGCCAGTTCCGGCGTATGCAGGCCGAACTGATCGAAGGTGACATAGGCATGGCTGGTCATGCGCACGAATTCGATCGGCTGGCCCTGCGCGGTCTCGGTGCGCATCATCACGGCGACATCGATGCCGCGCGAATCATTGCCTGACGTGGTGTATTTCTGCCGGTAACCCTGCCCTACCATCTTGAACAGGTAGCCGTATTCGAACGCCTTCAGCGCTTCGATGTTGTCGACTTCCTGCATGCAGATGATGTCGGCTCGGGTCGCCGCGATGGCCAATGCCGTCAGCTGCCGCGTGTCGTCGGATTGCGCGATTGCCCGCGCCTGCTCCAGCATCTTGTATTCGGCTTCGCTCTGGATATCGAACAGCGCCAGCGTGCGATCTTCCTTGAGCTGGTTGCGGTATCCGGAGAAATCGAACCTGTTCATCAGATTTTCGACATTGAAGGTGGCGAGGCGCAGCGACATGTCGTGACCTTTGCCCGCAAGCGCATCCGAAGACAAGGCCGCCGCATCGCCGTCATGGTTGATGGAACCTTTCCGTTCATCCGCCGTTCAGACGAAAAGCTCCATGAATGCGCTTCTCCCTTTGGGGTATGGCGTGGGGCCTTTCTTTGGAGAGTGTTATGAACTCGCTCTTTTCTACTTCGGTAAAATCAGGGCTGATCGCCCTTGGTCTCATTTCCGGCCTGACGGCTCCCTCGGCCGCTGGCCCTATGTTCCAGCCGGACCTGTTCATTCCCACCAGTACCGTCGCGCCAACGATCACACCGGTTCGTGATAGCTGGGCCGGCGGCAATGACCGGCAATACAACAATGACTGGAGATGGCGCCGGTCCGGCAATTTGAATCGGGGAAACTGGAACCAAGGCAACTGGAACGGCGGCAACTGGGACCGTGGCGACAACTGGCGCTGGCGCCACTCGGGCCGCCATTATCGCGGCCGATACGATGACGCCGCCGGTGCTGCAATTTTGGGCTTGGGTCTCGGACTTGGCCTGGGTAGCGTATACGGCAACAACTACAACTATTATGAGCCGGCGCCTCGCCGCTACTACCGGACATACAGGACGCAGCGTGTTTCCAGCTCCCATGTCCAGTGGTGCTACAACCGCTACCGCTCGTACCGCGCCTTTGACAACACGTTCCAGCCCTACAACGGCCCGCGCCAGCAGTGCTGGTCGCCCTATAGCTGAGCGGGTTGATCCAGGAGATTTCAAACGGCGCCGCATCGCGGCGCCGTTTTCATTTTGACGATACCTCAGAGCATCTTCGGACATAACAAAGCCGGCGGATTGCTCCGCCGGCCTGTTTGGACAACTGATTTTGCGGGATCAGTTCTTGGCCTTGTCGACCAGCTTGTTCTTCGAGATCCATGGCATCATCGCACGCAACTTGGCGCCGACTTCCTCGATCTGGTGGCTGTCATTGTTGCGGCGGATGCCCTTGAAGCGCGACATGCCGGCGCGGTATTCCTGCATCCATTCCGAGGTGAACTTGCCGGTCTGGATGTCCTTCAGCACGCGCTTCATCTCGGCCTTGGTCTCGGCGGTGATGATGCGCGGACCCGAAACATACTCACCCCATTCGGCGGTGTTCGAGATCGAGTAGTTCATGTTGGCGATGCCGCCCTGGTAGATCAGGTCGACGATCAGCTTCACCTCGTGCAGGCACTCGAAATAGGCCATCTCAGGCGCGTAGCCGGCTTCCACCAGCGTCTCGAAGCCGCCACGGATCAGCTCGACCAGACCGCCGCAGAGCACGACCTGCTCACCGAACAGGTCAGTCTCGCATTCCTCGCGGAAATTGGTCTCGATGACGCCCGACCGCCCGCCGCCGATGCCCGAGGCGTAGGCGAGCGCGATATCATGCGCATTGCCCGAGGCATCCTGATGCACCGCGATCAGGCACGGCACGCCGCCGCCCTTGAGATATTCGCCGCGCACCGTATGCCCGGGGCCCTTGGGCGCGATCATGATCACGTCGACGGTCTTTTTCGGCTCGATCAGCGCGAAATG
>JBDSLV010000473.1:0-4567 GCA_039916205.1 Mesorhizobium sp. | reverse complement strand
TCTCGTAAAGTGATGTGTGAAAGCCGAACGGCTTTGATGGTCCGAAGGTACTGGCGCACCCGACAGGATTCGAACCTGTGACCTCTGCCTTCGGAGGGCAGCGCTCTATCCAGCTGAGCTACGGGTGCTTTCAGGATCGAAATCCGGAAAACGGCCAGCCGGTGAACCGGCCAGTCACGGCTTCTTAGCGGAAGCCGCCGCGCGCTTCAACGGGCAAGTGGCGCCTTGTGCGAAAACGAAGTCAGGGCGCGGCGTCGAAACCCAGCCAGGGCATCCACGACAGGCCCATCATGCACGTCACCCGGCTGAGTACGTGCGAAAGCCGCGGGTGCGACGCGACTTTGCGCTCGATCGGCGCCACACCGTAGCGCCTGCGGTGGCGCCTTCCGATGTGCGCCGCGAGAATGGTACAGCGCCGGCCTGAGGCCGCAGGTGGCCGAAATCGGTGCCAGCGCGCCTACTATCCGGCGTCTTTCCTCGTCGTTCGCCTTCGCCGCGTGGTTCGCTTCGGCTGCTTGGCGCCGGTCAGCTCGTGCATGGCGTCGAGCTGCATCTGCTGCATTTCCGCCAACCGCGTCCACTGGCGCGAGATGAGATAGTCCAGTTTCTCGTGCAGGTGCCGCACTTCCAGCTCGGCCTTCAGGTTGACCCGGTAATCGTTGAAGGAGCGCAGCCGGTCCTTGGCTTCCGTGCGTCTCTGGCTCATCATGATGATCGGCGCCTGGATGGCGGCGATGCAGGAGAGCAGCAGGTTGAGCAGGATGAAGGGGTAGGGGTCGAACGCGCCCGCCATGCCCGCGATCAGGTTGATGCCGATCCACACCAGCAGCACGGTGCCGAACGAGATCAGGAACCACCAGCTGCCGCCGAAGGACGCCATGTTGTCGGAGACACGGTCGGCGAAGGAGCGGTGCTCCTCGAACTCTTCTTCCGAGTTCTCGGAAATCGTGTCCTGCCTGGCGATCGACTCCACCACCTGACGGTCCAGCTCGGAGAATTCGCCGTGCTCCTGCTGCAGCAGCTCCTCCATGTAGCGCATGCGATAGCGGCCGAGCTCCTCGCGGCTGATCCGGGCGCCAGACGGCAGGTCCGGATGATCGGAGCGGATGCGATCGCCAAGGCTAGGCCGCAGGTCGTCGATCCGCACCAGGTCGCGCTTGCGGAATTTCCTGCCTGATATCGCCGACGGCTTCTTTTTCGCCTTTACTCGTGACCCACCAGGACCTGACGGGTCGGAATCAGGCACTTCGGGCGTGTCGAAATGCTCGTCCGAAACCTCATGCGGGTCCTCCTGCGTGGTCGGCGCCTCGAAATACTCGCCGCCGCTGTCGTTCTGGTTGGCTGGGGCCGCCTGGTCTGACGGCTTGGGGACGGTGCTCATGAAACGGCTCCTGCGGTCGCGACGACGACGATACGCCAATGCGGCGCGGCATATCCACTGTCGGATTTCGCAGCCTATGCCATGTCTTCCGCACGATTGCGTGACAGCCGCAAGACAATAGCCGGCTGCGGGCCTTTCGCGGATCGGGCGCGAATTACTGCTGTTCGGCGAACATCAGTCTTGTCTTGGACGCATCCATCGTCGGCGACAGGCTGCGCTGGATCAGTGCTTCGACGTGGTCGTTGCGCTGGCGGGCACTGTCGGCGCCCATCACCACCACAATCAGCTGGCGGCCGTCGGCGTCGTAGGAGGTGACGATGTTGAAGCCGGAGGCCCTGATATAGCCGGTCTTGATGCCGTCGACGCCGCGCACGCGGCCAAGCATGTCGTTGTGGCCGCGCACCAGCTTGCCCCGGAACATGAAGTCGCTCTCGGAGAAATAGTGGAACTGCTGCGGGAAGCGCGAATGCAGCGCCATGCCCAGCACCGCCATGTCGCGCGCACTTGTGTGCTGGTCGTCGTCGGGCAGGCCGGACGCGTTGCGGAACACGGTGCTGTTCATGCCGAGCTGACGCGCCTTGGCGGTCATCATGCCGGCAAAGGCGTCTTCGCTGCCGCCAAGATATTCGCCGACAGCCACCGCCACGTCATTGGCCGATTTGACGACGATGGCGCGGATCGCCGAATCGACGTCGATGGACTCGCCACGCCGGAACCGCATCTTCGTCGGCGGCTGCGAGGCCGCGTTGTCCGATACCGGAATCTGCGTTGTCTTGGTGACGCGGCCAGACTCCAACGCCTCGAACAGCAGATAGAGCGTCATCATCTTGGTCAGCGAGGCCGGGTAGCGCTGTGCTGTCGAGTTGACCTCGAACAGCTGCTTGCCGGTCTTGGCGTCGACAACGATCGCGGCATATTTCTGCGGCGGCGCCGGCACCGCCAGAACCGCGTCCGGCGGCGTCGTGGTCGTGCAGCCGGCGACGAGCACAGCCAGGCTGAATACCACGAAAAATCTCTGGATGAGCGAAAGGGGATGCAATCTGGACAAGGGCAAGTCAGTTCTGGAATGCTGTTGCTGAGATGAGACGAAGCTAACGTAACCCGATTGCTGCGTCCATTTGGTTAACACCGCTTAGCCCCAGCCTGTCCGCAAGGCAATCGCATTCGGGGTAGCCAGGTCATCTGCAAAGGCCGTTGGCGTCCTAAATTCGCCGCCGCGAAATCGCCTGTTTCCTGGCTTTTCTTGCCAAAGCCGCGTTTCCTGTGGGAAGGGGCGTGGTATTTGATGGCTTGGGGGGACTTGCAATGACGGGCATCGGGGCTGGTGGCGCTGCGCCATCGCTTATCAAGGCATCGCTCAGCCGCACGGGCAAATGGGCCGGCAGCATCGCCTTTGTCGGCGGCGCCGTTTCCGACATCCTCAATCCGCTGGCGCCGTTCGCGGCCTATATCGCGCTGGTCGCCTCGATCGTTGCGCTGATCATCGCCATTGCCATCGTACTCAGGCTGGTGCTGGCCGCCAAGGCGTTGCCGGCGCTGGTGTTCGCCACCAGTGCCGCGGCTGTCGCCGGTGGTGTCTATGCCGTCCAGAAAGAGACCAACTCCCAGAACGGCGTGATCGCTGGCCTGGTGCCTGCCGTGGCCGAACTGCAGCAATCGATCGGCATCGTTTCCGCCAAGGTGGCCAGGATCGAAAAGACGGTCACCGAGACCCAGAAGACGGTCGAGCAGGTCAAACAGTCGACCGATACGGTGGCGAAGAAGACGCAGGAGATCGCGACGGCCCAGCAACAGCAGGCGCAGCAGACGGCAGAGGTGCAAAAGACCACGCAAGAGGTGAAGAAACAGGCGGAGACGCTGGCCGCCGGCCAGGCGCAACAGCAGGCGCAGACCGAAAAGCTGCAGGCGACGACCGAGCAGATTGCCGCCTCGATCGACACCATCGCCAAGGGTTTCGCCGCGCTGGCCGCGCAAGGCGGCGCCATTGCCGAGCCCAAGCGGCCGGATGAATTCTACCACAATGCCCGGGTGTACGAATTGTCCGGCGACATGCTCAATGCGCGGCGCTCTTACCTGGCCTTTGCCGGCTTCGGTGTCGACGCTATCGATCCATACACCCGTTTCGCCACGCTGCTCAGGGTGCAGGACGGCAAGGCCGGCGCGCGCGAAGTGTTTGGCACGCTTGCCGACAAGGGCAAGGCGCTGTCGATCAAGCTGGTGCATGCCTTGCAGTTCGACGACGCCCAGCGGCTCGACAAGCTCAACGCCTTTATCGCCGCCAATCCGGATTTCGCGCCGGCCTATTTCCTGTTGTCGCAGGAGTTTTCGGAGGACCGTCTCGGTTTCCAGGCGCTGTCCGACAAGCGCAGCGAAGCCAAGGCGCTGACGAAGTTCCTCTCCTATGAAAAGGACGGCGGGTTGCTGAAATACTTCGTCGACCAGACGCAGCTCGCCGACTGGCTGGACCGCGGCCGCAGCCGGCTTGCAGCACTGGGCGACGTGCTTGATCCCGCTCGCTTCATCCCGACGCTGACGCCGATGCGCTCGAACCAGGGCTGGTCGATGACCATTTCCATCCCCGAACCGGCCACAGGCATCTCCTGGCGCATGGGCGGCACCGGACCGTTCACCGACACTGGTTTCCTGGCGCTCAACGACCAGACCACCGGCAAGCCGATGCCCAATCCAAGCTTTGAGGTGCCGGACAGCACGGCAGCCGGGGTCATCTCGGTCAAGTATCTCGATATCAGGGGCCGCGAAACCGGCCCGTTCGACATTCGTTTCGATCCGGACGCAGCCCTTCAGCAAGGCTCGAAGCAGGTGCTCGACCAGTTCTGGACGTCGTGGATCGCCTTCGACGCCAGCGGCAACCACGGCCTGGTCTATTTCAGCCAGATGCTGTCCTATCGCTGCGCCATCAAGCAGGTGCATTACGGGCTGAATGGCGCGGCGCTCGACAAGGAGATCAAGATGCCGCCCTGCGACAAGAAGGACCCCTACGCCATTCCCTACGATTACCAGCCCTATTTCAAGGTCGCCGACAGCGTGAAGTCGATGTCGGTGCAGGTTACCTATACCGATGGCACGACGTCGCCGGTGCGCGAATACAAGCGCCAGTAGGCAGGCGGCCAGCCGCGAACGGGGCGGGATCGCCGCCTGATGCGAAATGCCGGTTGCCATGCTTGC
>JBDSLV010000472.1:0-4411 GCA_039916205.1 Mesorhizobium sp. | reverse complement strand
TTTCAATCTGGTCAATGTCTTCGCCAACTGGACCATCAACGACAATCTGAAGCTCGATTTCGGCGTCGATAACGTTTTCAACACCGCCTACACCGACCCGCAAAGCGCATGGTCGACGACGGCGGCGACCGAACAAGGCAAGGGTCGCACCTTCAAGGTGGCGCTCACAGGCAGGATTGGAGGCTAACCTAGTGGAAGCATCGGTGCGCGAACTCGCCTGCGAGGCACGGCTCAACCTGCGGCGCCTGCCCGACTACATGGGCAGCATCACGGACAGGCTGCGGAGCTTCGAGGCCGATGCTTCCCATGACGGCCAGCGGATCGATTTCCGCTTCGCTTTCGGTGGCGCTTCCTTCGACATGGAGCGTCTGGTGATGCGGGCCAATGCCGCCGACCGAGACGGTCTTGCCCGTATCAAGGATCTGCTCGCGACCGCTGTCCAGGTCTATGCCAGGGATGAGAACCCCGAGATCGTCTGGACCGGCGATCTCTCCGGCGAGACCAGCCTTGCCCAGTTCCGCGAGATGGTGGTGACCGATGTTCGCGACCTCACCCCGCACATGCGCCGTATCCGTTTTGCCGGCGAGGATCTCTCCCGCTTCGCCAAGTTCGGCGGCATGCACATCCGCATACTGTTCCCGACGAAGGAGGTGCCCGATCCGCTCTGGCCTGTGCTCGGCGCCAGTGGCCTGCCAGTCTGGCCGGCGGACGACCGGCGGCCGGTGGCGCGCGTCTACACCATCCGTTCGCTCGATGTTGCCAAGGGCATCATGGATGTCGATTTTCTTGTTCATCCAGGCGAGAGCGTCGGCTCGAACTGGGCGACGCACGGCATGAGGCTCGGCATCATGGGGCCGGTCGGCCGCCCGGTGCGGCAAGCAGGCTGGTATGTGATGGGCGCCGACGAAACCGGGTTGCCGGCGCTGGCCCGCATGCTCGAGACCTTGCCTGCCGCTACCCAGGGAGTGGCCTTTGTCGAGATCGCTGATGAGGCGGAAAAGCAGGCTCTTGATAATGCCACCGGCATCGAGTTGCATTGGTTGACGAGGGATGGCGTTCCGGCCGGCGAGGACAACCGCCTGGCCAACGCCGTCCGCTCGGTGACGTGGCCGCAGGGTGGTTCGGGCTTTGGCTGGTTCGCGGCGGAGGCAGCCGCTGCCAAGGTCGTGCGCGAATACTGGCGCGGGACGCTCTCGCTCGGCCGTGACGAGACACTGGCGGCCGCCTATTGGCGGCGCGGTGCGGCGGGGCTGATGGCGGGCTAAAGTGTGACGCGGGCTTTGCCATCTTCGCCAACACCAATCGCAATCCGCTCGCCGGAGACAACACCTTCAATGTCGCAGACCACCAGCGGCATGCTGATCCCGTAAAGAAACTCCGCAACAATGGCACCGACAGCAAGGATCGGGTCCGGCCGCGCCATGAGAATGCCAGCCGGCGCCGTGCCTCTGCGGATCGCCTCGGCCAGCACCGAGGATGCGGACGACGATCCCCGCCCGCTCGGCATGACCAGAATCTTGCCGGCGACATTCTGGCCCAGGCCAGGGTGCGAGTGATCGATGATATCACCGGTCTCGGCATCGATGCCACCCCAGAAGCTGAGCGGTTGCGAAAACACCAAGGCCTGGCCTTCGGCGGCACCGGCCAACTGGAAAGTGCCGGCTCGCTCGGCGGCTCTCATGACACAACTCGCACGACATGCCCTACCGCCGCTGAGCGGATACAGTCCCTCATATCAGCGAAGGCCACCGACACCCCGATATTGCCAGGCGCGTAGTGCGCCCATTTGCCGGAATTGGTCATCACCACGCCTTCGAGCCGCTCGAGGATCGAGGTGACATAGGTGCAGGTGTCGGCAACCGGGATCAGGCCGAACGCTTCCATGCCGTCAAGCGCACCCTCGCCCTGCAATCGTGTCAGTGTCGCGCGCCCGGTGTTGACGTAGATCGGGATGCCTTTGTCCGGCGCGACGTCACGCAGCATCGGCAACAGGCGCATCCACTCCTGATGCGAAAAATGCGGCGTGCCCAGCGACACTGCCGCCAAGGGCGCTCCATCGGGCACAGCGGAGAGCCTGGCCAGCGCATGATCGATATCGGTCTTGGTGATGCGGATCGTCTCTTCCGGGGCATGGCCGTGGAACGCCTCATCAAGCGTCCCCGCCTCCGGCGTGATACCGACCGCATGAAAAAGCGCCACGGCGCCAGTCGTTGCCGCCGCCGCGCCGAGCGCCTTCAACTGGTCCTCGTCGCGCGGCTGAGGCAGGCCTGCAATCACCGGGATGCGATCGTTGCTCGCTTGCCCGATGATCAGCCCGACACCAACGAACAGGCCGTCGCTTGGCTCCGGATTAGCGACGTCCAGCTCGAACAGGATGCGGCCGCGCCGGCTTTCGCTCAGATGCAAGCCCCAGGCGGGCGCGCGTCCGGTCATGGCGCAGCACAGGTCGATGAAATCGCCATAGCGGTTGGTCCGAGCACCGATCACCGAATTGGCGAAGACGATGGCATTGGATTCGCCCCACGCGATCTGCTGGCCGAAGCTTGGCCTGAAGCGTGTCTGATAGGGCGCACAGGTGAAGGTCGCCTGGCAGCCAAGCTCCATATGCGCCGTCATCAACCGCCGCGCCGGGACTTCTTCGGCCGCCGGCATCTTCACCATCCCAGGGTGGATGAGGTCGAACGAACCGACATTAAGCGTCGTCGGCACCTGGACGCGGCCACCGCCCTCGACCAGCCTCTCGACGAAATCGAGCCCGGCCTTGCCATGATAGAGGCAGCCATCGATATGGGCGCCCGAAATGTCGAGCAGACTGCTCGCCCCGACCGCGTTCGAAAAGGCGACGAGGATCTTCATGGCGGCGGCAGCGGAAGGGCCTAGCTCGCCGTCGAGCATGGATTGGTCCTGCGCCGTCAGTTCAAAGCTCATCGGCTCCCTACTCTTGTTCGACCGTATGGCGGGACAGCGCGCCCCCTCTGCCCTGCCGGGCATCTCCCCCTCAAGGGGGAGATTGGCAGTCATCCTTGCTTTCGCAAATTTTGGCCCCCGCAGAAAGAGCAACGGTATTGAAACCGCTAATCTCCCCCCTTGAGGGGAGATGCCCGGTAGGG
Source organism: Mesorhizobium sp. (assembly GCA_039916205.1). Taxonomy (GTDB): domain Bacteria; phylum Pseudomonadota; class Alphaproteobacteria; order Rhizobiales; family Rhizobiaceae; genus Mesorhizobium. The sequence goes on along the minus strand of JBDSLV010000472.1, from coordinate 1,301 downwards.
CAGAGGGGGCGTGAGCACCAACCTAACCCGCCGCGATCAACACGGTGCTCTCCGGCGACCAGCGCAGCACCACTTCCTGCCCCTCGTCCAGCCGATCCATGCCGGTGTTCTGCACGATGACCTTCAGAGTCTGGCCGGCGCGTTCGACGAAATAGGTGCTGTTGTTGCCGGCGAAGATGCGTTTGGACACTTGCCCCTTGAGCATGTTGGCATTGACGGCGTCGAGCGCGCCGGCATCTGTTGCAATCCGGATTCGCTCTGGCCGCACCGCACAGCTTGCCTTGGCGCCGGCGGCCAGCGTCGCGCCCGCCCCCGCGGCGATCGCCGTGCCGTCCGGCAGCCTGATGCCATTGCCGGTCGTATCACCGCGAAAGATGTTGGCGTCGCCGAGGAAGGTGGCGGCGAACTCGCTCTTCGGCCGGTCGTAGATGTCCTCGGGCGGACCTTCCTGCACCAGCTTGCCGTCGCGCAAAATGCCGATGCGGTCGCTCATCGTCAGCGCTTCTTCCTGGTCGTGGGTGACGAAGATGGTGGTGATGCCGATCTCGCGCTGGATGCGCTTGAGCTCGATCTGCATGTCGACGCGCAACGCCTTGTCCAGTGCGCCGAGCGGCTCGTCGAGCAAAAGCACGCGCGGCCTAGTGACGATGGCGCGCGCCAGCGCCACGCGCTGGCGCTGGCCACCGGACAGCTGGTGCGGGCGCCGGCCACCGAGCTTGCCGAGTTGCACGAGGTCGAGCGCGCGCTGCACCTCGGTGGCGATGGTTGCCTTGGCCTCACCGCGCACCGACAGGCCGAAGGCGACATTGTCGGCAACGCTCATGTTGGGAAACAGCGCGTAGTTCTGGAACACCATGCCGATGCGCCGCTTCTCGACCGGCACACGCTCGACGCTCTCGCCGCCGATGGAGATGCGGCCACTGTCGGGAAAATCGAAGCCCGCGATCTGACGCAGCAGCGTGGTTTTGCCGCTGCCCGAAGGACCAAGCAGCGCATAGAAGCCGCCATCGGCGAAATCGATGGAGACGTCATCCAGCGCCTTGTGGGCGCCGAAACTGCGCGAGACATTCGATACCTGGACGCCGGCCATTATTTCTCTCCGCCGAATTTGAAGAAGCGCGCCGTGAGCAGCATCAGCGCCATCGACACGACAATGATGATCGTCGAGACCGCGTTGATCTCGGGCGTAAAACCCTTGCGGATCGCGGCGTAGATTTCGACCGGCAGCGTCGTCTGCCCGGGCGTCGCCAGGAAATAGGACACCACGAACTGGTCGAACGAGACGGCGAAGGCAAACAGCC
>JBDSLV010000471.1:0-15006 GCA_039916205.1 Mesorhizobium sp. | reverse complement strand
TTAACTCACCAGGCAACGCGAGTAGCGGCGTTCCTGAGGGGCGGCTATTTTTCACCTTACGCGGATGAATCCAGGTGCGAGGTGAATGGATGTCGAACGAACAAGTGAACTGGCTTTTGAAGGTCATTCAACCCGAGCGGAGTCTGGCCTTCCTGCCTGGAGGTGCCAGTTTCGGCCAGGACGCACATGCCGCGCTGCTCAACCTTCCGGTCGAGGTCTACGCGGCCGAACTTGGCCGCTTGCAAAATGAGGCCTCGGAAGCGGCTGGCGCCCTGCTTGCCGATCAGGACGTGGGATCGATGATCGATCGCCTGCCCCTTCGGGAAGGCGCCAAAATCGTGGTGTTCGGCGACAGCTTGACGTCTGATCCACAGTCCTGGGCGGTGATTTTGAGGGAAATGCTGGCAATACGGCGCGGCAGGGAGGTGATTTCGCTCACCATCAGCGCGGTCGGAGGTGAGACGACCACCCATGGTCTCGTCCGGTTCGGAGAGATTGCCAATGCCCAGCCGGACTGGATCCTCTTCCTCGTCGGTACCAACGACGCGCGCACGCAGGGCCCGCACCCGACGAAGACACTGGTCCATCATGAGGAGACCGCGCGCAACATCGCGGAGCTGCGTCAGCGCGTTTCCAGAGAGACCAAGGCCCGCTCCGTTTGGATCACTCCGCCGGCGGTCAATGAGGCGCAAGTCGCGGCGCATCCGGGCCTTGCCAGATTCGGGGTTCGGTTCCGCAACGATGACCTGGAGCGAGTCGCCAAGATTGTCCGCGACGGCGATGGGCCGGTCATCGATGCCTTTGCTGCATTGGGCAGTCCGCCTCCTCTCGATCTGATGGTCGACGGTCTGCATTTCACTCTGGAAGGCCAGAAGCGAATGGCGCTCGAAGTGATCCGAGGCTGGAGCAAGCTCAAGTGAAACACCTCGTCATCGGCGCTACGGGAAACATCGGGGCTCGGGTAGCTCAGCGCCTCATCGTTTCAGGAGCCCGCCCATCCGTTTTCGTGCGCAGTGCGAAGAGGGCCAAAGCCCTTTTCGGCAACCATGTCGACATCCATACCGGCGACCTCGAAAACCCGGGTCCCGCGTTGGATACCGCGCTGCTTGGAGTCGACGGGGTATTCCTCGTGACTGAAGGATCAGATCTCGAGAAGCGAGACCGCGCGGTGTCCTTCGCTGCCCGCCACGCCGGCGTAAGGCACGTGGTCAAGCTCTCCACTCTGGACGTGGAAACCGGAATCGGCACCGGCCCGTGGCACGCACGCGGCGAGGATGCGGTTCGGGAAAGCGGTGTGGCGTTCACGTTTATTCATGCCGCGGGATTCATGTCCAACGCGCTCAGTTGGTCAGAGTCCATCCGCCGAGCGAGCGTGCTGCGATCGTCGACGGGTGGGGGCAAGATCGCATTCATCCATCCAGACGACGTCGCCGCCGTCGCCACAGCCTCGTTGACCACGCGCGACTACGACGGCCAGTCACTCGTGGTCACCGGCCCTGAGGCGCTGTCGTATGGGGAGATGGCGGCCACGATAGGCAGAGCCATCGGCAAGTCCGTCGGCTTCGAGGAAATATCCGACCGGCAGGCATATGCCGGCACCGTCCAATGGGCCGGGGCAGGCCCCTATGTCGATGCCCTCGTGGACATCTGGCGCGCGGTGCGCGAGGGCCGGCTCGACACGGTGACCGACGGGGTCAAGTCGGTAACCGGGCGGGAACCAATCCCGTTCGATCAGTGGGCCGCCGAGAACGCCGTCTCGTTTCAGTAGGGTTTCGGTGCGCTGCCCTGAAAAGAATTCACGTAGACCAGTACGGTACGGATTGCCTCGCTCCCGGCGCCATCACGCGAGAGGGCGGCTGGCTTCTGGTGGGCCGCTCCGTGTACGAGCGATTCCACCATCCGTGGAAGGACAAAAAGCATTCGCTCCCTCTCGTCGAGGCTATACCGCTCCTGGTCGGCGCGTGACAGTGCCGATCCGAACGTGTGATGCAGCGCGTTCCTGAAGCCGAGCGCGCTCTCCGCAACCGCGGACGAAACAACCTCGTGCAGCTCCGCGAATTCCGCGTGGACATTCACCAAGCCATGGACGAGTTCGCGCGTGAATTCCTCCAGCGGAGCCGAGGCGCAGGCGGCCGTCGCCTGTTCGATGACCTGCCGTACATCATTGACGTGTCCGTCATGAAGGGCTGTGAAGATTGCGCGCTTGTCTGGGAAGTACTGATATAGCGACCCGATGCTGACACCGGCGGCCTCCGCGATGCGATTGGTGGTAATGGCCTCGACCCCGTGGCGTTTCACCACAAGCTGCACCGCCTCGAGCACGGCGTCCACGGTGTACCGCGAACGTTGCTGCTTCGGCTCGCGCCGCACAAGGGCTCTTTCGGTCGTCGTCATGCTGCCTTGCTGTATGCGGTCGCCGGGCTGAACCCCGACACAGGACGATACCAGTGGCCACGCCCCCGGGCAACGCGCCACGCAATACCAAACCCGTCTGCTTGCTTCAGAGCACGCTCGTGATCTTCGCACAGGAGATAGCTCAAACGCCTGGCGATCCTGTCAAGCCTCGACCCCCGGTATCAACAAACAGATGTAGCGCCAGCAAATCCGGCGCGCCCGCTCCAGATCCTCTTCCTCATATTCGCCGGCGCTCTGCCAGAAGAAGCCGTCGATCTGAGCGGCAATGCCGTCGACGATGTCGTCGACCTGATCCGCGGGCACCAGCCGTTTGACGGCATAGCGGATGTTGGAGACGAAGCGCGCGCCGGTCAGGTGGTAGAGATGCTTGATGCGTGGCTCGGTCTGCGCGGCGATCATGAACTGCATCCAGGTCATGGCGCGCTTGGGCACACCGAGATGCTGCGGTGCGAACGAGCCGTCGACGATCGCCTTCAGGCGCTGCGCCGGTGTCGGATTGGCCGGCGCCAGCCTGAGGATGTCCTGGCGAAACAGGTTCGACAGGTTGCGCATGGCCAGCGCCATCAGCTCTTCCTTGCTGTCGAAATAATGGTTGACCAGGCCGGCTGACATGCCGGCCCGCCGGGCGATCACCGCCATGGTGGCGCCGGACATGCCTTCCTCGCCGACGGCGGCGATCGCGGCGTCCACCAGCTCGTCGCGGCGCATCGCCTTGATGGATCGTTTCGCCATTGCAATGCCTTCTCGTTTGTATATTGATTGGCCATTCAATATATCATATCGTCATTTAATCCAAGCCGGAGTTCACATGCCAAGCGTCGTCATTTCCGGGGTCAGAACAGTCGAAACCCACTGGATTCCGCTGGCGGATGGCCGCAAGCTGGCCGCCCGTCTGTTCCTGCCTGATGACGCCGAAGACAATCCCGTCCCGGTAATCCTCGAATACATACCGTATCGCCGCCGCGACGGCACGCGCACCGGCGACGACGAAATGCATCTTTTCTTCGCCGGCCATGGCTATGCCTGCGCCCGCGTCGACATTTCCGGCTGCGGCGATTCCGACGGGCTGCTCGACGACGAGTATGTCAAGCGTGAGCAGGATGACGGGCTGGAGATCCTGGCGCATCTGTGCGCGCAATCCTGGTGCACCGGCGTCGCCGGCATGATCGGCATCAGCTGGGGTGGTTTCTCCGGGCTGCAGGTCGCTGCGCGCCGGCCGCCGCAGCTCAAGGCAATCATCACGGCCTGCTCGACCGACGACCGCTATGCCTGCGACGCGCATTACAATGGCGGCCTCGTGATCAACGACAATTTCGGCTGGGGCGGGGCGCTGTTCAGCTATTCGGCTTTGCCGCCGGATCCGGCCGTCGTCGGCGAGGACCGCTGGCGCCAGATGTGGAAAGCCCGCCTCGACGACCACAAGAACCATGCCGCCGAATGGCTGAAACACCAGCGCCGCGACGCGTTCTGGAAACAGGGTTCGGTCTGCGAGGATTTTTCCGCGATCGAATGCGCCGTGCTGGCGGTCGGCGGTTATCTCGACGGTTATACGCAGACCATCTTCAACCTGGTGGAAAACCTCGAGGCGCCGGCCAAGGGCCTCTGCGGCCCATGGGGCCACAAGGAGCCGAACAGCGGCATTCCCGGCCCGGCCATCGGCTATCTGCAGGAATGTATCCGCTGGTATGATCACTGGCTAAAAGGTATCGACAATGGCGCCGACCGCGATCCGGACATGCGCCTCTACCTGATGGACCATGCGAAGCCGCATTCGCATATCGATGCCAGGCCGGGCCGCTGGCTGGGCTTTCCGCAATGGCCGGCGAAACAGGTCGGCGCCAAGGCCTACTGGCTGAACGGCGACGGCAAGCTCGGCGAGACGCAAGGTGCCGGCCAGGCGAGGCCGAGCATTTCCTCGCCACTCACCACCGGCGTCCAGGGGCAGGAATGGTGCCCTTATGGCCAGGGCAGGATTTCGGCTGAAGGCGCGCGTGACCAGCGAGCCGATGATGGCGGTTCGCTGTGCTTCGACAGCGATGTGATGAGCGCCGAGCTTTCGCTGGCCGGCATCTCGAAAATAAGGCTGCGCGTTGCCGCCGACAGGCCGCAGGCGCAGGTCTGCGTGCGGCTGAACGATGTGGCGCCGGACGGCACCTCGGCCTTCATCACCTTCGCCCTGCTCAATCTCGCGCACCGCCACAGCCACGAATTTCCGACGCCGCTGACGCCGGGCCAGTTCGAGGATGTCGAGCTTGATTTCAAGCCGGTGGCGCAGGTCATCCCAGTCGGACACAAGCTGCGGGTGGCGATTTCCTCGTCCTACTGGCCGATGGCCTGGCCGTCGCCGGAGCGCACGATGCTGCGCTTCGATCCGAATGGCTGCCGGCTCGATCTGGCGGTGCTGGCCACCGAGGAGGGCCTGGCGCCAGTCGCTTTCGAGGAGGCGCTATGGGCAGAGCCGGGGCCGGTGACGGTGAAGGAGCCGGCGCGCCAGCTGCGTTCGCTAACGACCGACCTGCCGACCGAACGCACCGAGCTGACGGCGATGTCCGATGACGGCCGTTTCGTCTTCGAGGAGACAGGCACGGAAATCACCTCCTGGCGCCGCAAGATCTATGGCATCTCCGACAATGACCCGGCGAGCTGTGTCACCAAGGTGACCTGCCACGAAGAGTTGACGCGTCCGGACTGGAACGCGCGCCTCGACTGCGAAATTACCATCAGCTGCGACCGCGAGAACTTCTATGCGCGTGGCTGGGTCAAGGCCTATGAGCGCGGCGCGATCTTCGCTGAGCGAACCTATGACGAGGTCATTCCACGCGACTGCATGTAACCAACAAAAAAGGGGAACAAAAAATGCGCATGAAACTCGACCGCAGAACTTTCCTCGCCGGCTCGTCGGCCCTGGCGATCCTGCCCTATAGCAGGTTCGCATTCGCCGCCGACCGGACTAACCCGGTCATCGCGCTCGATGCCGATATCGGCAATCTTGATCCGGGCAACCGCGTCGGCACCACCGAAGGCAATATCATCCGCTCGGTCTGCCAGACTTTGGTGCGCTTCGAGCCGGGCAAGACCAGCTGGACCAACGACGCGGCCAAGGAGATCAAGCAGATTTCCGACACCGAGTTCGAGTTCGAACTCAACCCCGGCCAGATGTTCACCGGCGGCTATGGCGAGATGACGGCCGACGACGTCAAGTTCACCTATGACCGCTTCATCAACGGCGACAAGAGCGGCAAGAAGCTCGCCTATGCCGACGACATGGAAGCGCTGAAGGCTGTCGAGGTCACTGGCAAATACACCGGCAAGCTGACCCTGAAACATCCGTCGGCGGCGCTGTGGCTGATCGGCATCTGCGACGCGTCAGGCGCGATCCTGTCGAAGAAGGCTGTCGAACAGCTGGGCGACAAGATCGCCACGACTCTGATCGGCTCCGGCCCGATGACGCTGAAGGAATGGCGCCCGAAGGAGCAGTTCGTGCTCGCCGCCAACCCGGATTACAAGGGGCCTTACAAGGCGCATTTCGAGGAGATCACCGGCAAGATCATCCCCGAGCACAAGACATCCTTCCTGTCCTACCAGGCCAAGGAACTCGACTTCACCGCCTTCGACGCCGACCAGCTCGACACCGCCAAGGGCCTGCCCGATACCAAGGTGATCGACATTCCAGGCGTCGACTACACCTGGATCGGCATGAACGTGCAGAAGGGCGATCTCGCCGATCTCAAGGTGCGCCAGGCGATCCGCTGGGCGATCGATGTCGACGCCATCATCCAGGGCGCCTATTCCGGTGCCACCTCGCGCGCCAAGACGCTGCTGGCGCCCGGCCTGCTCGGCAACTGGGCCGATGCGCCGCTCTACAACAGGGATGTCGCCAAGGCGCAGGCGCTGCTGGCCGAGACCGGCAAGACGGGGCTCACCTTTACCTTCACCTGTCTCAATGACGCGACGTCGCTGGCGGTCGCCCAGATCGCGCAGGCCAACCTTGCCGAGGTCGGCATCACGCTCACGATCAACGCGATGGATTCCGGCGCCTATTGGGCGCTGGGCGCCGATGATGCGAGCAAGGATCTCGAACTGACGCTCGTCCCCTACACCTCGAAGTTCGACCCGAGCTTCCAGACTCAGTGGTTCCTCGCCAGCCAGATCGGCCTGTGGAACTGGCAGCGCTGGAATAGCCCGGAATTCGATAAGCTGCACCAGGAGGGGCTGGAGACACTGGACAAGGCCAAGCGCGAGGCGATCTATATCGACATGCAGAAGCTGCTCGATGAATCGGCCTCCTGCATCTGGATCACGCATGGCCGCAATTTCTTTGTCGACGCGGCATGGCTCAAGCCGATGTTCCTGCCCAACGGCAAGGACTGGCAGTTCGAGTTTTTTGATAAGGCGTGAGGGAAGGGGGCGTTAGGTCCGAGTTGTCCAGTTTGCTGGACATTGGCGCTGCCCCTCACCTGCCTGCCGGCATCCTCTCCCCGTATAGCGACGGGGAGAGGGCCGCTGTCATCTCCGCTTTCGCCAATTGTCGAAGGCGTTGCGGGAGGGGCAGCGCCAACCTTCGCGATTGACCCATCTCCAGATAGGTTGAAGCCATTGACCAACCTCCACCAACCGGGCCTGCTGGGTCCATGACCAGATCGCAGCGGACCGCCGCTTTCATCGCAAGCCGTCTGGCGTCGGTGGTGCTGACCATCGCCGGCGCCACGCTGCTTTTGTTCCTGATGGTGCGCCTGGTGCCGGGCGACTTCACTTCGGTGATGCTCGGCCCAAGGGCGACGCCGGAGCTGCGTGCACAGATAACCCACGACATGGGGCTCGACCGCGGCCTGCCCGAACAGCTCTGGCTGTTCGCCAGCCGGGCCGCGACCGGCGATTTCGGCGAGGATGTCGTGTCGCACCGGCCGATCCTCGACATCGTGCTCGATGTCATTCCCAACACGCTGGCGCTGGCCTTCAGTGCGCTGGTGCTGGCGCTGGTGGTCGGCATTCCGATCGGCGTCATCGCGGCGCTGAAGCCGGGCTCGTGGATCGACAGCGGCCTGGCGCTTTTATCGATTTCCTTCATCACCACGCCGACATTGGTGGTGTCGGTCATCCTCTTCCTTGTCTTCGCCATCGGCCTGCACTGGCTGCCGGTGGCGGGCGCCGGCGCGCCCGGCGACATCGTGGACCGGCTGCAGCACCTGATCCTGCCAAGCGTTGCACTGGCGCTTGGCTGGGTGGGCTACATCTCGCGCCTCGTGCGGGCGTCGCTGCTCGATACGCTGGCCGAACTGCATGTGCGCACGCTGCGCGCCTATGGCGTCTCCGAATACCGCATTGTCGGTCTCTACGCGCTAAAGCTTGCCCTGGTGCCTGTCGTCTCCATCCTCGGCATCGGGCTCGGCGACCTGATCGGCAGTTCGGTTGTCGTCGAGATCATCTTTGCCCGCTCCGGCATCGGCAGCCTGATCTTCAACTCCATCGCGCAGCGCAACTATCCGGTGGTGCAGGCCTGCGTGGTGTTCATCGTTGCCTTCTACATCGTCGCCAATCTCGTGGTCGACATGGTCAACGCGCTGCTCGATCCCCGTATCGCGGCGGGCGGCGGATGAACGGCCTGGTCGCGACGCTCAAACGCATCTGTTCGGAACGCGATGGCCGGCTCGGGCTGGCCTTCACGTGTCTCATCCTGGTGTTCGCGCTGGTCGGGCCGCTGGTCAGCCCCGATCCCAACGCCATCGACATCAAGGCCCGCTTCGCCGCACCTGGATTGGCGCATCTGCTTGGCACCGACAATCTTGGACGCGACCTGTTGGCGCGCACCTCGGTCGGCACCCGCTATGCGCTGACGCTGGCGGTGCTGATCGTCGTCATCTCGTCGATCATCGGCTCGCTGATCGGCATTGTCGCCGGGGTCGTCGGCGGCTGGGTCGACCGGGCGGTGACAGCGGTCTTCGACATCGTCAACGCCTTTCCGCCGCTGATCCTCGCCTTCGCGCTGATCGCGCTCTATGGCAAGGGGTCGGCCACCTTCGTGCTCCTGGTCACGGTCGTCTTCATTCCGCAGTTTGGCCGAATGGCGCGGGCGAGGGCGCAGACGCTGCGCAACCTGAGTTTCATCGAGGCAGAGCGGATGCTGGCGGTTCATCCCTTCACCATCGTCGTCAGGCATTTCTTGCCGAATGTCGCGGGGCCGATCATCGTGCTGGCCAGCATGAACCTGCCGGTGGTGATCGCCTTCGAGGCCTCGCTGTCCTTCCTCGGCTTTGGCGTGCAGCCGCCGAAATCCTCGCTGGGAACATTGATCAAGGACGGCTTCATCTCGATCAACCAATCCTGGTGGCCAACGATCGCCGCAGCCCTGGTGCTGGCCATCGCCACGCTCGGCGCCACGCTGCTTGGCGAAGCGCTGCGGCGCGTCATCGATCCGAAGACGGCAGGGGTGCGCTGATGGCGATCTCGGTGCGCAACCTCAGCGTCGATTACAGCCTGCCGCAAGGCACCGCGCATGCCTTGCGTGGCGTATCACTGGATATCAAACAGGGTGAGCTGCTTGGGCTGGTCGGCGAATCCGGCAGCGGCAAGTCGACCGTTGCCTTCGCGCTGATGGGCCTGCTCGCCAACAATGCCAAAGTCGTCTCGGGCAGCGCGACGATCGACGGCAAGAGCTTCGACCTGACGAAACGCAATGCGACGGCATCCCTGCGCGGCCGCGGCATGGCGATGATTTTTCAGGACCCGATGCTGTCGCTCAACCCGGTGTTCACCATCGGCACGCAGCTCTGCGAAGTGCTGCGCCGTCGCGCGCCCGGCAGCGACCGCAAGACGCGGGCCGAGATGGCGCAGGATGCGCTGGACAAGGTCAAGCTCAGCAATCCGAAACGGCGCATGGAGCAATATCCGCATGAACTGTCGGGCGGCATGCGCCAGCGCGTGGTGATCGCCATGGCGCTGCTGTCGGAACCGGCGCTGCTGATCGCCGACGAACCGACGACAGCGCTCGATGTCACTGTCGAGGCGCAGATCATGCGCGAGATCATCGGGTTGCGCGACCGTATCGGCTGCGCCGTGCTTCTGATCACCCACAGCCTCGGCCTGGTCACCGAATATTGCGACGCGATCTCGGTGCTCTATGCCGGCGAACGGCTGGAAAGCGGCACGGTCAAAGAGGTGCAGCGCCAGCCCGGCCATCCCTATACCCGCATGCTGTTCGACTGCGAGGTGCCGATCGACCGGGAGCGCCATGCCGACGCCACGCAGAACCGTTTCACGGTCATATCCGGCGAGTTGCCGGACCCGCGCCGGCGTCCGCCCGGCTGCATCTTCAATGGCCGCTGCGATGTCTCCTTCGAGGATTGCGCGGCCATCCATCCGAGCGACTATCCGGTTGGAACCGACGTGGACCACAGCGCCCGCTGCCTTCGGTTGGCGACGCCATGACCGACGCGATCTCGATCAGCAATGCGCAATTGCGTTTTGGCGAGACAGCGGCGCTCGACGGCGTGTCGCTGATCATTCCGCAAGGCACGTGTTTCGGCATTGTCGGCGAATCGGGCTCCGGCAAGACGACGCTGATGCGCGCCATTCTCGGCCTGCAGAAGCTCGACCAGGGCGACATCCGCATTCTCGGCAATCCGCTGGTGCACAGCCGCGCGGCGCTGAAGCAACGCGCCAGCTTCGTGCAGCCGATCTTCCAGGATCCGGCCGCTTCGCTGTCACCGCGCAGCCGCATCCGCACGCTGATGAACGAGGTCGGCACGGTGCTGCGCGAGCCGCACGCGGCAACGCATGAGCGGCTCGCCGTCATCCTCAACCGGCTCGGCCTGCCGCCCGGCTTCATCGACAAATATCCGCATGAGATCAGCGGCGGCCAGGCGCGGCGCGTGGCGATCGCGCGGGCGCTGCTGATGAAGCCGTCGATCCTGATCGCGGATGAGCCGACCGCCGGCCTCGATGTCTCGGTGCAAGGCGACCTGCTCAACCTGTTGCAGGACATCAGGCGCTCGGAAAGCATCACGCTGGTCGTCATCAGCCACAACCTGGCCATCGTGCGGCTGATCGCCGAGAACGCCGTCGTCATGCGCGCCGGCAAGGTGGTGGAGGGCGGCGAGGTCGGGGCGCTGTTCGGGTCGCCACGCGAGGCCTATACGCGCGAGTTGCTGGCGGCTTGGCCTGGCGTGACGCATGTGGGTGCGGCGGATTGAGGACGCTACGACGGTCCGGCTACAGCAATTTGTGCCATTGCCGAGCGCCATGGATAACACGAACAATCTCCGCGCCATTCTCGATCTGGCGATACAGAATCAGGTAATTTCCGGCGGAGAACGTGCGCAAACCTGGTCGTACTTCCGGCCGGGCAATACCCATTCCCGGCATGTCGGCGATGCGCCGGCACTGGGCGTGGATTTCTTCATACCAGCGTAGAGCCGCCGAGGGGCTATCCTCGGCGATATAGAGCGCGATGGCCTCGATGTCAGCCTCGGCTTCTGGTCGTAGGCGTAGCGTCATCGCGACGAGCGCTCGGCGATCCTCGCATCAAGTTTGCCCTTGATCCGGGCGAAGGCTTCGTGGCCGTCAACGGCATTGCCGCTTGCCATGCCTTCATCCCATAGCCGGCCCAGTTCTTCGACAGCCTGATCGCGCTGCGTCCGGCGAAACTTCCACTCACGCAGAGCCTCTCGCATGACTTCGCTCGCCGAGGCGTACTCGCCCGCCGCGACGACCTCGCGCATCATGGTTGCCATTTCAGGTGTGAGGGCAACGCTGACTTTCTCGACATTCGCCATCACAGGTTCTCCTTATGTGCGGAAGGTAGGCAAGTTTACCACCGGGCGCAAGTGCGACGGCCCTACAGCTGGCCCGCGATCGCTGCCTTGTCGATGACCGACCAGACGTTCCTGATCCGGTCGTTCAGAAATTCATAGAACACATTTTCGCTGAAGGAGACGTGTCTGCCGTTGATCGGGAGGTCGAAGAAGGTTCCTCTTGGCGTGCAATTGAACTGGATGCGGCTGGCGATGAAAGGCGGGTCGGCGATGAGTAGCTGGACGTCGAAATAGAGGTCAGGAATTTCGCGAAAATCCCGCTCCAGCATGGCGCGATATCCTGACAGCCCGACCCGGTCGCCATTGTAGTGCACCTCGTCATGGACGAAGCGATGCAGGTGTTCCCAGTCCTGGTTGTTGAGGCAATCGATATAGCCCCGGTAGAGGTCGGTTTCTGTCACGGCGAGGCCTCCAGGGGCGGGATCATGTTCCGTGGAAGATAGAACGGTCGCGGATCGCGTCCAGATGAGTTAATCCCGATAGCGCAAGGCATCGACCAGCAGAGAAAAGGCGGGCGTCGCTTGCCGGCGGCTCGGGTAGTAGAGGTGATAGCCGGGGAAGGGCGGGCACCAATCGGCCAGAACGCGGATCAGCCGGCCATCGGCGAGTTCCCGGCTCACCTGGTCCTCGGGCAGGTAGGCGAGGCCGAAGCCGGCCAGCACCGCTTTCAGGCGCAGGCCGATGTTATTGAACACCAGCTGGCCCTCGACTCGCACGTTGAGCTCGCGGCCATCCTTCTCGAATTCCCAGACATAGAGGCCGCCGTAAGTCGGCAGGCGCAGGTTGATGCAGTCATGCGCCATCAGGTCCTGCGGCACCGCCGGCCGCTTGTGCCTTTCGAAATAGGATGGCGCGCCGACCAGGGCCATGCGCATATCAGGCCCGATACGCACGGCGATCATGTCCCGCGCCACCTGTTCACCAAGCCGTACTCCGGCGTCGTAGCGTTCGGCGACAATGTCGGTCAGGCCATAGTCGATGATGATCTCGACCTTGATGTCGGGATAGTCCGGCAGCAGCCGGGCGATGGCCGGCCACAGGATCGTCTCGGCGGAGTGTTCTCCCGCCGTGATGCGGATGGTGCCGGCGGGTTTTTCGCGCAGCGCGCTGAGTGCCGTGAGTTCGGTCTCGATTTCGTCAAGCCGCGGACCGACAGTGCGCATCAGCCGCTCGCCCGCCTCGGTCGGCGAGACGCTGCGCGTGGTGCGGGTCAAGAGCCTGAGGCCGAGCCGCTCCTCCAGCGCCCGGATCGTGTGGCTGAGCGCGGACTGGGAGACGCCGAGCTGTGCCGCCGCCTTGGTGAAGCTGCGCTCGCGCGCGACGGCGAGAAAGGCGATAAGCTCGTTGAGGTTTTCCCGAGGCATTTATGAACAACCCTCATAAGTACATGCCGGATATAGCAGCTAATCGCGGATAATTGCAGGCCCTAGATGGGAGCATCAAAGTTGGGCGCCGATTGCCCGGCGCTGCGAAAGGACATAAAACCATGGATATCAAGCGAAGCGGCTCGCAGCCATCCGCCAAGGGGCCCGCCGACTACTTCACCGGATCGGTGCGCGTCGATGCACCCTTCAAGGGCAGCGATGCCGCCCGTGTCGGCGGCGCCACCGTTACCTTCGAGCCCGGCGCACGCACCGCCTGGCACACGCATCCGCTCGGCCAGACATTGATTGTTCTGTCCGGTGCCGGGCTGGTCCAGCGCGAAGGGGGGCAGATCGAACAAATCCGCCCCGGCGATATCGTCTGGTTCCCACCGGGCGAAAAGCATTGGCACGGAGCAGCTCCGACCACGGCGATGAGCCACATCGCCATTGCCGAGGCACTTGATGGTAAAGTCGTCGACTGGATGGAGAAAGTTACCGACGAGCAATACGCGGCTTGATGCAGGGCTTCATTTCCGACCTTCCGTCTCAACAAAGGAAACCATCATGACCGACACACCGTCCGTCCCCAAGAATCCCTTCTCCGATATTGCTCCCGCGCTCGGCAAATATACCGATGAGGTGCTTTTCGGCGATGTCTGGAAGCGCCCCGGCCTCTCACCACGCGACCGTAGCCTCGTCACTGTCGCCAGTCTGATTTCGGGATACCGGATCAACGAAATGCCGTTCCACATCAAGCGAGCGCTCGAGAATGGAGTAACTCGCGATGAACTGATCGAAACCATCACACATCTGGCCTTCTACGCGGGGTGGCCTGCGGCAAGCACGGCTCTGGGCATCGCCCGAAAAGTCTTCGAACAGGCCGACGCCGAACAAAAAGGATAATGACAATGCAAAAGCGCACACTTGGAACAAGCGGGCTCGAAGTCTCGGCCATCGGTCTCGGCTGCATGGGCATGAGCCAGTCCTATGGGCAGCCGATGGAGACGCCGGATGCGGTCCGCCTGATCCGGGCGGCGTTTGAGCGCGGCATCACCTTCTTCGACACCGCGGAGGTCTATGGACCGTTCAAGAACGAGGAGGTCGTCGGCGAGGCGCTGCAGCCGATCCGCGATCAGGTGGTGATCGCCACCAAGTTCGGCATCGACATCGCCGGCACCGCCGGACACGACGGCATGGACAGCCGGCCGCAGCATATTCGTGACGTCGTCGTAGCCTCGCTCAAGCGGCTGAGGACCGACCGCATTGACCTCCTCTACCAGCACCGCGTCGATCCGGCCGTGCCTATCGAAGAGGTGGCGGGCGCGGTGAAGGACTTGATCAGCCAAGGCAAGGTCAAGCATTTCGGCCTCTCGGAGGCCGGCGTGCGCAACATCCGGCGCGCCCATGCGGTGCAGCCGGTTGCCGCGCTTCAAAGCGAATACTCGCTTTGGTGGCGTGAACCCGAGGAGGCGATCCTGCCGGTCCTCGAGGAACTGGGGATCGGCTTCGTTCCCTTCAGCCCGCTGGGCAAGGGTTTTCTCACAGGCGCCATCAACGCCAACACGACATTCGACAGCAGCGACTTCCGCAACACCGTCCCGCGTTTTGCCGCGGAGGCCCGCGAGGCGAACCAGACGCTGGTCGCCGCGATCGGCGCGATCGCTGAGGAGAAGCAGGTGACTTCAGCGCAAGTCGCGCTCGCCTGGCTGCTGGCGCGCAAGCCGTGGATCGTTCCGATCCCCGGCACGACGAAGCTCAATCGCGTCGAGGAAAACATCGGCTCGTCCACGGTCGCGCTGACGGCGGACGATCTTCGCAACATCGAGAACGCGGTGTCGTCGATTGCCGTGCAGGGAGAGCGTTATTCCCCACAACAGGCGGCAAGGATCGATCGCTAAAGGCGCCACCGAACGGGCCCGGCTGGAAGGTTCGCCAAGGCTGTTGTGTTTGCCATGAGCCAGCCCGAGAATGTCGACATCAACGAAATCCTGTTCCGCCCGACGGCGCGGGAATATTGATTGGGAAGACTGAAATGCCGCACGTCATCGTCAAGCTCTACGCCGGCAGGTCCGAACAGCAGAAGGCAGGGATAGCCGAGGCCGTCACGCGGGCCATCATGGAAAGCGCGGGCAGCGCGGAGCGTTCGATTTCCGTCAGCGTCGAGGACATCCAGCCGGATGAGTGGGTCGAGCAGGTGTACCGGCCAGACATCATGGAAAAGATGGAACTGGTCTACAAGAAGCCAGGATATGACCCACTCTGAGCGGTTGCGAGCCGCTTGACGCGACACCGTTCCTGCGCCAGCTTGACGCCATGTTCATCTTTCCGTTCGCCAACATCAAGCGACGCCGCCCCTGCACAGTGTGCGGTGGCGAGCTGATTGCGCGACGACGAAGACCGGCACGATAATTCCGGTT
>JBDSLV010000470.1:0-12242 GCA_039916205.1 Mesorhizobium sp. | reverse complement strand
AATAGCCTTGATGCGGTCGTGCACGGCCACGTCCCCATCCTGCCATGAGATATCGGTTCGGCGGATTTCCTGCATGGCGATGTGGCTGTATTCCTCAGGGAATGCCCAATAGCAGATTTGGCAGATGGCGACGTCCCGAAGGTCCATGTTAGGGCAGTGCTCGCACGACCAGGATTTCGCCCTTTGGGACGATGCGTCCAGTAGCATGTAGGCGTCCACATCATGGTCAGCCAGTCCAACGTCGCCTGCAATCCGGTATGGAATACGGTGGTCGATTTGAAGCACGCGCTCGTCAAGCTTGGCCCCCGTAATGCAATCGATGGCCCCGTACTTGTCGATGAGCGCTTGCTTGAATTTCTTCGGCAAGGACGATCGGCCGCCAATCCGACCATCCTGAATCTTGTCCGGGTCGCCGAACGTGTAAACCGCCATCCGTCGACCTGACTTCTCAGAGGTGGCCGATCCGGTTTCAATAGGAATGCCGGCATCTCGTACGTCACCAACCGCCCGAGGAGGATGGTTGTATCCCAGGTCGTTCAGGTCGTCCGTGGTTATCGAGCCCTTATCGAGCAATACCTTGAGCACTGCTATGGCGCGTTTATTAGCACCAGCTGCGATTACTCTCTCGGCAAGCTCTCTAACTCTAGGGTCGACGGCAGTTGGCAAAGTATCCCCCTCAACACACTCTCGCCGCCATCCTGAGTGAGTCGCTGAAAAAACGTAAGGGTGATTCTAATAGACTGCCTATGGCTGCCTTACGGCGGGGTGAGGCCGTTGCATCGGCTTTCAGGCCGGTCGCGACCTTCTGCAAATTCTTCAACGAGCTAGTTTGCCCGAACTTCGGCACAACAAGTTGCCTCGCTGCGCCCCACATACCATAGTCCCGCTAAATGGAGGATGAGTTGAGAGTTGTTTTGGGTATAGATGCCGCATGGACGGCAGCCCAGCCGAGCGGAGTTGCGCTCGCTGTCGAGTCCCCTTCTGGCTGGGAGCTACGGGCGGCTGCATCTTCCTATGCTTCATTCTGTTCGACTGCCCATAGTGGGTACTTTAATGATCCCGACAGGCCCACTAATGCTCAAGAAGCTCTGACGGTTGCGTCGGTCTTAGCAGGTCGCTCGGTCGATCTTGTCGCGGTCGATATGCCGTTGTCGCTACTGCCAATTATTTCGCGCCGCGCCAGCGACGATGCAGTGTCTACGGCCTACGGCAATCGCTGGGCGTCAACGCACACACCAAGCGCGACTCGTCCGGGCAAGATCAGCGATGACCTGCGAATTGGTTTTGCGCAGAGAGGTTATTTGTTGCAAACTTCCGGGAATGTCTCGGGTGGCCTGATAGAAGTCTATCCGCATCCAGCTCTTATCGAGTTTTCTGCCGCCGAGCGCCGGCTTCCCTATAAGTTCGGCAATCGTCGAAAATACTGGCCTGATCAATCAAGCTACGATCGCGTCCTAAACATCTGGCTACAAATGCGTGCGATTGTTGGAATACTAGAGAATGAGGTGGCCGGGGTTGATGATATGCTGCCTTTGCTGAATTGGGCGAGCGCATCTGCAAAAGAATGGAAGGCCTACGAGGACACGCTCGACGCTGTGGTTTGTGCGGCGGTAGGTATCTGTGTCCTTGAGGGTCGAGCAATCCCGTTTGGCGATAAGAACTCGTCCATTTGGGTGCCTAAGCCGGGATGCGCTAGGGCACCTCGGAGACACATCATGGGAGTGCGCACTGGCGCAATCTAAGACCAATAGTCTGCTCCCTCCTCTCCCCTTACTGCCGGATGGCTCCCATGCCAGTACCCTATAGGCAGTCACTTTGAGCACTAGCACGGTCCTTGGCCATCGTCATGTCGCCCACGATGTTAGCTTGCAGCCCTGCCTGACGCTGGTCCATCTGGTAGAGGGGGCCGATGATGGCGAGGATCGCAGGCTCACCTTCTGTGCATGAAGGCTACTTAGAGCCACCCCCACCGGGAGGGAACCCCCATTAGCGGCAAGTTAATCGAGAAGTCTTTATTTATCAATTGGTTGATGGCCATTTGAATCCCGCGAAGCCGCTGGCCGGGTGATCGCTTTCTCTCGTGCAGGCAACGCGGTGCCGACCACGTGGAGCGAGACCTCGACCATCGCCGCAAGGGCATTTTCCTTGTGAGAGACGGCAAGCATTATCCCGTCGTGGAGAGGGAGGGCGGTGATGCCCGCTGCGTTGAGCCGGAGCAGGAGGGCGACAAGGATTTGACTCTCGGCAAACATGAACTCAACGCCACGGTCGGCCCCGAATAGATCGGCGATGTCAGCGTGATGCGCGGTGGCAGCGTGTGTGAACTGCCTTGCGGTCCAGCCATCGGGCAGCAACCCTTTGAGTTCCGCCGAAAGCTGCTTCATCGGGCCGCGTCTGGAAAGCAGCGACAGCAAGCCAGCCTTAGCGCCGTCGCGGTGTTCCTCAAGGCCTGGGATGCGATAGGCGGTCGCCGGGTCGGGAAGCGGCAGGGCCTTCCTGATATAGCTGAGATTGATGAACATCGCGGAGAAGTCTAGGTCTGCCACCTCTTGCCCGTCTATGCGCAACTGGTAACGGTCCTTGCTGGACAAGTTCTCCCAAAACCCGCTTACAAGCCTGCCGTTGAGGCGGAACGTGCGAGAGGGTGAGCGGCGCGGCTGCGGCTCGTCGGGGTGGCGAAGCATGAAAGAACGGCGCAAAAAGATTGGCCCCTGATGCTCCCCCGCGAACGTGATGCTGGCGGCGTTGAGGTGCGCGTTAATCCGCTCCATCTCCCCCCGATAGCGGCGGCTGTCTGGCGTTTCCGAGTAGTCTTGGCGCTCCTTCGGGGCCGGCTGGTCTGCGAAGCCGTCTTCCCCTGTGCGGGCCATCAGCCATATGGTCTCGCCGCCCGGCAACCGTCCAATGTCGCCCCGCGTGACGCCGCAGTGCTGGACGACCTGGTGGAACGTCCGGCTCGGCTCGATGGTCGTCTGACGCTGACGGAGGACAGAAGGGTGGCGCACGATCCACCCCGCGCCTGCCATAGCGTCTAGAACACCACTCACGATCCCCTTAGGCCAGTCTGCGCGGTCGTATCTGCTCGGTCTGTCTTTGGCAGTGGGGATGGCAAGGCGGCGGCCGGCTTCGTACCTTGCTGACAGGATCATGCTGGCAAGGTTGGCGATGATGTTGCCGATCACCATCTCCCGGTTTCTGCGGGCATCGCTGCGAAGGGTGGGGCGTTGGGTAGGCGCGATGCCTGCCGCGATGGTCACCGTGAGCGCCACAAGGGCGGGGCCTTTGGGGTAAAGCCACGGGTCATGGAACGATGTCGCCCCAATGTGCCTTGTTGTCCCCACCTGCTCAGTGTCCGTACCTAGCGGGACCGCACTGCCATCCCCCCGCTCATCCAATGTGTCGATTGATTGGCTCACCCTGCCGCCGCTCCATTCGCGATGGCGATGACCTCGTCAATCGTCTCCCCGCCTGCAACGATGCCCGCGATGTCCTCCACCCGGTGCCCAAGGATGCGCATAACGCGGCCTTCCGGGCGGGGGTACTTCGAGGTGTCGCCCCAGATTGCAGACTTGATGTGCGTTCCGCTGGCGAGGCGGTGGACCATCTTCGCAATCTGCACCTGCATGAACTCGGGGTCTCCCCTGGGTCCAGTGACCGATATGGTTGCCTTGACGGTGAGCGTGATAGCGAGAAGTTGCTCCCCGCGTTTCCCGGCCTCCCGGAGCCGCGCCAAGGCGATGCGGGCTTTCCCATCTGGGGTCTTCCACCGCGCACGATTGGCCGTCTCCGCCCGTCCTGAGTCGGCTATGAGGGCATCCAGCGCCGCGATGACCCTAACCACGTGCGGGTCCTCCCCGTGGTCCCTGAGCCATCTGTGAGCCGCCTTGCGGTACGGGGCCAACCGAGCGGCGCTGTAGGACTTCATCCAAGTGGAGCCGTGCCGTCTGCGGAACTCGACGTGTTGCTTGCATTTGACTTCCGACAGACCCTTGCCGTTTGATCGCTGCGTGAACCGCTGGCAACCGATGGCCGAACATTTGCGGGGCCGCTCATTGGATGGCGCGGCGGCTCTGCGCTCGATGTCCAGCTTCATGCGGTGGCGGTCGGCAGCGGTCATGGCCCCTCCTTCACAATGGCGACAGGGGGGTGGCTATGCGGAGCCCAGTCGTGCTCGCGCTTGTGCTTCAGCGCCGCCCATCGGCCGTCTCCATTTGCGAGGACTGTTGCATCCATCAGAGCGCCAGTAAGCGGGCCTTTGGTCATCGAACGCAATATCCAATGCTTGGCGTCAAGGGCGGCTGCGATCTCTCGAAATACCGCGTGGCCTGAAAACGATTTGCTGTGGACAAATCCTAGGGGATTCCGTCCGACATAGGCCATCAACTGGGAGTGAGCGTTGACCACAAGTTTGGTGCTTTCCGGCAGAGAGTCCAGGAGGCGCTTCACCGCGAATGCGAGCATGGGAACGGGATCGTTTGCGTAGCCTGCGCCCCACATGGCTTTGTTGCCGGATGGCCCCGCCGTTACCATACCGTAGCTGGCGGCATTGAGTGCGAAGCCCGCCTTAGGTTTTGACGTTTCATGCCACGCCGCAACGAAGGCCGTTACGGTGTCGACGGAGTTTGTTTCTGCTTCTGTGAACGCTAGTACGTGTCCTGCCATGCGTCGTCTCCTTGTATGAGGGAGGTCGGGGGCCGCTGGGCTGGTCCCCATCTCGTTTGCTATCCCGCCTCTCCGGTCATCACCGTATAAGCAGGTCCGCGAACAGAAGGAGGGCGCAAGCGCCTAAGTCATCCCGCTGTACAACGTCAAATTTATTGAGATGGGTGAATATTTATCTAGGTTAGATCGATCAAATCTGCGCCAATTGCAATAGCTATTTGTGCTATTTTGGACACAGGGCGGAACTATTGACACAGCGAAAAAGGACGACGACCAAATAGCTCAAAAACGTTGACCGTAGTGGGCTGGGAAATGCGTCTAAGCGCGAGTTGGCGGCCCTTGGCCTGTCAACGGTCAGGTCAGTATCCGCAAAGGGCATTCTTGAAACTGCTAAGAAACCCTGCTAAGAAACCGCCTCACGGTCGCAATGGGAATGCCAACGATATCAGCACGTTATGGGAATTCTTAGGAACTGAGAGGCGTTTTCGAATCTCTCCACTCCGACCATTTCCTGTTTCCGCCATGATTTCCGGGTGCGGCCAGTTGCCAGCGCCTTCGGTAAGTGACGCAGTCTCCGCGTGCTTGCGGCGATGTTCAGTGCGTTCATGCGGTGGCTTCGCCGATCCACTGCTCGAACCGGCAACGGCCACGACCTTTCATCCAACGCCAATCATCGTATTTCCTGTTCTCCGTCAGCATGTGAAGAAGACACCGCGCTGCGACGCAGGATCATGCCGGCGTGATGAAGCGTATCGCGGTCGATAAAATCGCCGTCCGCGGTGAAGCCGGTGTCGTCCCAATATTCGATGTGATTGCCCGCGATCTCGTAACGGCCGCGATAGGCGCTCGCGCGCTTGCCGCGCGCTTCGTCATAGCGCCCACCTGGAAGAAGCTGGTGGCGGATGTGGCCGTCGTCTGTCACCCACTGACCGACATAGGGATGCTCTTTCATTTCTCTCACTCCTGTGGTTTGCGCTGATTATCGGGCGCCGTTGAATGAGAACTAGCCGAGCCCATCAGGCTCATCTACTTGCCAATTCCAGACAGGCTGATTAGCCATACTAACCAATGATCGACACAATCGAAGGCATTTCCACGTTCATCGCTGTCGCGGAGGCGCGCAGCTTTCGCGTGGCGGGCGAACGCCTGGGTATTACCCGCTCGGCCGTCAGCCAAGGCCTGCAGCGGTTGGAGGATCGGCTGGGAGTGGCGCTCGTCCAGCGAACGACGCGTAGCGTCCATCTCACCGAGGCCGGAGAGCAATTGTATGCGACAGCTCGCCCCGCGCTGGCGGATGTCAGAGCGGCGCTTCAGGCGGTGCAGGAACTTCGCACGCGCCCGAGCGGCATGCTTCGCGTCGCCGTTTCCACCATCGCCGAGAGCTTTCTCTCAGGCGCGGCACTGGCCGGTTTTCTCGAGGCCTATCCCGATGTCCGGCTCGACCTCACCGTCACCGATGAGGAGTTCGACATCGTGCGCGAAGGGTTCGATGCCGGGGTCCGGCTTGGCGAGGTGATCGAACAGGACATGATCGCGGTCTCCGTCTCCGCCGAGCAACGGCATGTGGCGGTCGCATCGCGGTCCTATCTTTCGCGGCACGCGGCGCCGGATCATCCGGGTGAGTTGTCGGCGCACACCTGCATCGGCTGGCGCGCCCGGCCCGATGTCGCGCCCTATCGATGGGAATTCACCGAGAATGGGCGCGACTTCGATGTGGCGGTCGAGCCAAGGGTGACGACCAATGACATGGCAACAATGATCCGGCTCGCATGCTCCGGCGCCGGCATCACCTTCGGCATGCAGGAGACCTTCCGTCTCTATCTGGAACGCGGTGAGCTCATGCCGCTGCTGGAGGCGTTTTGTCCGCCTTTCCCCGGGTTTTACCTCTATTATCCGCGCCGGCAACACCAGCCGCTCAAGCTGTGCGTGCTCGTCGACCATCTTCGGCGGTGGAACCGTTAACGAGGCGCCTGACGGCACAGGTCTTTCGCTCATTCAGCAAACAGGGGATTTGCGACATGTTTGGATTTGACGCATGGCTGTCCCTGTTCGGCCCAGCCTATTTTGCCTTCAGCGGCTTTTCCGCTCCGGTCATGGTGGTGTGGGCGGTTGCCTGTGCCGGGCTTGCGATGTGGAATATCGGGCAGCGGCGAGCCAGGAAAGACGCCGCCGGCGCCGAAATCCCCAGCCGGTCTTGGGTCGCCAGCTGGAAGGTGTTTCTGTTCGTTGCGATCGGCTACGTGGCCGCGCATACAGCCGTCTACCTGCTGGTTCGCTATCTGGCCGCGTTGCGGCTTTGAAGAGGGCGAATCGGATCCGAGGTTGGCAAGCTCACCGGGCGATAACCCCAATGCCATCCCCCGGCGAGCCTACACCTGATTTGGAACGCAATCAGGACCAGCACGTGGCCGGCAGACCGAACATTGCAAGACGGATGCCAACAATTGCTTCCCGAAATGGGACAGGCAGGCGTTAAGGACGGGCCTGTTATGCCGCGAGGATTCAAACCCCGTAGCCGTCAGAGAACGCCTTCGATATCGGTTTTCAAAAAATCGTCACCAACATAGAGCAGTCGGCAGGCATGTTCCTTTGCCACATCATAGGCGAAACAGTCGACGAAATTGAGTGCTGCCGGATGGACGCCCTTTCCCCACCTCCCATATGCCTCAGCGACGCGCCGGGCCGAGGCCGCCGTCACCGTGATTACCTCGAAACCAAGCCCTTCGATCAGTCAGGACAGTTCGACGGCAACCTCGCGCCGCGATGCAACAATCAGTGCTTCGGCGACTGTGCCGGCGGAGATCAGGATATCGTCCTCGGCTTCGAGCGCGGCTATGCAAGCTTCGGCCTGCGGCTCGTCAAGCACGATTGCCATCAGCGCCGAAGTATCGACTGCGATCATCCGGGCAGGCCGTCGTCACCATAGAGGAAGTCCTGGCTGCGCGCTGCGGATGGTCCGGTCTTCGCCTTGGCGGCCCCCGCCGCCCGAACCGCCTCAAGCAGCGCCCGCCGGCTCTTCCTGTCCGGTATCGCCTTAACCGGAACCAGCCGAACCGCCGCATGGCCATGCCGGGTCAGGATGACTTCGTCGCCAGCCTCGGCGCGGCGCACCAATTCGGTCAACTGCCCTTTGGCATCGGTGACAGATACTTGCATTGGTCGTTCCCAAAGTGGATCAGGTGACGGTCATGCAAAAAAAGAGACCATTTAATAGTCCATTACAACCATGAAACCAGCTGCTTCCCTCATCACACCATCTGGCAGGCGGAATTCGCTCACGCGAGTCAGATCTAAACCTCGAACTCGCCCTGCCCTTCGTCCATGGCGCTGACCGTCTCGGCGGCGAGCGCTCGAGTGATTGGCGTCTTGCGTTCCAATGCGGTGCGGTCCAGCCGCTCGACCACGCGCATGGCGGTCGCCAGCGACCGTTCGATGCGGCGCACCAGATATTGCACGACATGCGGCTCGACCTCGACCTGGCGATCGGCGAACAGCTTGGTGATGACCCCGGCCAGCAAGAGGTCGTCGGGCTCATGGATCTCGACCGTCGCCGCCGCCTTCAGCCGCGAGGCAAGATCGGGCAAGGCAACGCCCCAGGCGGCAGGGAAGCGGCGCGCCGTCAGCAGCAGCTGCGAATTGGCGCCGCGCACCACATTGATCAGGTGAAAAAGGCCCTGCTCGTCGATGGCTCCGGTGTCGACATCGTCGATCGCAGCCGGGCGGCTGCCGAGCGTGGCGATGCAATTCTCAATATGCTTTGCGTCGACTGCGACCGCTTTGGCGCGCGAGCGCCAGATCGAGGCCAGATGCGTTTTGCCGGACCCTGCCGGACCGGCCAGCACCACGACCGGAGACGGCCAGTCAGGCCAGCGGTCGACAAGCGCCACCGCCTGGCTGTTGGTGCCTGATACGACGAGGTCGTCACGCGAATAGCCGGTGCCGTGACCGAGATCGAGCGGCAACTGACGCGGCGGATCGATTTTGAAATCACCCATTCAGCCAGCCTTTCGGCGCGGCCGTGCAGTCGATCACGGGCCGGTTCATGGCTTGATTGTCTTGCGGCGGCGGCCCGGCAGCTCTGGAACGGGGTCGGTGCCGTGCCCTTTGTAGAGCGGGGATTCCAGATAGCGGGCGATGGCAAAGCGCACCAGCACGGCTACCGCCGCCGAGGCAGGCACGGCAATCAGCAGACCAACGAAACCAAACAAGGCGCCGAAGGCAAACAGCGCGAACATCAGCCACACCGGATGCAGGCCAACGCTTTTGCCGACCAGCCTCGGCTGCAGGATGTTGCCCTCGATGAACTGGCCGATGAAGAAGACCACGGCGACAGCGACGATCATGGTCCAGTCCGGCCAGAACTGGACGAAGGCGACACCGACCGCCAGCACCAGTCCGGTCAATGAGCCGACATAGGGGATGAAGGAGATCAGTCCGGCAAACAGGCCGATGAGAATGCCGAAATTCAGGCCGGTCAGCGTCAGCCCAGTGGCATACATGGCGCCCAGAACCAGGCAGAGCGTGCCTTGTCCGCGCACGAAACCGGCCGTTGCGGTGTTGATGTCCTTGGCAATGGCGCGCACCGTCGCGACATTGTCGCGCGGCACCCAGCTGTCGATAACCGCGACCATGCGGTCCCAGTCGAGCAGCATGTAGAAGGCGACGACCGGCGTCACCACGAAGAGGCTGACCACCGACACCAGCGCCACGCCGGAACTCCACAGCGAGGTGAAGACGGTGGTGATAAGGCCGAACCCGGAGGACAAGAGCGAGCTCAATCCGTCGCGCAGCCCATTGGCGTTGACGCCGAATTTCTGTTCCAGCCATTTCGGATCGAAGGATGTGAGCAGGCCTTGAAGCTTGGTCAGGTATTCCGGCAGCTTGGAGGCGAAGTCAGCCATCTGCGTCGCCAGCACCGGAATGAGGATGACAAAGGCCAGCACCAGCATGACAAGAAAGGTGATGAGGATGACCACCGTTGCCATGATGCGCGAAAGGCCAAGCCGCTCCAGCCGGTCGGCGACCGGATCGAGAAAATAGGCAAGCACCATGCCCGCGACGAAAGGCAGAAGGATGTCGCTGAAGACATAGAGAAAGAGCGCTAAAAGGGCAGCGCCGGCCAGCCAGAAGAAGATCTGGCGGCGGAAGGTGGCGGACGCAACAAGATCGGCGGCGGCAGCTTCTATCACTGCTGCTTCTTTGTCAGGTGCCCGGAGTGGAGCCTTCGTCATAGCCGCTCATATGCCTCAGCCAAGCCACGAGATAGGCCGCGGCCGAAGCCACGGTCAAGACCCCGGACAGCAATATGAGGGTGGGCCTCAGCGGATCGAGGTGAACGGCAAGGGCAAGCTCACCCAGCACCACCGCCGCCAGGACGATCTGAATGGCGGTGTTGGCTTTCGAAACGAACAATGGCCGCATCTCGACGGGATGGGCCATTATCGTGGACAGGATGACGGCACAGACGATGAGTGCATCACGTGACACCATGGTGACAACCAGCCACAACGGCAATTGCCCGATGAAGCCCATGACCACGAACACCGAGACAAGAAGCAGTTTATCGGCAATCGGATCGAGATAGGCGCCGAGCTTTGATTGCTGGTTGAAATGGCGAGCGATGAAACCGTCGACGCCGTCCGAAATGCCGGCGACAACGAAGCCGGCAAAGGCCCAATCCCAGCGCGCCTGCAGCATGGCAAGCACCACCGCCGGAGCCAGCACCAGGCGCAGGATGGTAATTAGATTGGGGATCGTCAAATGGATGTCCCGCCGCGTTCGCCTGGAATACATGATCGCGACATGGGGGCGGTACAAGAGTGAGGCCGCCGATTGGCTTCCCATCCCCAATGCGGAACACGCCTTACCCTTGCGAGGCGCGGCTGTTCATGCGAAGAGCCCGCAAACGAGCAGGAAAGACGCGATGAGCCAGCGCGACGCAGGTCAGCCAGAAACAGACAAGCTCAAGAACGGGCTCACCTATGCCGAGGCAGGCGTCGACATCGATGCCGGCAATCTCATGGTCGAGAAGATCAAGCCGTTGGTGCGTGCGACGCGCCGGCCGGGCGCCGATGGAGAAATCGGTGGCTTCGGCGGGTTGTTCGACCTCAAGGCCGCCGGATTCACCGACCCTGTGCTGGTCGCCGCCAATGACGGCGTCGGCACCAAGCTGAAGATCGCCATCGACGCCGGCAAGCACGACACGATCGGCATCGACCTCGTTGCCATGTGTGTCAACGACATCGTCGTACAAGGTGCCGAGCCGCTGTTCTTCCTCGACTATTTCGCCACCGGCAAGCTCGATCCCGACCAGGGTGCGGCGATCGTCGGCGGCATCGCCGAGGGCTGCCGCCAGGCCGGCTGCGCGCTGATCGGCGGCGAGACGGCGGAAATGCCCGGCATGTACCATGGCAACGACTATGATCTTGCCGGCTTTGCCGTGGGCGCGGCCGAACGCGGCCAGTTGCTGCCGACTGATGACATCGTCGAAGGTGACGTGCTGCTCGGCCTGGCTTCTTCCGGCGTGCATTCGAACGGCTTTTCGCTGGTCCGCCGCATCGTCGCGACAAGCGGGCTGGCGTGGAGCGATCCGGCGCCTTTCAATGATGGCGTCACGCTGGCCGAAGCGCTGCTTGAGCCGACGCGCATCTATGTCAAATCGCTGCTCAAGGCGATCCGTGGTACGCATGGCATCAAGGCGCTGGCTCACATCACCGGTGGCGGCTTCCCCGAAAACATTCCGCGCGTTCTGCCCAAGG
Organism: Mesorhizobium sp.; assembly: GCA_039916205.1. GTDB lineage: Bacteria > Pseudomonadota > Alphaproteobacteria > Rhizobiales > Rhizobiaceae > Mesorhizobium. Next base: position 822 of record JBDSLV010000470.1, on the reverse strand, counting down.
ACTTTTCCGCCGAGCTCGATCTTGAAGCGATCGACGTTCCGCCGGTGTTCTCCTGGCTGGCCAAGACCGGCGGCGTGGCACCGGAAGAGATGATGCGGACCTTCAATTGCGGCGTCGGCATGATCCTTGTCGTAGCCTCTGGCCAGGCGGCGCAGGTCGCGGCCGTGCTGCAGGAGGCCGGTGAGACGGTGACGCCGATCGGCCGCATCGTGCCACGCCGCGATACGGGCGTGATCTATCGGGGCTCGATCGGCCTATGAGCCCGCGCAAACGCACAGCGGTGCTGATCTCAGGGCGTGGCTCCAACATGACGGCGCTCATCGCCGCCGCAAGTGACCCGGGTTTTCCGGCCGAGATTGTCGGCGTCATCTCCGACAAGGCGGACGCAGCAGGACTTGGCATTGCGAGAGCACGCGGTATCCCCACACAGGTGATTTCGCGTGGCGAACATGGCAGCAAGCAGGCGCATGACGCTGCGATCGACGCGGCTCTTGTCGCGTTCAATGCCGAGATCGTGGCGCTGGCCGGCTATATGCGCATCCTGACCAGCGGTTTTGTCGAGAAGTGGCAAGGCCGCATGATCAACATCCACCCTGCCCTGCTGCCAGCCTTCAAAGGCCTCGACACGCATACCCGGGCGCTCGCCGCCGGCATGCGCATTCATGGCTGTACGGTGCATTTCGTCACCCCGGAAATGGATGATGGTCCAATCATTGCCCAGGCCGCCGTGCCGGTAATGGTTGGCGACAATGCCGATGCGCTGGCCGCACGCGTGTTGAAAGCCGAACACCAACTCTATCCGCTGGCGCTCGGGCTGGTTGC
>JBDSLV010000469.1:0-9284 GCA_039916205.1 Mesorhizobium sp. | reverse complement strand
TTCACCTCGATCATGCCGACCTCGCCCTGGGCAAGGGCGGCGCCGCTGTCGGGGTCGGCGATGCGAAGCGAGACCCCGGGCAAGGGAAAGCCGACCGTGCCGGCGCGCCGCTCGCCGTCATAAGGGTTCGACGTGTTCATGTTGGTTTCGGTCATGCCGTAGCGCTCGAGGATGGCGTGACCGGTGCGCTCGCGCCAGGCCCTGTGCGTCTCGGCCAGCAGCGGCGCCGACCCCGAAATGAACAGGCGAATGTTGTGCGCCGCCTCCCGGCTCAACCCGTCATGCTGCAGCAGCCTGACATAGAAGGTCGGCACGCCCATCAGGGCGGTGGCGCGCGGCAACAGCGAGACGATGCGGGCCGGATCGAATTTGGTTTCGAACAGCATCGAGGCGCCGGCCATCAGGATGACGTTGGTGGCGACGAACAGGCCATGCGTGTGGAAGATCGGCAGCGCGTGGATCAGCACGTCATCGGCTGTGAAACGCCAATGGTCGACCAGCACCCGCGCATTCGACGCAAGGTTCTCGTGGCTGAGCATGGCGCCCTTGGAACGGCCGGTCGTTCCCGATGTGTAGAGAATCGCCGCCAGATCGTCCGGGCCGCGCACGACGTCGTGAAAATCCGTCGCCTGCCGCGAGGCCTGATCGGTCAACGAGCCTTGGCCGTCGCGGCCGAGCGTGACGGTGGCGGCGCCCGATTTTACCGCGAGAAGCTCAATATCGTCCGCGCGTGCCGGATCGCAGACGACCAGCCGTGGTTCGGCATCGCCGAAGAAATATTCGAGTTCCGTCAAAGTATAGGCGGTGTTCAGCGGCAGGAAGACCGCACCGGCGCGCAGGCAAGCCAGATAGAGCAGAACTGCCTCCGGGCTCTTCTCGACCTGTACGGCGACGCGGTCGCCCGGCTCGACCGCCAGCTGCAAAAGCGCATGCGCCAGTTGCGCCGAGCGTGCCAGCATGTCGCCATAGGTGAGCGAACGGCCATCGTCGCTCTCCATCAACAACCGCTCCGGCGCGGGCATGCGGGAGCGGAACGCGTCGAACAGATGATTGCTCATGGGGCCTTCCTGGAATCGTGAGCCGCCGACTTGAGCATGGCTTTGATCATGCTTTCGGCGCGGCAAAGCGTTCGCGATTCTTGCGGATGCCGTCAAGCCCGTAACGCGACGCGTGCACTACGTGCTGTCAGTCTTCACGGCCAGGAAGGGGTTGGGCCGACGTCAAAGATCGCTACCGCCGGGCGCGTTCGGCCTTGCCGGCGTCCGCTTCCGAGCCTTCGCTATGCTTGAAGCGCTCCATGCATATGGCCGCTGTCAGGCTGTAATGGTTGAGCAAGGCCTCGACCGCGCCATCGGCGTCGCCATCCATGGCACGCTCGGCGATCAGACGATGTTCACTGAAATCGTCGCGTTGCGGGCTTTGGCCATCAGTAGACATCTGCCGGTAGCGATAGGCTTGGTCGGAAAGCTGTTCGCAAAAACCAACCAGATATTGCGACCTGCAGGCCGAAATCAGAACGCGATGGAAGGTACGGTGCAGTTTTTCCCAGTCCGCATTGAGCGACGACATGTTGTCCGGCGAGACGCGAGAGGCGCGACCCAGACGATGCAGCGCCAGGACGACCTGCTCTTCCCATTCGGCGGTGCGGTGGGTGATGGATTCGCGAAGCGCACGCTCTTCAAGCCAGCAACGGGTCCGTGTCAGCTCTTCGAGTTCCTCGGCACTGACCGGCATGATGAAGAAGCCGCGCTGATCATGCCGACCAAGAAGGCCTTCGGAAGCCAGCCGGTTGAGAGCTTCGCGGACGGGTGAAGCCCCGGCGCCGTATTTGGCGACGACCCATTCGACGCGCAGCTTGCTTTCGGCTTCGAGCACACCGGCGAGAAGATCATCGCGCAGTTGGTGATAGACAACGCTGGCAAGCGTGCTCTTCGGCCCGGTTCCATCGTCGTTCAGATTGGCAGACCCGTAAGTCAAGGCGACTCCTTTCCCCAACTCTTTTTTTGGGCAACGTGAGTCCGAAACCAGCCACTTTTCGTACATGTACCATATAGCGGCCAGCCTGTGACGCTCAAGCAGAAGATGTCGTTATTGTACTTAAGCACGAAGGAATGTAGGTCAGAGTGGCGGTTTATGCTGAAAATTCGAGCAGTTCTACAACCAGCAGAAACTTAACATGTTTTGTATACACGCCAGATTATCTGTTACGCCTCCGGATAGGGCAAAGAACATTCGATCCGAATCGGCCGCCGAACCAGCTCGCGGCCCGATGATCGGCATGCGGGGTTACGCGGGCCAATAGACGCTGCGGCCCCTTGGCTAAACATGAGAACTGAAGCGCAAGCCCCGCGAGGTTAGCCGGCTGCCTTGTCGGCGGCAATCCTGATAGCCTCGATGTTTGCCCGATAGGATTCGACGCTGCCGCCCTTGAAGATGGCCGCACCGGCCACCAGCACATCGGCGCCGGCAGCGGTCACCAGCGGTGCGGTTTCGGCTGAAACGCCGCCGTCGATCTCGATGCGGATGGGCCTGTCGCCAATCAGCGCCTTGACCCGCCTCACCTTGTCGACCATCGCCGGGATGAAGGCCTGGCCGCCGAAACCGGGATTGACCGTCATGATCAGGATCAGGTCGAGCCGGTCGAGCACATATTCGATAGCACTTTCAGGTGTTGCCGGATTGAGCGACACGCCCGCCTTCTTGCCAAGATTGCGGATGGTCTGCAGCGAGCGGTCGAGATGTGGCCCGGCTTCGGCATGCACCGTCATGCCATCGCAACCGGCGTCGGCGAAGGCGGCCAGATAAGGATCGGCCGGTGCGATCATCAGATGGCAATCGAAGAAGGCCTTGGTGCGGTTGCGGATCGCCTTGATCACCGGCGGGCCGAAAGTGATGTTGGGCACGAAATGCCCGTCCATGACATCGAGGTGGATCCAGTCGGCGCCTGCCGCCGCCACCGCTTCCACCTCGTCGCCGAGCTTGGAAAAATCCGATGCCAGCACAGATGGTGCGATCAGGGTCTTTTTGCTCATCTCGCGGCCTTTCCGAGCGCCTTTTCATCCGGCCACTCTGGATCGACTGCCTAATGCGCTCCAGATGACTTGTCGAGGGTGCAGGCGCCTTCGCTCACAGGCCAGCGTTACGTCGAGCCTCGCACCTGCGTCTGCACCTTGTCTAGGCAAGGCAAAACCCGCCGGATTGCTCCGGCGGGTTTCTGGTCAGGGGTTGCAGCCGATTACTGCTGCTGGAGTTTCAGTATCCGGTTGGGAACCGGATCCTGCTGCTGCAGTTCGACCTGCGGCTTGCGCCGTGGCAGGAGTTGCTGCAGGACGTTCGGGTTGAGCAACTGGCCCGGATTGAGCTCCAGGGACGGTTGCCCACGGATCGGCCGGCAGTTCGGATACCGCCCGACAGTGCCTTCAGGGCAGCGCCGCTTGATGATCGGCTGGCATTGGCCACCGACCATCTGCGAGCCCGGTGCGCATTCCTGCTGCTGCCGGGGCTTGCGGCATGCGCCGTCGATCACCTCGGTCCCACGCGGGCAGACACATTCGCCGCGCTTGTTTTGGACCTGGCCGCGTATGTCGCACTGCACCACATCAGGCTGTTTGCGCCGGCAAGCATTGCCTTGCACTTCGGTACCCCGTGGGCAGACACAGTCGCCGTTGGCGTTCTGGACCTGGCCACGGATCGTGCATTGCTGCGGCTTCGGCCGGATTGGACGGCAGGCGTTGTTCCTGACTTCCATACCATCCGGGCAGACGCAATCGCCATTGGCGTTCTGGAACTGGCCACGGATCGTGCATTGCTCAGGCTTTGGCCGGATCGGCCGGCAGGCGTTGCCTCTCACTTCGGTGCCCCTCGGGCAGACGCAATCGCCATCGGCGTTGTGGGTCTGGCCACGGATGGTGCACTGCTGAGGCTTCGGCCTGTCGCGGACGCAGGCATTGGCTTGCCTGTCGAGATGCGTGCCGTCCGGGCAATAGCAGCTGTTGCCGTCCGAGGTCGGAATAGACCCCGGAATGGTGCAGCCTGGCTTGCCCGTTTTGACGCAAGCGCCATTCTCCAGTTCCGTACCACGCGGGCAGACACAACGTCCGTCCTCGGTGCGGATCTGACCGTCCAGCAGCACGCAACGCGGCGGCGGGGGCTGCGGCAGAAGGTTGCTGCCGCCGGTGCATTGGCCGTTGCGGAAGGTGGTGCCTTCCGGGCAGACGCAGCGGCCGGCATCGTTCATGACGAAGCCTTCCGAACACTGCTTCTTCACGTCATGCCTGATGGTGAAGGGATGGCAAGCATAGGCCTTGCCGCGATTGCCCTGCACATTGGTCAGGTCGCCTGAAAGCACGTCGCCGCCGCCTTGCACCCGTGTGTCGGGAGACAGGACGCCAACGCAGTTCTGGCCGTTGAGCGTGCCGCGCAAATTGGCCAGCCGGCCGTCCTCGGGAATGACGACGGTGACATGGTGCGTGTGGCTTTCGCCGGCACCAAGCGTCAGGTTGGCGATGCAGGACGCAGGCAGTGTTGCCGGTTCCGGCGAACAGCCGAAGGGCGGATCAATCGAGGTGATCGCAACGCCGTCCAGCCGGCCGAGGCCTTCCACACCGATCGCATCACCGATGCGGACCGGACCGGAGAAGGGGCTCGTGCCATCGTTGGTGATGGTGATGTCGAACGAGCACGGCTGGCCGGGCTGGCATTCGCTGTCACCAGTCTTTTCGACGCGGATGGTGGAGGTACCGCCACCCTTGGCGCAGGCCTGGCCGATCGGGTAGACGACATCGTCACCCGGGGCCGGACCATACGAGCCGCGTGCGCAGTTCTCGAACTCACCGTTCGCCGACACCGTCACGTCGAAGTGGCGGCTCACCCCAGGCGCCATCACGGCGCCGGGAATCTGGCAGGACAGTGCATTGGCCGGAACCGGTCCGCAGGCCCATTCCGCGCCATCCGGTGTGACGGACTGGATCTGCACCGGCGCTCCGCCGGCGACCAGCGTGGCGGCATCGCTGACCCGCACCGGACCGGAGGGGGCAGCCGTGCCGAGGCTAATGACGGTGATGCGGCAAGAGACAGCCGCGGCACCGGCCAGCGAGCCGCTGCACACTTTGGTGATGCGCAAGGTCGGCTTGCCGCCATTGGGATGACGGATGCGTTCCTTGGCGCAGGCCTTGTTGTTGGTGAGATCGTTTTCACCGGGGATGGGCTTCACCACGGCGCAGTTCTCCACCGTGTCGGACTGGTAGCCGGCCGGCATCACCGCCTTGACGAAGATTGGCACAGACGCGCCCGGTGCCAGCGATATCCCGGCATTGTCGCAGCGGAACTGGCCGGGGCCGTTGGGTCCGCATGTCCAAGGCGGGGTCGGGCCGAACGTCGAGGATGTCGGCGCGCCGCCCGGATAGCTGTCGATCACCGTCAGCGGTCCGTTATAAGTGCCGCTGCCGTTGTTGATGATGTCGATCACGAAGGTGCAGATGCCGTCGGCCGTGCAGACCTCGGTGCGGGCACGCTTCTTCAGGATCAGATCGACCTTCTTCTCGACCGGCGGCTGGCAGTCGCGGTCACGATCGCCACGCCGGCAGATCGGGATCGAGGCGCAGCCACGATCGTTCTGCTGGCTGCCGAACAGCGGCTTGCCGCTGGCGGCATAGTTGTAGGTGGCGCAGTTGCGCAAGGTGCTGCCTTGCCAGCCACCGGCCGGCTTGAAGCCGAGCTTGAGGTCGACAAAGGCCCCGGGATTGAGCGTGGTCACCGGATAGGTGCATGTCATCGGGGTGGTTCCGGGCACGCAGACCCAGGGCGGATTCGGCCCTGAATCCAGCGTCGAACCGGCTGGCAGCGTCACCTCGTTGAGCACGATCTTGCCGTTGTAGGCACCAGTGCCGACATTGGTAACCCTGATGGTGAAGTCGCACCCGCCGCCCATCGTGCAGCGGGTGACATCGGCACGCTTTTCAACCTTGAGATCCGGTTCCTTGTCCTTGGGCGGGCATCTCAAGTCGCGCGGGATGACGATGTCGATGGTCTGCGTGCAGCACAGGCCCCAGCCCTCCTTCGGCCCGGCATAGGTGTTGATGCCGGTGGCGATGAGGTGGATGACGTCGCCGGGCGATGCGCCGACGATCTTCCAGTTGAGCACCCCGCCGCCCGCCGGCACCAATTGCGTGTCGGGGATGATGGTCATGCCGGGCGTGGTGGTCGAAAGCTGGATCCACTTGCCGCCCATGTCCGGGCCGACCGGCATGTGGTAGATGAAGGCGCCACCGCCGGGCACGCAATCGACCGAGCCCTTTTCGACCTTGAAACATTCATGGTCGGTTGGAGGCGGTGGCTTCTTTTCGCAGTGGGTGAGGTCGATCCGGATCGAGGTCTTCTCGCCGGTGGTGATGATGCCGTCATCGGGCTTGCCCGGATCCTGCGACGGGATGATGGTGCCCGTGCCGGTGCCGACCGTGACCTTGATCAGGCCCTGGTTGTCGACCATCGCCGGCGCGGGAAACGCCGCTTGGTCGATCTTGGCTGTGATTCGGAAGGTGATAATGCGCTCATTTGGCGCGCCAGACCCGTCGAGATCGGTGGCGGAAATCCGGAAGTCGGAAACCGTCGCGGTGTCGTTGGGACCGCCCGAAGAACTGATCACAGCGCCGGGCAGTGGCCCGCCGGAAGAATCCGTGCCGTCACCGGCGACCTGCACATTGACGATCGAAAGACCATGCGGAAGCTGGTCCTTGAAGTCGAGCTGGGCTTTTTTCAGCGCAGCCGCGAGGCTGGGGCTGGCAAAGCTTTGCGGATCGCCGCGCAGGCCGAAGCTGAGAAAATATTCGACATAGTCACAGCTGCGCTGGCCGCCCTTCTTGGTGAAGAACGGCACGACGCGTCCGGGCTCCGGATTGACGATGCGCGAATTGTCGAGCTGGAGCTGAACATCCGGACTGGTGATGGCCTGGATGTTCTGGGCAGCGACCGCCGGCAGCGCCGGCGCAAGGGCGACCGCGATACCGGCCGCCATCAGCCAGCGCGCGCCGCGCCTGGCGAGTGACAGGGGTTTCATGATCGTCTCCAAGACTTTTGACTGCTTGCCGGCTGAATTGTTGCCGGTTGCGAGCGGGGAACGTGCTGAAATGTTCATCTTCCCCTCCTCAACGTTCGCAGCTGATTGCTGGGGTTCTGAGCGGCACGGTCATCTTGCAGCAAGGGTAGTAGCCACCCTTGTCCTTGTCGGACTTCCTGTAGAAGCAGAGCCCGACATCGACAGTGTCGCCCGGATAATGGCCGGTGATGCCGATCGTGTACGGTTTGCCCGGAGCATGCGACTGCGGGGTGGTGATCCCGACGCCTGGTGTCCTGGACTGAGCCTTGATCGAATCGCCGCCAAAGCCGGCATGGAGATAGAGATCGGCCTCGAGGCCGGAGGGCGTGCAGAAATACTGGACGTCCTCAACGTCGAGACAGGGAGGCAGGTTGCCGGGGGGCGGGAAATCCGGCGGATAGAAGGGTGGCAGATAGCCGCCAGGTATTTCTTCGTAATAGCCGGCACGGCCTTCACAAGGATGCCAGACGGCAACGTCGCCGACATGGCCCTCGACCTCAAGGTCCTCGTAATAGCCATCGAAGTCACCGAACCACGAGCCGAAAGGCGGCACATTGGCCGGCTTGACCAGCTCCGTCGGCGTGATCTGCACGCCGTGAATGGCAAACGGCCCGCCGGCGGCGAGCTCATTGGCGAGAGTGGGATTGTCACGCAGTTTGTCGCCGGTGTTGACCAGCGTGTCGGTGCAGACCGACGTGTCGAGATTGCCTTCGGAATCATAGCCATATTGCAGGTCGAGGCCGCCGGCTGATTGTCGGTTGCCTTGCGGGAAGCCGACCGCGTATTCCTGCGGCACTTCCACCCAGACCGATTCCGTCTCCGGATCGTCCGGATTCTCTCTGAAGTAGCGGATGACCTCGCCTTTGCCGGAATCGGCGAACTGGCTGTAGTCGTAACGGTTTTCGACCGGGCCACGCTGGGCCAGGTACATGAAGCCCTTGTTGTCGAAGGCGATGTCGGTGACGGCGTAGTCCTTGTCGGCCTTGACCGTCAATTCCCAACGCGGGTCGCCGGCGAAGGTGCCGTCGCGAGCTATGCCCACCGACCAGATCTCCGACTTTTCGCCAACCGAGTAATAGACACGGCCGCCATGGTAGGAGACGGCCCAGATGCGGCGCTCGTCCTGGGTGTAGCCCCAGGTGTCGGGGTCTTCGGAATCAAAAGCCGCGCCCTGTATGTCCATCACCGAGCCATCATCGGCGACTGGGGCCAAGCCATGTGCCGGGCGCCCGGCAACGCCATGATCGAAACTGTCGATCAGCATGCCATTGGCATTGATGCGGTGGATCAGGCCGGTGTCGAGATCGGAGGCGAAGAACTGGCGGTGCGTGGGATCGAAGGTGAGGTTGCCGATGCCGGGACCGCTGTTGGTTTCGATGTCGGCGAATTTCGAGACCTGACCGGTAATGCCGTCGATTTTCCAGATGGTGCCGGGGCCGCCACCGTTTTCGGTGCCGAACTGGCCATCCATGAAGGTGGCGCCCGCTATGCCGCGGCGCTGGCGCTCGGGGCGGCCATCCTCGTCGGCGTCGGGGGTGACGATGCGCATGCCATGCAGCGATGTCGCGCCGGCATAGAGGTTCGGCACGCCCGACGGAACCCCATCACGCACGCCGTCATCATAGGTCACGCCGAACACCTGGCCGATCTGTTCAGCCGTGACCTCGAAAGGTGGTGGCGTGAAGACAACCTGGCCCGACGCCGGTCCGCCAAGATGCGAAACGTCGAACACGCGCAAGGTGGCGCGCGTCGTGTCAATGAACGTTTCATCGACCGGATCGACGCCCGGCGGCAAGCCCTGATCCAAATTTGGAATGGTGGTGCCGGAGAAGCCGGTCACCGCCATCGATCCGGGATAGATGATCTGGGTCTGGGTGTCCTGAGCATGGGCAGCACCGCCCAGCCACAGCCCGACGGAGAGCGCCAGCGCCAGAAACCCGCCCGAGGCATGGGCGGCGCGGCGCACATGCCCGGCGGCCGATGACATGAATGAGCCGTGGTTGCGAGACATGGCACTACCCCCGTAGCCTACGGGAGAACCGTCCGGCGATGCCGCGCGAATCAGGGCAAGTCGCGGCGTTCCGGCTCGTTCTTCCCTGATCGAATTGTCTGCTTTCCTCGAAATCACGATACGCCTGCTCTTACGCAGGGTCAACGGAATCAGCGGAAAGCCCAGCGCATCGACCCCGTC
>JBDSLV010000468.1:0-5354 GCA_039916205.1 Mesorhizobium sp. | reverse complement strand
TCCTTGGCGGCGATCATGGCTCCGACCGTGATCAGCACACAGGCCAGCGCAACGGACCAGTGAAACACGCCGAAGCCCGCCAGCAGAAGCACGATCACCGAAAACAGCGGCGCGGCATAGGACAGGGCGCCGAGGATCATGATGTCGCCGTGCTTGCAGCCATGGTCCCAGGCGTAGAAGCCGGCGCCGAGCGGGATCGTGCCCAGGATCAGGATGGCTGCCCACTGTATGTAAGTCTGCGGCCAGACCGTGGGCTCAAGCGCCATGTGCAGCGCGAAGGCAACTGCTGCCGTGATGAAGCAATAGCCGGCGACGACATCCGTCGGCACCGCGCCAAAGCGGCGGGACAGGACCGAATAGCCAGACCAGATGAAGGCACAGAACAGCGCAATGACATGGCCCTTCATCAAGCCATTGGCCAGCCCGACGCTGCCGCCCTTGGTGATGACGACGATGGCTCCCGCCAGACCGAGGAACACGCCCACCAGGTGGTGCGCCTTCAGCCGCTCGCCCGGCAGGAAGGCGGCAAAGACGACGATCAACAGCGGCCAGAGATAGGCGATCAGGCTGACCTCGACCGGAGGGGCCGCCTGGATCGCGAAGAAATAGGCGCAGTGATATATGCAAAGTCCCGCGCTTCCGATTGCCCAGACCGGCCAGGGCTGGCGCAGGGACCGGATCGCGGCTGGGCGGAAGACCCAGCTGGCCGCACCGACCAATCCTCCAAGCAGGAACGCCATCGCCGCCAGCTGAAATGGCGGGATCGGGCCGGCAGCTGTCGACAGCAGCGCCAGGAACGACCAGGTCAGGATGGCTGAAAAACCGACCAGCGTCGGAATGGTTTTCGTCACGTCGTTTTTTCTCGTGTCCGCAGACGCCAGTCTTTGCACAAAGGCCGGGTCATCCGCAGACGCATAAAGCCATGCGCTATCGCGAATACGACGCGAACTGAGCGCCATCGACGGCCAATGCGTTGCCAAGTGCATGGCCTTCGGCCGTGTTGTCGAAGATACACCAGACCTCCGGGCTTGAGGCTGCAGCCGTGTCCAGTTGTTGGCGGATACGGATCAGGCCTTCAGCTTCGTAATTCGAGTAGTAGACGTGCGGCGCGCCGTGCAGACGAAAATAGGCAAGGCCGGCCCAGCCCGCCGGCGTTGACGCTTCAGGAACCGGAGAAGGGTCGGCTGCGATACGCGCAACGCCTGAATTGAGCAGAAGCGCGTCCGCTTCGGGCTCAAACCAGCTGGAATGGCGCGGCTCACTGGCCAGCCGCACGTCGGTTCGCTTGCTCAGCATGTCAAAGAACTTTCCCGCGATTTCCGGATCGAAGCGCAGACTCGGCGGCAACTGCACCACCAGCACGCCGAGCTTGGCGCCGAGACCTCCGACCTCCAGGAGAAATGCCTCGACAAGATCCTCGCAGCCAACGAGACGACGTTCATGTGTCATGGCCTTGGGTGTTTTTACCGAGAAGCGGAAGTTATCCGGCACGGCGCTTTTCCAGCGCTCATAGGTCTCACGGCGATGCGATCTTGAGAAGGATGTGTCGATTTCGACGACGGGAAGGCGTCCGGCATAGCGTTCAAGGTGCGAGCCGGATTGCGGAAAATCATCTTGGTAGCGGGCCGAAATCCCCCAGCCGGCAGTGCCTATGAAACATCTCTCCATGAAGAGGATATGGAGACGTTGAGGTGAGGGTCAATCCTGGAGGTTCAGCATCCTTCGGCAGGCCTGGCACGGTTGGATGTCACCCCTTGCGGCCAAACCAGAAGGCGTCGGCCATGCGTTTCATGCCGATCCGTTCGTAAAAGCCGGCTGCGTCCGGCATGGAAATCAGGCTGATGGCAACCGATGGGCCAAGCTGGCGGCGTGCCTCATCCATCAGGCCCTTGCCGATGCCGAGACCTTGCGCCGAACTGGAAACGGCGAGTTCCGAGACGTAGCAGACCCAGGAAAAGTCGGTGATGCCGCGCGCGACGCCGAGCAACTGCCGGCCCGGCACATCAAGCCGGGCGGTCAGAACCAGATTGGCGCCGGCAAGCATGGCCTTCAGCCTTTTGTCGTCGTCGACCGGGCGTGTCTCGCCAAGGCCGGATTCGACCAGCACACGGCGGAATTCCGCGACGTCGAGCGACGGTTCGCTGGCGTAGAGGATTTTGGTATCTTTGGTCATGCCGGCCAAGGTGCACCACGCGCTGATGATTTTGAAGCCTGCGATCTCAGCTGTTGTGTTTGACGGATCAGCGGCAATGGCAAACAGCCGCCTTTTATTTGCCCGCTGCTTTGTGTAAACCGGGCGCCAGCAATCCCCCGCAACGGTAGAGAAGACTGGCAAAAGCCATGGAAAAATTCACCAAGCTCACCGGCGTCGCCGCTCCGATGCCGATCGTCAATGTCGACACCGACATGATCATCCCCAAGGACTATCTCAAGACGATCAAGCGTACCGGGCTCGGCACCGGCCTGTTCGCCGAGATGCGCTACAACGAGGACGGTTCGGAAAACCCTGATTTCGTGCTCAACAAGCCGGCCTACCGCAAGGCGCAAATCCTGGTCGCCGGCGACAATTTCGGCTGCGGCTCGTCGCGCGAGCACGCGCCGTGGGCGCTGCTCGATTTCGGCATCCGCTGCATCATCTCGACCTCGTTCGCCGACATTTTCTACAACAATTGCTTCAAGAACGGCGTGCTGCCGATCACCGTCAGCCCGGAAGACCTGGAGAAGCTGATGGATGACGCCTCGCGCGGCTCCAATGCGACCGTGTCGGTCGACCTCGAGGCCAAGGAAATCCGTGGGCCGGATGGCGGCGTGGTCACCTTCGACCTCGACGACTTCAAGCGGCACTGCCTGCTCAACGGTCTCGACGACATCGGCCTGACCATGGAGAAGGCCGGCGCCATCGATTCGTTTGAGAAGAAGAACGCCGAGCAGCGTCCCTGGGCCTGAACGGATTGGGCCGCGCCGAAAGGCCGGCCTCGTTGTTTTCTGCCGCCGCATGATCTCGAGCCGCCCGCTCGGGCGTTCATGCGGTCAACGGAGGGTAGTGGTGATGCGCGCGCTTCTTGCCGGGGTCTGTGGGTTGGCCTTTGTCCTGGTGCCTATGACGGGCACTCAAGCGCAGACGCAAACACATGCGGCGCAAACGCCGCCCACGGCAGAGGCGCCGGCCACGGATCAAGGCACGGATGCCGCCGCTGCTTCCGACGACGACAAGCAGGCGCCGATCCCGTTCGAAGGCGGCCAGCTGACCATCACCCAGAAGGAAGATGGCGGCGAAAAGGTGCTTGCCTACGACGGCGTGGAACTGGCCAGCAATTACGAGGTCTTTTTCGACAAGATCGCCGATGTCGGCGGCGTCAAGGTGGCGCTGTTCAACGCTGGCGATGGCGGCAATCAATGTGGCCCAGCCACGGTGATTATCTGGAAGCCGGAAGGCGGTACGATCCAGAGCACGACCGTCGACCAGGATGACTGTGGCGCACCGCCGACCGCGATCTCGGACAGTGCGATCTATTTCGTGCCCTATCTGCTGCCGGGCGATTCGAAGCCGGCGCTGCAATGGTCGCCAACGGACGGGCTGACGACTTCGGGAAATCTGACCTACATGCCGGAACCCGGCACGGACTGGAAGGATGTCGATCCGTCGAAATACGACAACATCATCGACGCCTTCCACAACGAGGCTGTCTACAAGCTGGCGCAGACGCTGCTCGGCAAGGACATGCCCGACATGGCGACCAGCCTGCTGGTCGGCGGCGGCACGGAAAAGACGGCGTCCGGTGCCTTCTACGCCACGGGCTGCGTGCCGCATGATTGCGGCGGCAATGACGGCTTCATGGCGGTCGATCCCGCCAACCACAAGCTGTATTTCTCGCGGCGCGGCGACAATGGCGAGCCGGATGCATGGCCAGCAGTGGCAACCTGGCCGGCGGATGTGAAAGAGGCGCTGGACAAGGCGCTGGGTTCGGCGAACTAGGTTTTCCCCGCAGCGCCCATCGTACCTTCATCGCGTTTTGGCCGGGTAGCGGCCGCAACAACAGACTGGTCCCCTCTGGCCCATGGCCGCGCGGAGCTCGCCCCTGCTAGATGACCGCAAACAACGAGGACATCCATGCGAAAGCTCATCTCCACCGGGTCACCGTTCGAAAAGACCGCCGGCTATTCGCGCGCCGTGGTGCAGGGCGACTGGTGTTTTGTCTCCGGGACGACCGGCTACGACTATGCGACGATGACGATGCCGGAGACGGTGGAGGCGCAGACGCGCAATTGCCTGGCGACGATCGGCAAGGCCCTGCAGGACGGCGGCTTCGAAATGGCCGATGTGGTGCGCGCGCATTACTACATCACCGACCAGGCATTCGCCGACATCGTCTTCCCGATCCTCGGCGCAACCTTCGGCGAGATCAGGCCGGCGGCGACAATGATCGTCTGCCAGCTCAACAAACCGGAGATGAAGATCGAGATCGAGGTAACCGCACTGCGGCGCACGGCCTGATGCCGCCCAAAAAGGCGAAGCGGCTTTGGGGCGGCGACATGCCTGGAGCAAGGAAGAGCGGATGGTGAAAGTCAGGCGCATCATTGCCAATATCGGCACGCAGGATATCGCGGCGGCCAAACGTTTCTATCAGGACGTGCTGGGGCTCGATCTGCTGATGGATCATGGCTAGATCGCCACCTATGGCTCGGCGCAGAGCATGGATGTGCAGATCAGCTTCGCCAACCAGGGCGGCTCCGGCACACCGGTGCCGGACCTGTCGATCGAGGTCGACGACGTCGAGGCGGCACTCGAAGGCATGAAGGCCGCCGGCTTCGTTATCGAGTATGGCCCGGCCGACGAGCCCTGGGGTGTTCGGCGCTTCTATGTCCGTGATCCCTATGGCCGGCTGGTCAACATTCTCTCGCATCTGTGACGGCTTCTTCCTCGAGGCGCTGAACCGCGGACTTGCGCGCTCGCCACTGTCCGTTTAGCAAGGCCGCGTTCAAGAAACAGTTTTGGGACGGTTCTCCATGGCTTCGAAACATCTTCTCCTGCTCGCCGGCGACGGCATCGGTCCCGAGGCCATGGCCGAGGTGAAGAAGCTGATCGGGGCGATGAACGACAAGCTCGGCAGCGGCTTCGTCACCGACGAAGGCCTGGTCGGCGGCTGCGCCTATGACGCGCATGGCGCGGCGATTTCCGATGCCGACATGGAAAAGGCGATGGCGGCGGACGCGGTGCTGTTCGGCGCCGTCGGCGGTCCGAAATGGGATGCGGTGCCTTACGAGGTGCGCCCGGAGGCCGGCCTGCTGCGGCTGCGCAAGGATATGGAGCTGTTCGCCAACCTTCGCCCCGCCATCTGCTATCCGGCGCTCGC